>JAQWLN010000137.1 GCA_029247265.1 Fuerstiella sp.
ATACCCTATTGGACAATTCTGCTCGGTATTGTTCTTGCCTGCTCAGCAATCGGTCTGGCCACCGGGAAGTGGCTCGCCCTGGCACCGTTCGCAACTTACTCACCGGACGTCAATGGCATCGCGGGAACAGCTGCCGCCACTTTTTCGAATCTCACGGGTTTCGGCATCGATTGGTTTTGTTTTCTGGCACATGAACCGGCCTGCGGACCTGAAGTAACAGCGGACGGCCTGAACATTGCCCATCCATTATGCCGGTACATTGTCATTAATCCGGCCTGGTCGATTGGCGTTGAATTGACGTTCTATCTGTTCGTGCCATGGTTCAATCGCTGTTCCACAAAAATGCTGGCACTTCTGACTGCAGTATCTTTGGGTGCACGGATCGTCGCCTATGAAAACTTCGGCCTGATGTATGACCCATGGACCTATCGATTCACACCCTTTGCCATGGCATTGTTTCTGACGGGCATGATTTGCTGCCGGCTGACACGTTCGTCGGAACCGAGCATTGTTCGGTTCGTCAACGAACGCTTACCAACTGTCTTCCGAAAGTACTCTGTTCAGGTCGGCTGCCTGCTGACCCTGTTCTGGCTTGGCCAGCACTCGACTCAAGTGCTGACCGGTGCAATCCCGGTGAGGTATGCCGACCTGATTTCGTATCTGGGATGGGCAACCGTCATCCCGATGGCTTTCGCAGTGACAAAGACGAACAAACTTGATCGATGGTTGGGCGAACTGTCGTACCCGGTTTATCTGGTTCACTACTTCATCGTCTCGATTATTGCTGCCGTTTACACGAGAGTCTTATGGCTTCCGGTGAACGCCAAAGCTGCGATCGTGGCGAGTCTTTCAATCGTGTTGTCACTGGTCATTCTGAAATGGGTCGTAGCGCCAGTGGAACTGAGACGAAGACGCTGGGCAAGAATGATTGCAGCGCAAAAATCTCCACCAACTACCGTCTACGCAGGGAAGCTGGAACCGATCGATATCACCGAATCGGAGGTCGCCGCCTGATGTGTGGTCTGGCAGGAATCGCGGGTGCCTCTGGCAGCCCGGCGGTGCTGACGGCACGTGTGTCGGAAATGCAAATGCATCTGCGACATCGTGGTCCGGACGATGCCGGGCTGCACATTGACGTAGCAGCTGGTACCGTTTTGGCGCACACACGTCTCGCCATTCTGGATCTCAGTGATTCAGGACATCAACCGATGACCTGCCCGGACGATCGGTACACTGTCGTCTTCAATGGTGAAATCTACAACTTTGACAAGCTGCGAGCCGAACTCAAAGCTGCCGGAGAAACATTCAGAAGCGAATCTGACACCGAAGTGGTGCTCAGATTGTATGCCCGCCTTGGCACGGCATTTGTCGAACGACTGGATGGAATGTTTGCCCTGGCCATCTGGGACAGAATCGATCGCAGCTGCTTCCTGGCTCGAGACCCTTTCGGAATTAAACCGCTTTATGTGTGGCGCAGTCAGGGGGCCATCGCGTTCGCGTCAGAACTTCGAGCTGTCCTGAAAGCCGAACTGGAACCGGCGGAATTGTGTGGTGAAGCACTGCGCGAGTATCTCCTGTACGGAAGCGTTCAGGAGCCGATGACTCTGGTCAAGAACGTGACCGCGCTGCAGCCGGGAAGCTGGGTGTTGTGGAAAAACGGTCGAGAACAATCAAGAGTATTCTGGCAGCCTTCCTTCGAAGGATCGCAGCTGAATGACGCGAGACCGGAGACGAGCGTTCGAGAGGCGCTGGACGAATCGATTCAGCGACACTTCGTCAGCGACGTTCCCGTCAATATGTTTCTCAGCGGCGGAATCGACTCAACGGCTGTGCTTGCACTTGCTCATCAGCAGGGCTTTCGAAACATCCGTACCTATTGCCTTTCTTTCGATGAAGCCGATTTCAGCGAAGGCAGCCTTGCAGAACGAACAGCACAACACTTCGATACCGATCACCACGACTGGCGGATCACCGCATCCGAAGGGCGACAACTGATTAGCGAGTTTCTCGCATCTCTCGATCAACCGAGCATTGATGGCTTTAATACGTTCTGCGTGTCGCGTTTTGCACAAAAGCTGGGAGCCAAGGTCGTCCTGTCGGGACTCGGTGGTGACGAGCTATTCGGCGGCTACCCGTCGCATCGCGTTGTTCCCAAACTGTGTCAATGGCATCGTCGACTTTCATGGCTGCCGGGAGCACAGAGTATCGCCGGACACGCTGCCAAACGGCTTTGGCCAGGCAATCGAGGGCGTCGAATGTCGGAATTCCTGCGAGGGAATGGCTCCATGAACAATGCATATTGGTGCATGCGCGGCACGTTTTCTCATGAGTACGCCGACCGGCTGGCTGAGAGATACGTAGGCAAATCTCCAGGAGCCGCCCAATTTGACGGCCCAGACAGTGACGTGTTGAATCCCAGGGATCAAATCAGCCTGCTGGAAATGACGCGGTACATGCGAAATCAGTTGCTCCGCGACAGCGACGTGATGAGTATGTCGCAGGGACTGGAATTACGAGTTCCGCTCGTTGATCGCCGGTTGTTTGAAACCGTATCTCGCGTATCGGCGGCTCGCAGAATGGCGGCGGGCAAACAACTTCTACTTGATGCGGTGCCTGAAATTCCGGACTGGATCGCAAATCAGCCCAAACGTGGATTTTTGTTTCCGTTTCAAGAATGGATCTCCGGCACCTGGGGGCGAGTCTTTCAGGGAATTGAATCTGCCTCGCCAGTTCGTCTGGATTCATGGTATCAAACGTGGGCGTTGTTCACGCTGGAGAACTTCCTGAGCGAAACGGGGATACGAGTTCAGGATCGTTTGTTGCGTGAATCTCATCCCGGCGTCCACGAAGTTCGGCGCGCCGCGTGACGGAAACTCAACCACAAGTTGTTGTCTCAAATGCCACACGTCTGCACGCGCATCGGATGGCGCTGGCGCTGGCCCGCGAAAACTACCTGCAGCGATTCATTACTTCCCTGTGGTATAAACCGAATCGCCTTCCCTATCGATTGACGAAGGCGCTGCCGGAATCAGTGGCGCGTCCGGCTGAATCTTTCCTGCAACGTCGCTACGTGGATGGCCTGGAGCCGAACCTGGTCGAGCAGCGATGGTGTATCGAAGCTCAACGACTGGTCGCCGACGTCTCAACGCGAGGCCACTACAAAGATCGTTTGCTGTTGTGGCACAAAGAAAGACATGATGCGGCAGTCGCTCAAAGACTGAGGAAACTTCGTCCCGACATCTTCATCGGCTATGAAATTTCCTGCCGTGACTCAATGGCTGAAGCAAAACGGCAGGGGGCTATCACCATTCTCGACCTTGCAGGGCTCCACTATCGGTTTTCTCACGGGCTGCAGCGGAAATTTGACCATGAAAAGCTCGATCAGATCCTTCTGCAAAAACTGGCGGATCGCAAGGAAGCAGAGCTGCGTGATTCGGACTACATCTTTTGTCTGTCGACGCTGGCAAGGGATTCACTGACAAACAACGGAATCGCACCAGAACGAATCCGGACGATTAATCTTGGTGCCGACACATCGGTCTTTAGCTACGCTCCGAAAGCTGAAAACGGGAAATTCGTCATCCTGTTTGTCGGAGCTTTGGGTCGACACAAAGGCGTCCACATCCTTCTCGAGGCTTTTAAACGTGCAGGGTTGCCGAACGCGGAGCTTGTACTGGTCGGGCCTCAGTTCGACAACGAATTACTGCGAAACTACGACGGGTTGTTTACGCACCGCAATTACATGCCGCATTCGCAACTTGCGGAACAGTATCAAAAAGCCGACGTGTTCGTTTTGCCCTCGTTTCTTGACAGTTGGGGCATGGTCGTCAACGAAGCAATGGCCTGCGGAACGCCGGTGATTGTGAGCGAGAATGTCGGCAGCAAAGATCTTGTCGACTGCAACACGGGCTTCGTGTTTCCGGCTGGAGACGTTGAAGCGCTGGAGCAGCGAATCACACACTGTTACGTCAATCGAGCAGAGTTGTCCCGCATGGGTGCCAACGCACATCGTTCAGTGACAAAAATGACGTGGGATTCGTACTACAAATCTGTCAGCGAGACGATCGAAAACATCTGGGCGCGTCAACAGCGGCGGGTGGCCTGAAATTTCATGAAAATTCTGACCATTTCTCACTCTTATGTGGCTCCGGAGAACCAAAAAAACCTGGAGACTCTTGCCGAACACGCGGACGTCTGCGCTGTCGTTCCGGACAGAATTTCGAGCGCCATATTCGACGAACAGATTGGCGACGGTCCGGCAAGTCTAAAGGTCTTTCGCCGCGTTTCGCTGCCGCGATCACAGTATCTGCTGATGACCATCGATATGGGGATGCGAGAGTTTCGGCCAGACATCATTCACATCGAATACGATCCGTGGTCCATGATCTTCTGGCAGATGTCGGTTTGCCGACTGCTGTTTGCGAGACAGGCGCGAGTGATCTGCACGGTCAAGAAAAACACTTATCGAAAACTGAGACTGCCTCTGGCCGTTGCCAAAAAGGCGATTGGTCGTTTCTTTGCCGGACGAGTCGATCACTTCATTGCGGTCAGCAGGCGCGCGAAAGCAATCTATCAGGAGCAATTCGGGATTCCGGAAACGCGAATTGACATCGTGCAACACCTTGGCGTCGACCTGGCTGTATTCCATCCTAACGAAGCGGCGGCGCAGGATGACGAATTGACCATTGGGTACTGTGGCCGCTTCGACGCAAATAAGGGCGTTCTGGATTTGATCGAAGCAGTGCGAAGGATCAATGTTCGCCGCAGTACGCCTGTTCAGCTAAGACTACTCGGCAGCGGCTCACTGAAACAATCACTCCTTGATCGGGAGGAGTCATGGCTGCGTGTTCTGGAGCCTGTACCGCACGCTCAGGTTGCCCCGTTTCTGCAGTCACTGGACGTGTTTGCGATGCCTTCGCATGTCACGCCGGACCATGAAGAACATGATGGTCATGCGTTGATGGAAGCTCTTGCGTGCGGTGTCTCGTGCGTAGGGGCGGATTCAGGAATCATTCCGGAACTACTCGACAACAACGCTGGCCTGGTATTTACCGCAGGCAACATCGAGGAACTCACCTCGCAACTTTTGCGATTGGTCAAAGACACATCCCTGCGACAGAACCTTGGAGCAAACGCAGCTCAACAGGCGGCTGCGTTATTTTCCAACGACGGCATCGCTCGTCAGAAAATCAGGATCTACGCGAACGCTGCCTAACGTAAGCGTAAGCCAGTATTCTCAAAGTTCACTCCTTCAACGGAAGATGATCATGTCAGCAATCCCGTCCACAGTCACGGAACAAACCGCGCAGTCCGAAGAGGAACGGATCACGCTGAAGCTCAAGTACACAGCAAAGGAAGATTACCAAAGCTCGAAAACTGCTGAAATGTACGAACAACGCGACATGTATCAGGGAGTTGTTGGCAATCGCCGCGTGAAGACGGAAACGAATGTCATCCGGCAACTCGCGGATCGCATCGAGCCGGGCAGCACTCTTCTGGATTGCCCCTGCGGCAACGGTCGCTGGTTCGAGATTCTGTCAAAGAATGTCACGCAGATCCGAGCGACTGATGTTTCCAAAGGAATGGTCGAATACGCATCTCGTCGCCAACTCCCTGATACGGTGACGGTCGAAGTCGGGCTGGGTGACGCTGAGAAGCTGGCTCTGGCAGACAACGAGGTGGATTACACATTCTCGTATGCTCTGATGAAGCACATCCCTGTTCACATTCAGTTTAACATCATCAAGGAATTCGCTCGTGTCAGTAGGAAGGGTGTTTTTTGTTCGTTCGCCGTCCTGACGCCACTTTCCTATGCCTGGTGGCGAAGAAAAAAACTAACGGAGTCGTTTCCAATCATTCGAGAAGACCTGCAGAACATGGCCAGGTATGCCGGATTGGAACTCAATGAACTCATCAAAGTGTCACAACCGCTGGTTGGCCTCGAGTATTTCGCAGTCTTCCAAAAGAACGGCAAATCATGATGTCAACGTCAACAACACCAACGTCAGAGCGCAATCTGCGGGTGCTGCAGGTCACGGGGAGTACTCGTGTCGACTACGGCGGGACGTCACGAAGTGTTCCGGCGATTTGCGATGCACTGTCGGCTCACCAAATGGACGTTCATCTGGTCACAGGACGGACAGACGGAGTCAAGTCAAACGTCCCGGCGTTTCCAGTTGTGACCCACCTGATCGATGAGTCCCCGTATTTTGGCTGCAGCTTTACAGGGAAAACGTTTTCGGACCAGCTTGCACTGCTTCATGCTTCCGCACCTCAGCAATGCATCGTTCACGATCACGGAATCTGGCTGCCATCAAATCGCGCGGTCGCTCGGCAGGCACGCAAAAACAACTGGACCCGTATTGTGAGTCCTCGAGGGATGGTTTCGAAATGGGCACTTTCTCACGGGTCTCGACTTAAAAAAATCGCGTGGCATTTGTATCAGCAGCAGGACTTGCAGACAGCTACGGCCTTTCATGCGACGTCCGAACTGGAAGCAGAAGAACTTCGGCGACTCGGCCTGAAACAACCGATTGCAGTTATTCCCAACGGTGTCGACCTTCCAACGGAGATGCCGACGCGCAACAGGGGAGATCAGAAAAAGCGGATGATATTCCTGTCGCGAGTTCATCCCAAGAAAGGCCTCATGAACCTGATCTCCGCCTGGCACCTGGCGAAATTATCTACCACGTGGGAGTTGCAGATCTACGGCCCCGACGAAGGCGGCTACAGTCGCGAAATTGAACGAGAGATAGAACGCCTTGGACTAACGACCACTATCAGACTTTGTGGAGAAGTTAACGACAGCGAAAAATGGAATTGTTACGCCAATGCAGATCTGTTTGTCCTGCCCTCCTTCAGCGAGAACTTCGGAATCGTGATTGCAGAAGCACTAGCGGCGGGGCTGCCGGTCATCACCACGACAGGCACGCCATGGGAGTCACTCAACGATCACAGAATCGGCTGGTGGGTGGATCCAACGGTGGAAGGTCTGAAATCTGCGATTATGGAAGCGTGCCTCATGGAAGATGCAACGCGAGAGAGTATGGGGCATCTGGCAGCAAATTGGGCTGCGGACCGTTTCCACTGGACGCAGGTTGGCGAACAAATGGCTTCGTTTTATGAAAGCCTGCTGTCAGGCAGTCAGGCGCCCCGATTCATGGCGGCAGCATAACGCTGCCGCCGTCTCCGCGGTTGGAAACCGTGACACCCCCACCAGTATAACGGCATGTATCGACCAACAGTTCTGTTCTACCAACGACGTCCTCGCGCATTGGGCAACTTCAGTCTCGAATCCATTTTCCAGGACGTCAGGACTCGTCTGTCCGATGAAATTGAATCGAAGACCAGGGTTGCACCGTTTTGCAGCAACGGATTCTTGCGACGCGTTCTGATCACTCTGGACGCATGGTGGCACCAGAAACACCTGGCGCACGTAGCGGGGGACATTCACTTTGCAGCGATCCTTCTGAAGCGGCAAAACTGCATCTTAACGGTGCTTGATTGTGCAGATCTGGTTCAAACGAAAGGCTGGAAACGGCAGATCCGGAAACTTCTGTGGTTTGACCTGCCAGTTTGGAAGGCCGCCCGCGTAACAACGATTTCTGAGGCGGCGAAACGTGACGTCATTGCGTTGACAGGATGTCGTGAAGAGAAAATCGAGGTGGTTCCGGTAGCGATCTCGGAGCAATTTCAACGCGTCGATAGGTCGTTTAATGCGGCTTGCCCCAAGATTCTCCAGGTCGGATGCGCAATCAACAAGAATGTTGAGCGGCTGGCATCCGCAATAGCGGGCATCAAATGCAAACTGTCTATTGCAGGGCAGCCGACTTCATCTCAGCTGACCGCCCTTGAGAAATCCGGTGTGGACTTTGAGTACTTTCCACGTCTGTCGGACGCAGAAATCCGGGAACAATATGTAGCTGCAGATGTCGTTGCCTTTGCATCCACGTACGAGGGATTCGGCATGCCGATTATCGAGGCGCAGACAGTGGGACGCGTTGTCGTCACCAGCAACTGCAGCTCGATGCCCGAAGTTGCTGGTGATGGCGCCCTGTTGGTCGACCCACTGGACGTTCAGAGTATTCGCGCCGGAATACAACGGGTCATCTCAGATGCTGCAACTCGTGACTCATTGATCCGCAGGGGTTTCGAGAATTCGAAACGATTCGATGCCGAAATCATTGCTCAGCAATATCTGAAGGTTTACCGTGAGGTTTCCGCCGGATCTCAGGACCTGATTTCTGAGACAACACCTGAATGCGATTACGAATCAGGACATCAGCGGTCGAGATCAGCTGCGTAGCGATTGACATTCGGCTGATCGTTCTCATGGTCGCCGATAATCCGAACAAGCTCCTCATTTCAGCGATGGGGTGGCAGCCGCTTCGATGGGTTGGCAAATACAGCTACGGCCTGTACCTGCTGCAGGGTTGCCAATCATTGCGACGACCGGAACACCATGGGAATGCCTTCCGGAACCTGGTATGGGCTGATGGGTCAATCCGACCATCGAAGAACTCACACGTGCTCTTCAACACGCCTGCAACATTTCGACCGAACAACTGTCGTTGATGAGTGAAAAAGGAGCTCAGTGGGCGAAGCAGCGATTCAGCTGGCAGGCCATCGGCTTACAGATGATTCAGTTCTACGACTGGCTGTTAACTGGCGGACAACCACCCGATTACATGCACGACACTCTTCGGGCTGCCTGAACGCCGGAGAAAAATTTCTGCACTGCGCTCAACCCAGTCACTGAATTGCAATCGCTCGTTGCTTATTCAGCCATTCCGTGAACCGGGCGATAGATCACGCCGTCACCGAACGGCTCGCAAATAACTTGATGCTGTGGGTCCGTTTCAGGAAACCGAATATGTCAGCCTACTCAGAAATGAATTCTCCCAGCCAGCGGACTGTCACTGATGTCGCCGCCCACAAGGTAAGCTCCGATGTCGCTGTTCGACTACCTTACCGGGGCGGCAGACTAAACAACGAAATGCAGCTCGACCAAGTCACACCGCTGATTCTGACGTACAACGAAGCAGCGAACATCCGTGCGACGTTGAATTCGCTGCCGTGGGCAAAGCAAATCATGATTGTTGATAGTGGCAGCGTTGATGAAACGCTGGCCATCGTGGCTCAGTATCCACAGGTGACGGTCTGCCATCGTGAATTCGACGACCATACCAGCCAATGGAATTTCGGTCTCGACAAAGTTTCTACAGAATGGGTCCTGACACTTGATGCCGACTATCTCTGCCCGGATGAGCTTCCCGTTGAGCTTGGGAATCTGAACGCAGACAGGGACGTCTATTACGCTCATTTTCGCTACTGCATTCACGGAATTCCACTGCACGCATGCCTTTATCCGGCTCGTGCTGTTTTATTTCGGACGAAACAATGTAGATACATTTGCGACGGTCATACGCAAACGCTCGATGTCTCTCTTAAAACGAGCGGCTTTCTCAGGTCCGTGTTATCGCACGATGATCGAAAGAGTCTGTCTCGTTGGTGCTTGTCGCAGAACCGATACGCCAGGCTGGAAGCTGAGAAACTGTTGTCTCATAGCGAAGTTGTGAGCTGGAAAGACAAGCTGCGAAGACATGTCGTCGTTGCCCCGGTGCTTACTCTCTTTTATTGCCTCTTCGCCAAGCGACTGGTTCTGGACGGATGGGCGGGGATTTTTTACTCCTTTCAAAGAGTCTACGCTGAAATGTGTCTATCGCTGGAACTGCTTGATGTGAGACTCAGAGCAGACCACGGGTTGTCGGACGCAGACGGATGCAGTACCGAACCGGAAATGGCTGAGAATTCAGCACCTGTTGCTGGGCTACGAAAAGCAGCCTGAAACATACTTCTCAAGAATTACATTGTGTCGATCGCATGCAAGTCGTAGGCTCCGGTTGAGTCGGGACGACGTCTTAAATACTCGCGAATGGAGTCGCCAGTTATGAACATTATTGGAATTAACGCTTATCATGGTGACGCATCTGCCGCTCTGGTGGTGGATGGTCAGCTGATTGCAGCCGTCGAGGAAGAGCGGCTGAATCGGATTAAGCATTGGGCCGGGTTCCCGTCGCAATCGATTCAGTATTGCCTGGATGTCGCGGGGATCGATATCAGTGACGTTGACCACATTGCTGTTTCCTTCAATCCACGAGCAAACCTCGGTAAACGTTTGGCATTCGTGGCGAAACACCGTCCGAGCATGGGGGCGATCCTTGATCGTCTGAAACGCCAGGGGAAAACACTCAGCCTTGACCAGCAACTGGCTGAAGGACTGGGAGTCGACCGCAGCGAAATTCGGGCTAAGATCCATCGCATCGAGCACCACCAGACGCACGTTGCGGCAGGATTTCTGCTGTCACCATTCGAAGAATCAGCCGTGCTTTCGGTCGACGGCATGGGAGATTTCACCAGCACGTTGACCGCACATGGACACGGAACCGCATGGGACGAATTTGATCGCGTGTACTACCCGCATTCCATCGGGTTTCTCTACAGCGCAATGACGATGTATCTAGGGTTTCCCTACTACGGGGACGAATACAAGGTGATGGGGCTTGCACCATACGGTGAACCGGAATTCGCCGACGTTATTCGCCGCATGATCAAGCCCCAAGGCGATACCTTTGAACTGAATCTGGACTACTTCACTCACCACAAAAACGGCGTGAAGATGAAATGGAACGACGGTGCACCAATTGTCGAACCGTTTCACAGTCAGAAGCTGATCGACGAACTGGGACCAATGCGGGGCAACGACGAGGAAATGACGCAGCGTCATGACAACATTGCCAAAAGCCTGCAGGTTGTCACGGAAGAGATCATCATCCACCTGCTTAATCGCCTTCACGAGAAAACGAAGTCGGACAATCTGTGTATGACCGGTGGTGTGGCCATGAATTCCGTTGCCAATGGGAAAATTACCTCGCACACGCCCTTTAAAGACGTCTACATCCCTGCGGGTGCCGCCGATAACGGCACCTCTTTTGGCGCAGCCTTCTACGTGTGGAATCGGATACTGGGGAACTCGCGCAGCTTTGTCCAGGACCATGCGTACTGGGGGTTTGAAAGTCACGACGAAGAAGCTGTGAATGCAGCAGAAGACGCCGGCGTGCCATTTGAGCGTTTGGCCCCGTCGGAACTCGTTGACAGCGTTTCTGACCTGTTGATTGATGGAAAGGTTGTCGGCTGGTTTCAGGGGAAAATGGAATTCGGGGCTCGTGCGCTTGGGAACCGCTCACTGCTGGCAGATCCACGGCGGACTGACATGCGTGATATCATCAACCTGCGAATCAAGTACCGCGAGAAGTTTCGTCCGTTCGCGCCAAGCATCCTGGAAGAACACGTCAACGAATGGTTTGAAGTCGCTGAGCCGACACCATACATGGAGAAGGTGTTTCCGATTCGGCCTGATAAGCATTCCGTTATTCCTGCCGTGACCCATGTCGATGGCACAGGACGATTGCAGACGGTCTCCAGAAAGTCCAATCCTCTGTATCACTCTCTCATCAGCCGATTTCATGAGAAGACCGGTATTCCGATCGTGCTGAATACGTCTTTGAACGAGAACGAGCCGATCGTCCGGACGCCCGAGGAGGCTATCAGTTGCTTCCTGCGTACTGATATGGACGCCATTGTGATGGGAAATGTAATCGTGAATCGACACCATGCGGCATTTCCGGCTCGCTACCGAGAGCATCCGCGGGCAGCGTAAGCGAATAGTGTTTCTGTCGTTCGGCGCAGAGGAACAATGCTTAGCTCAAGAACGACGATGGCGGACCACGGGGCGGTACTCGGACCGGTTGACCACTTCCCGACACTGATCGCGCAGCAACGCACGAAGCGTGTCGTCTGTCCATCAGCTCCGGGGCTATGAATACTGCGATTCATAGGTTGTTCAATGATGTCTGGTCGCTGACGGCGAATCAAAGTCGCCAGCACCTGGCTGTTGGTTGGGGGCGGCCTGATCAGACGTCACTTGTGCGAAATTCCTGCAGGTCCCGCAACTGAAGCTGCAGAATTGGCTGATCAATCGCTGAAATCTCGCCCGGTGTAAAAAGACAATCCGGATCGACCAGAAAAAGCCGCAAACTTGGAATTTCTGAACCGATCATTACGAGTAGCATAATAGGTGCAGGCGGATGGGCCGTCCTGCTCGTGCATCTTCAGTCACTGACACGTTCCTGCCACTCAAACTCTTTGAGACTCTTCGCAGGGCAAAAAGCTAAGGATAGGGACATTATGCGTCTTCCCATTGTGATGGTAACCATCTTCTCGATGACGGTACTCCCGACAGTACCTTCTGCTTTTGCGGGGCCGGCCCCTGTAGAGTCGAAGGTGCACCTTCAGAATGTTGAGCTCAGCACCGCTGGTATCGTCGACGGCCATATTGTCGACGACAAAGGTGCACCGCTGAGCAACACCAAAGTGCAGATTCGCACAAAGGATGGCGCACAGGAAGTCACGACAGACGTGAAGGGCAGATTCAGACTTGAAAGCAAAGTTGGCGGCAATTGTGCGGTTGTCGTCGGCGACAAGGCGTACGCCTGCCGGCTGTGGTCAAACGGCACGGCACCGCCGAAGTCTCTTACGAAGTTCGGCATTGTGCATACGGATGGACCGATCGTTCGCGGTCAGTACGATGAGTGTGTAGAAGGCTGCGACGACAACGGCTATGGCCGACTTGGTGGAGTAACGAACGGCCAGCTGCTTGGTCTCGGACTGCTCGCTGGAGCAGTTGTGGCCATCGTTCTTGCCGTCGAATATAACGATGGAAGCTAAGCTCGTCATGCTTGCACGATTGATACTGCCCGGAACACGGTTTCCGGGCAGACGTCAATCTTCAGCATAGTCGGGCCATTCCCGGAAGAAATCTGAAAACACGGCTGATTTCAGTCCCTGTCACTTGCCGATGATACGCAACGAACGGAAATCTCTCCTTTCGTTGTTGTAGAGGCAAAGGACATGCGAACAGTCATATCGTGGGTTCTTCTGACAGCGTTGCTTGTATCCCCATCGGCATCTTTTGCAGACGCATCAGGTGTCCAGGCGAACTCTGCCGAACGCGTGGAGCTCAGCAACGTAGAACTGGCAAAGGGCGAAGTCCTGAACGGGCAACTCGTCAACAATGCCGGACAGCCACTGGCGGGTGTCGCTGTAACCCTCCAGATAGCAAAGAGCAGTCATCAAGTGGTGACCGACAAAGCGGGCCGCTTTGCTGTCGCTGGCCTTCGCGGCGGCCAGTGTATAATTACCATCGGTGACAAGACATTCGCCTGCCGGTTGTGGACCAACGGAACGGCGCCTCCACGGTCGTTGAAGTCGATCGCCCTGGTAAATTCAAAGGGTGAAGACACGCTCGTTCGCGGACAGGGTCTTTCGAACCGAATCCGCTCCCTCACCCGAAGCCAACAGATTGCTTTGGGTGCTCTTGTGATTGGCGGCACCGCTCTGGCAGTCGCCTTGGCACAGAACGATGCAAGCTGACGAAGCGATTCAACGCTGAGTAAATAAACCTGCTCCGGAACGGAACAGAATGAAAACGCGATTTGAGGCGGGAAACACAGGTTCCCCGCCTTTTTTCGTGCGTGGTCTCAGCCTCCCGTGATTCCGTAGTTAATGGCGAAGGCTCAGCCGCATGGTTGTCTTAGCTGATTCACGTGTTCCTCCGGTGTTGGTGAGCATTGGCGTCGCCGCATACTGTGGCTTTACGGTGCTGCTACTGACAACGACAGAACCCGATCGGCAGTGCGGAATCCTCTTTCTGCTCAATTTTCCGGTGATGCTGTTGTGGGTCGGGTCGCTCTGGAAAACGGATCGCTTTGGGGCTGCATTTGGCGTCGGGGCGGCAGCCACCCAGGGACTCGTGACCAGCATCATGATTCGGCGTGACTTTGGTGATGACTATGCCGTGTATACAGTAAACGGCTTAGTCATTCTGGTGATTCTTCTGCTGGCGGCCGTGTGTTGGATCTTCCGGAGGTGGCACCGGGCGACGATCAGCGAAGATGCTCTGGAAATCTCATGAGCGACGATCAACGCTGCCCCGCCGTTACCACGCAGACGGTCAAACGCTCCGTCCATTCAGCTCTCAAAGGTGTTTCTCAACGAAGGCCCAGGCCGATGCATCATTAAATTCGTGGCCGCCTTCAAACACCACGTGTTGAAAGCGGCCACTCAGATTCAGCCTCTCATAGAACGCGGCGGCGCGAGGTGCAATGTTCGTGCCTGTTTCCCGATGGGATGCATTGTCCCGTGATCCCGCCTGGATCTGATGAGCGCGAGGGCAGATCAGAGCGACCAGGTCGGCGTCATTGAACAGTGTGATTCGGTTCATGAAGCGGAAGTCGGTCGGAACCGATAGCTCATCCTGCTCGTAACGCCCTTCCTGCACGCCGAAATAGCAACTGGAGACGGAGACTTTGATCCGCACATCGATCGCGGGAGTCACCTGGGCGTAATAGCCTCCGTACGAAAGTCCCACCATCGCGATGCGATCAGCATCCACCTCAGGCCGCTTGATCAACTCGTCAATCGCGTGTGTGATTTTTGCGACTTCGACAGCGGTAATGCTGGTGCCGACAATTCGCATCCGGTCATCGATCTGCCGACGAATGTCCTGAGGGAAACCGTCGACTCGAAACAAATGCTGAGGTGCATAGACGATGTATCCGCGTTTCACGGCTCCCCGCACCATGTCGTTGTAGTTCGCGCCTCCATTGAACAGTGCGACTTCGGGAGAGCCGCCACCACCATGCATGGAAATGACCAGCGGCGACTTTCCTTCGACCGCCTTTATCGTCGCCTTCGGGACGATGTAGATTCCTTCCGAATGAACGCCGGGGAGAATCGGAAGCATTGCCCGGTAGTATGTTCCGATGCTGTCCTGTCCAATCTGTTTGAGCGATGCCGGTCTGTCCGGCCGCTTTCCCGGGGCGGGTAGCCGATCGATCTGCAGAATTCCTCTCGCAACGGCTGAGCTGATTTCTCGAATGCCGCAGCCGACGAGTAATCCGGAACGAACAGACGATTGAATCGACTCGTGTCCGCTGCCAGTGTTCGAACATACTGGTCCAGCTCACGAGCCTGTTCAGTCCGCAGTGGATTTGAATCGACGACATTCTGGTTGAAAAGGGTCTTCTGAGAATCGGTGGCAGCAGGCTGAGCTGGCGCCGGCATCGGGACGCTGTAGACCAGTATGAAGAAGACTGAGGTTTGAACCATTTTCATGGGGCGGTTGATTTCCAGTGACAAAGAAGAACAGGCGGTTGTTGGCAGCACGGCAGATGATTTCACTTCAGGTCGGTAAACGTACTACGTTTTCTGCGCTCATCGTGATGTGAAACCACATCAGCGAAACTTGCTTTCCCGATGAACGACAACGAAGAATTGTCGAACATTACGTGGCCGGATACCATCATTAGCAATAGCAGGTTGGGATTAAATGTCCCGCAATGACTGACCTTGTGGTTGTCGGGGCTTATTCAATTGACGACAGTGGAAGTCGTCGGCTAATCTAAGGCACGTTGGCAACACGCCGACGTCCCACCGGTTGTTTCCCTCCCCATAACCTGTGCTGCACCTGAGGCTGCCTTCGGCAGGTAGAAGGTGTCGCGTTTCAACAGCACCTGCCATGACTGTCCGTCTACTCACTACTGTTTTGTCGTTGTTGCCGGTGATCGAAAACACGCCGTCACCGCTGACATTTGAGAAAGACGTTCGTCCGATTTTTCGGGCTCACTGTTACGATTGTCATGGTGCCACGGAAGATGTGAAGGGCGGCCTAGATCTGCGACTGGTTCGGTTCATGCAGAAGGGTGGCGAAAGTGGCGCGGCCATCGCTCCTGGTGTTGCAGACGACAGCTATTTGCTGGATCGCCTTCGAAGTGGGGAAATGCCTCCGGGAGAACATCGAGTCCCGGACGCTGAAATCCAAATCATTGAACGCTGGATCGTCGAGGGGGCAAAGACTGCTCGACCGGAACCGGAAACAATTCCTCCAGGCCTGGGTCTGACTCTGGAAGAACGCAGTTTCTGGTCCTTCCTGCCAATTCAGCGTCCGGAAATACCGGACGCATCTGCGTTCCCGGCGAACTCTCGTGTGCGAACGCCGATTGATGGGCTGGTTCTGAAGTCGATGCCGTCGGACAACGGGTTTTCTCCGGACGTCGGCCGCAGAACGTTGATTAAACGAGCCTACTTTGATCTGGTGGGGCTGCCGCCGTCACCGGAAGAATTACAGACGTGGGCCGAGGACACTGCTGACGACTGGTACGATCAATTGCTGACGGAGTTGCTGGATTCACCACATTACGGTGAACGCTGGGGCCGACACTGGCTGGACGTCGCAGGGTATGCAGATTCTGAAGGCTACACAAACAGCGATGCCGAACGCCCATGGGCATGGAAATACCGCGACTGGGTGATCCGTGCATTGAACCAGGACAAACCCTTCGACCGCTTCATCATCGAACAGTTGGCGGGTGATGAGCTTGCCGGACCCCAGGAGGGGGATCTGACCAGTGAACAGATTGAGCTACTGACGGCCACTGGATTTCTTCGCATGGCGGCCGACGGAACGGGCAGTGGAGCCAACGATGCAGTCGCGCGCAACAAGGTGATGGCAGACACTCTGCAGATTGTGGGTACGTCACTGCTGGGACTTAGTGTTCAGTGCGCTCAATGTCACGATCATCGCTACGACCCGATTCCACACACCGATTATTATGCGCTGCGGGCAGTCTTTGAACCGGCGCTGGACTGGCAGGCGTGGAAGGTCCCGAATGCTCGCCGAGTTTCCCTGTACACGAAGGATGACCGTGACAAGGCCGCGGCGATCGAGGCGGAGACCAAAGTCGTTTCCGATGAACGGGCCACCAAACTTGCTGCGTATATGAAGCAGGCGGTCGACACTGAACTGATGAAGTTTACGGAGCCGTTACGCGGGCAGCTGCGCGGAGCCTATGAAACCGCCGGAGACAAACGGACTGAGGAACAGAAAAAACTGCTGGCACAGAACCCGAGTGTGAACATTAGTTCCGGTAACCTGTATCAATACATCGCAGAATCGAGGCCGGAATTGGCGAAATTTGACGCACGGATCAAGGAAATACGAGCGAAGAAACCGGCTGAGGAATTCCTCCGGGTTCTTAATGAGCCTTCAAATCACGTACCCGAAACAAAGTTGTTCTTTCGAGGTGACCACGAACAGCCGAAGCAGACACTCCTTCCGGCATCGCTGACCGTGACCTCTCCCGAAGGGCAACGTTCTGACTTCGCCTCGAACAGTGGTGCATTGCCATCTACCGGTCGGCGACTGGCCTTTGCGGAATGGCTGACCAGTGGTCGGCACCCTCTGGTCGCTCGTGTGATTGTGAATCGCGCATGGTTGCACCATTTTGGCAAAGGTCTGGTCGAAACACCGGCGGACTTTGGCAAGCTTGGCGTCAGTCCCTCTCATCCGGAGTTGCTGGACTGGTTGGCCGACGAATTCATGCGGCAGGGGTGGAGTCTGAAGAAGTTGCACCGCCTGATCATGACGTCGACTGTCTGGCGGCAGAGTGCAGACGATGTCGTTGACGCTGAGTCGTCGTCCGTTGTCGTGCCGTTTACAAGAAGAACATTGACTCGACTGGACGCAGAAACCATTCGCGATCGCATGCTGGCTGCATCGGGACAACTCGACCGTACACCATTTGGCACACCCGTTGGAATTAAGGAAGACGACACGGGCCAGGTTATTGTGGACGGCAGTCAGACGCGTCGTAGCCTGTATATTAAGGCTAGGCGAAGCCGACCTGTTGCCATGATGCAGGCGTTTGATGCTCCCGTGATGAAGACGAACTGCGAAATGCGGCAGAGCTCGACCGTCGCGACGCAGTCATTGATGCTGATGAATGGAGAGTTTACGCTGGAACAAGCCGGTAAACTGGCGGAGCGTGTGACGAAAGAAGCGGTGCCGCTGGATGCAGCCACGTTGGCTGCTTTGCCGAAGTTGACGCTTCCGGCCGGTGACTGGCAATACGGATTCGGCGCAATTGACGAAACCACCGGAAGTATCATGAGCTTTACGAAGTTGACTCACTTCACGGGATCCCAGTGGCAGGCCGGACCGGCACTGCCGGATCCGCAACTGGGCTATGTTCTGCTGCATGCCAATGGTGGACACCCGGACGTCACTGGCCGCGCTGTCATTCGTCGCTGGACAGCATCGACCGATGGAACGGTAGCGATATCCGGAAAGTTGAGTCACGGTTCTGCCAATGGGAACGGAGTGCGCAGCCGTGTGATTTCCAGCAGATCCGGCAAGGCAGGTGAGTGGCTGGCATTCAACGATGCGACCGACACGAACGTGACCGGGCTTGCTGTTCAGGAGGGAGACACAATTGACTTTGTGACGGATGCCAACGGCACTCATACGTCCGATTCGTTCACGTGGCCGGTGTCGATGACAGTCAAATCAGACGGCCAGCCCGATCAGTCAATTGCGTCAGTTGCTTCATTCAGTGGACCTCGCGAATCACCAGCCGTCATTGCCGGGCAGATCATTCGAGCATGGGAGCTGGCGCTTTGTCGGACTCCCACGAACGATGAGTTGCGACTGGCCGTCGAGTTTGCGGCGGCACAGATGGCGACGCTCAATCGGAATTCTATCGCCCTGCCAGCGGGCCGCACACCGGCTCGGCAGGCGATCGTGAGTTTGTGTCAGTCGTTTTTCAGTTCTAATGAGTTTCTGTACGTCGATTGATCAGAACCATGATGCAACCCACCTTCGATGATCAGCATAACCGTCGTGCGTTTCTGCGACAGGGGTCGCTGGGAATTGGCGCCGTCGCAGCTGCCTGGTTGCTGAATGACGAACGTGCACAGGCAAAGCCTCCCGGCGTTACGGCTTCGGAACAGACCTTCGATCTGCTGCCGAAGCCGTCGCACTTCGAGCCTCGAGCCAAAGCGATGATTTCGCTGTTTCAGCACGGAGGTCCTTCACACATGGACCTGACGGATCCGAAGCCGGAGCTGACTAAGTTTGATGGAACCGATTACAACGGTGATATCGCCTACAGTTTCGTCAACGCAGCCAGCAAGAAGCTGTTGGGCACCAGGTGGAAGTTTCGTAAACACGGGCAGTGCGGCATGGAACTTTCGGAGCTGCTGCCTCACACCGCTGAAATTGCCGACGACATGTGCTTGATTCGCAGTATGCACACCGGCGCGAATGGGCACGAAGTTTCTATCCGTTATTTTCACGGTGGCATTCCCGGTGTCCTTGGCCGTCCACACTACGCCTCATGGCTGTTGTACGGTCTTGGTTCCGAAACCCAGGACCTGCCGTCCTACATGGTGCTGACCGATCCCGGTGGGCATCCGGTGGACAGTACACATAACTGGGCCAGCGGATTCATGCCTCCGCTGTATCAGGGAACAGTGCTGCGACCGAAAGAGCCGCGCATTCTGAATCTTGATGCTCCGGCGTATCTGAAGGGAGAGCCGCAGCGGCAGAATCTTGAGTTTCTGCAGGCGCTGAATCGAAAGCACGCAGATCGATTTCGCGGAGAGCCCGATCTATCCGCCAGAATTGCCAGCTATGAACTGGCGGCTCGAATGCAGACCGCAGCGACGGAAGCACTTGACGTATCAAAGGAAACGAAAGCCACACACTCTCTCTACGGCCTGGATAATGACGCTACCCGCGAATACGGCACGCGCTGCCTGATCGCTCGGCGACTGGTCGAACGAGGCGTGCGTTTCGTGCAGCTGTTCCTGGCAGGTCAGCCATGGGACAATCACAGCAGCATTGCGACCTCCCTGCCATCCATCTGCCGACGCACAGATCAGCCATCGGCCGCGCTGGTGAAAGATCTGAAACAGCGAGGCATGCTGGACGAAACGATCGTCCACTGGGGAGGCGAGATCGGCCGTCTGCCGGTAACTCAGGATCAGGGCGATGCCAGCAAGCATGGCCGGGATCACAACGGCCAGGGATTCAGCATCTGGTTTGCCGGCGGAGGCTTCAAGCCGGGCACTGTGCATGGAGCAACCGACGAATTCGGACACCGCGCCGTTGAAAATGTCATGACGCCGAATGACTATCAGGCGACGCTGTTTAAGCTCTTTGGTTTGGACTGGAACAAGCTGATCTATCATCACAGTGGTCAGCCCCAACTTGTGACAGCCGGACGCAAGGCAACAGTTGTCGAAGATATTCTGGCGTGACGTTTCTGCGGCGGCTGATGTGTTTTGGTCGTCGCTCCCGAGTGCGCAGACTTCCGGTATGAGCGTCTTCCTGGCGAACATCTGTTGTGGCGCAATCGAGTTCATCCAGACAGCGGAAGCGGAGCACCATTCGCGATCCTGATGGGGCCTCCAGCTGATCTGTGTTTGGCGTGGCTGAGTCGACTGCACACCCCGTACGGCTGCGTTTCATGCTGATTCGTGGCAGCCGCGAACGTCTTTCCGCTTACGGGAATGGCTCCGCCACGAGCCCGCCACCGGATGATTGCGACAACTGCGCCTATGTACACGCAATGGAAACCCTACCTTCCATGTTGACACCGAATCGGCACATAAACCGGTATTCAAAGCCGTTTCGACAGCCTCTGTACCAACGGACGTGACCGTTCAATCGTCAACGCTTACCTACGTCGGAGTACCGGGCACAATCTGCATGTACTTTTGAAGTTGGCAGGTACGTGGAAGATGGGACCGCAGCCACATGCCGAGGCTGAAGACGGACCGACATAAAACAACAGTCAACACACACAGTACGAAAGGATCCGGATGCGAACTCACGCCACATGGATGCTGGCGCTGACGCTGGTGGCGTCGCCGACCCTGGGCTTCGGAGCAGACTCCGCAGCTACAGCATCCCCTCAATCCGAAATCAAACTGCAAAACGTCGAGCTGACTTCTTCCGGAAGTCTGCAGGGACAGATTGTCACAAATGCTGGCCAGGCTGTGCCCAACGTGAAAATCACGGTGAGGTCAAAGTCTGAACTTACGAAGGCCGGTCAACAGGTGACAACGGACAAAGACGGTCGATTTCAGGTAACGGGCCTGAAGACTGGCACACTTGTGCTGCAGGTCGACAAGGAAACTTACGCGGTACGAGTCTGGAATGCCGGTACTGCGCCGCCAAAGTCACTTTCTACCATCGCACTGGTACAGAATGACGGACAGGAAGTCGTTCGCGGTCAACTTTCCAATCGTCTTCAGAGTCTGAGCCGACGTCAGCAGGCTGGTCTTGGACTGCTGGTTGCAGGTGCAATCATTCTTCCGATCGCACTGCAAGACGCCAGCTAATCCTGATGCCACTGTTTTTCGTCATCGCGGACGGAAATTCAGAAAGTGCAGCCTGCGAAACTAATGCGAGCCAGTATCTGATTCGGTTCGCAGCCGCAGGCACAAAGAATCAGAGCCTGCCACAGATCTATTCTGTGGCAGGCGTTTTTTTGCGCGCGATGTCATCAATTCAGGTATGGACGTTCCTGACGCTCCGGCCCGCAGTCCTCACGAAACGACCCTCTTGAACTGAGTCTGCCCGTTGGAGCAATTTGCAATATGCGCGGCTCGTTCGGGGCCGCGGAAGATACCGGCAGCCGGCGAGAACCTGTTCTTTACCGACAGGAATTAGCGCGAGATGCTGCAGCTGGCAACTATCAAACTCCACAGCAAGCTGCCGCACTTTTGTTTGCCACGTCGTCGACACAACAGAGCCGTGAATGTGTTACGCGAGCTGTGTTTCCATACTGCGATCGACCACGGCGATGTTGCGCTAACATCGCTTGTTTTTCTCTGCCATACATACGCAGCGTTTCCGGTCGCTATCCTGGCCGCGTCCACCTCGCGGATCTCAGTTTTCGAGTTCCGGTTGGTAGTGCTGGTAGCTTGCTTTCTCTAGTCTGTTGCATGTTCGGGGTGCGGCAAGGGGCGATCCTCGAATGACGCATGAATTCCGGGCGTCTCTTTCACAATCGAATAGGTGCTCCTGTTATTCGGCTGTTCTGAAATCTCTAAGAGGTGTTTCTATGAATGCCAGTTGGCTAAATCGCATCAGTGTGTGTGTTGTGGTTCCACTGAAGGTGTATTCTCGGTTTGTTTGTGTTGCACTCGTTTGGTGCCTGTCCACGGTGTCCGTGGTTGAGGCCGCTGACCTGGACATTGTGATCAAAGGCGGCCGCGTCGTCGACGGAAGTGGTGCGCCCTGGTATGTGGCAGATGTTGGTATCGACGACGGTCGGATCGTGCGGATCGGCCGCATCGATGGTGATACGGCTGACACAGTGATCGATGCCAGTGGCCTGATTGTGGCACCTGGCTTTATCGACATGATGGGGCAAACGGCGTCACCGATGGTGGAAGATCCCAAGACCGCGATCAACCTGCTGACTCAGGGGATTACCACCATCAACGCCGGAGAAGGCAGTTCTGCCGCTCCGCTGAGCGACCAGGACGGTCAGCGCAAAGGCTGGACGACAATGGCCGAATACTTCACTCTGGTCGAATCAAAGGGGCTACCCGTCAACGTCGTACAGACGATCGGGCATACACAGGTGCGACGAATTGTTCTGGGTGAGGCGGAACGCCGACCGACCGAGGAAGAACTTGAACGGATGCAGAGCCTGGTACGTGAAGCGATGCAGGCCGGTGCCATCGGTGTTTCCACGGCCCTGATCTACCCACCTGCGGTGTACGCACAAACAGAGGAAATCGCTGCCTTGGCGGCAGTCGCCGGTCAGTACGGCGGTCGGTACTACACACACATGCGGAACGAAGGCGACAAGTTGCTGGAGGCCATTGATGAGGCTCTTGAGATCGGTCGCGAAGGCAATACACCGGTCCACATCTTTCATTTAAAGGCGGCCGGGCGACAGAATTGGGGCAAGATGCAATTGGCGATCGCCAAGATCAAGGCCGCTCGAGCTGCCGGAGAACAGGTGACGGCGGATATTTATCCGTACGTCAATAACGGGCTGGGCATTGCCGCGTTAATTCACCCGCGGCACTTCACGGAAGGAAGGGACAAACTGCGTGCTCGACTGGACGACGCGAAACTACGGGACGAAATCCGGCAGGAAATGGAAACGACGGAGGGCTGGGAGAACTGGTTTCGTCACTCAAGCAAGGACTGGAACCGTGTCATCATCGGTCGCAGCAACAATGAAAAGTACGTAGGACTGGACGGGCAGTCGGTGGCTGCAATCGCCACAGCGAAGGGCGAAGACCCATGGGACACGTTTTTTAACCTTGTCCGTTCTTCGGCCTTTGCTCTACCGGAAACAATGACAGACGCCAACAAGATTCTGGCAATGCAGCAGGAGTTCGTTTCCTTTTGCACGGACGTGGGCCCGGCAGGAGGCAGTCGCTCTGCGTCTCATCCTCGAGCGTTCGGATCGTTTCCTCGGATGCTGTCGCGTTATGTGCGTGAACTGGGAGCGATCTCACTGGAACAAGCGATTGCTCAGGCCAGCGCTGCTGCGGCGAACGATGTGCTCGCGTATGACCGTGGCCGTATTGCCGTGGGCATGGCCGCAGACGTCATTGTCTTCGACTACGAGAATCTGACGGACCACGCGGGGTTTGCGAACCCTGATGCACTGTCTGAAGGAATGCAGCACGTCATTGTCAACGGTCAGCACGTTCTAAAAGACAGTAGGTTCACAGGAGCAAGACCGGGGCGGGTGTTGCGTGGCCCCGGATATCGGGAAAAGAGTGCTGCTTACAACGTGTCTTCTGGTGAACAGGACGAACGATTCGCCAGCTATGACCGATTGATGCACAATTTCATGAAAGAACACCGCGTGCCTGGCGCATCGGTGGCTGTCACCGATCGGGGGAAGACTGTGTTCGCTCGCGGCTACGGATTTGCAGACGTGGCAGCGCACGAACCGGTGCAGCCGGACAGCCTGTTCCGCATCGCCAGCCTTTCCAAACCCATCACAGCCGTGGCTGTCTTGCAGCTGATTGAAAGTGACCGACTGAGTCTTGACGCCAAAGTGTTCAGTGTGCTGAACCACGCAGACGACATCAAGGCAGCGGGCGATGACTTCGACACGCGCCTTCTCGATATCACGATTCGGCATTTGCTGGAACACCGTGGTGGCTGGGACCGAGGCAAGTCCTTTGATGCAATGTTTCAGTCTGTACGCTTCGCAAAACAGATCGGAGTGCCCGCGCCGGCTGATCAGGCTGCTGTTATCAAGGCGATGTTTTCTCAGAAGCTCGACTTCGATCCCGGTGAGCGCTACGCCTATTCCAACTTCGGCTATTGTCTGCTGGGGCGAGTCATTGAAAAACTGACCGGTCAGAGTTACGACGACTACGTGAAAGAAAAGGTACTCGCCCCAATCGGTATCAAAACGATGAAGATCGGGGCCAGTCGGCTGAAAGGCCGTTCGGAAGACGAGGTGCGGTACTACCAACCGGGATCGGGAAAGTCGGTGTTCCATGACGATCTGGATCAGGAGGTGCCCTCGCAGTATGGTGGCTGGAATCTGGAGGCTATGGATTCCCACGGTGCCTGGATCGCGTCTGCAGTTGACTTGGCGAAGTTTGCGGCAGCCTTTGACGATCCCGACAATTGTCTGCTGCTGAGTCGTGAGAGCATCGAATTGATGTACCGACGACCACCGGGACTGGCGGGGCACGAAGACGATGGCTCAGAAAAGGACGTATTCTATTCTCTGGGCTGGTTCAACAGAGTTGGCGGAGGCGGAAGCGTCAATCACTGGCACACCGGTTCGCTGGCGGGAACGTCGGCGATCATGATTCGTCGGCATGACGAAAAGAATTTCGTGGCACTGTTGAATTCGCGTGTGAGTTCATCGGCATCGCACCTTGGCCGAGCCATCGACCATCTGCTGCACGAGGCGGCGAACGAAGTGACAGACTGGCCGTAACGCGATCCCGCTTGGCAATTCCCCCCACGACGCCATCGTTGATAGTGGTGTCAGACTCCTGGCCGAAACAGCTCGGTGTGACCAGGTATTCGATAATTCACCCCGGTTGACAGTGTCAGCTGGACAGATCGCCGTTTATTTTGCTGTGACCGGTGATATCATGTTTCTCAGCCTGCCTTTTGACTTCCCGATTCTCCACACCACATTGTTTCCATACACGGAGTACTTCATGTTTCGTTTTGCCACCTGTGCGTTCCTTCCCATTCTGACCGTCGCGTCCGTCGTCGCCGACGGGCCGCAAGCCGCTCCGCCGGAATCCGGCATGACCAGCATTTTTAACGGCAAGGACCTGTCAGGCTGGGACGGTGACTCCAGTCTTTGGAGCGTCAAAGATGGTGTCATCCGCGGTGAAACGACGAAGGAAGTTCCGGCCAGGGGGAATACGTTCCTGATCTGGGAGGGGGGAAAGACAAGAGACTTTGAACTGCGTTTGTCGTTCCGCTGCTCTGCCACCAACAACTCGGGAATTCAGTACCGATCAAAGCGTATCACCGGCGACAAGGTCAGGAACAAGTGGATCGTGCGTGGATATCAGCATGAGATTCGCAATGAAGTCACGCTGCCAAGCGTTTCCGGATTTATCTACGACGAAGGTGGCACAACCGGTAATCGAGGTCGCATCATTCTGGTCGGCCAGAAGGGCGTGTGGGAAGGCAAGGCGCTGAAGAAGTCAGATGAAGCATTGATCACGGCCAACGAGTTCAAGAAGCTGTTCAGGCTGGACGACTGGAACGACGTCGTTATCGTCGCCAAAGGAAATCATATTCAGCACTACATGAACGGCCGTCTGACGATGGATTTCACGGACAGCGACGATCGTGTCTTGAGGGAAGGTGTCCTGGCTCTGCAGCTGCACGCGGGTAAACCGATGTTTGCCGAATACCGGGACATTCGAATCAAGCACTTCGAATAATGTCTCCGTGAGGCCCGATGACGGTGGTGAGCCAACTAAGGCTGGGCCAGATTTTTCTTGTCTCTGCGCATGGCGTTCCGAGTGACTTCGATACTTCGCTGACCAGTCGCAGCTGGCGAGTGGTCAGCCGGTCGCAGCACTGCTGGCCGATCAGACGTCGCCTGTCTGCTGCGGCGTCATGACTGAGGAGTCGAAGGGAGTCGGACGATCACGGCAACACCGATCGAACCGAGCAGGATCACGGGCAGTCTGATTGTGAGCGACGACGGAGAGAAATAGACGGCAGCGGTAACTGCAAACACGACGCAGACAATGGCCTGGATCTTGACGTCCTTGCGGACACCACGGTGTTCCTGCCAGTCCGTCAGAATGGGACCGAAAAATCGCGAACGCAGTAGTGCCGCATTCACACGTGGTGAAGACCGTGCCAGAAAAAAACTTGTGAGCAACAGGAATGGCGTTGTCGGCAGGCCCGGCAGAATGGCCCCCAGTACTCCCAGCACGAAGAATAACCCCGCCAGGACCAGAAACAACGCCTTCTTCCAGCCAGTGACGGTGGGACGATCAGACGACGGCGAGTTCATGCAGGGCAACTGTGCTGGAGCCGCGGCGAAATGGGCTGAGCGACGTCCTGAAACAGATTGACGGACGTCGCGTGTTCACTGGGAAGCGTAACCGATTGCTGCCAACATTGTATGCCGTTTTCTGTGGATACCGTGACCGACGTTGCAATTCAGGGAGAAGCGGCTGTTTCCGGATTCACAACACACCGAAACCCGGTGTGAAAGGCCCCCGTGTCTTCTTCACCCTTCATGCGTGCGCTGATGCGGTAGCCGATACAGTATTGGTCGCTGCACATAAAACTTCCGCCCCGCTGGACTCGCTTGATGATGCCCGGTTCCTGTGGATCGAAGCTGCTGTCGGGACCGGCGGGATTGTGAACAGGGCTGACCGCGTAGTATTCGGGCTGATAGTAATCGGCGCACCATTCCCAGACGTTGCCGCTCATGTCAAACAGCCCGTAGTCGTTGGGTGGGAAAGAACGGACCGGAGACGTGCGCGTGAACCCATCTTCGGCCTTGTCCTCGATCGGAAATGTTCCCTGCCAGATATTATGCAGCCATTTGCCGTCGGGATTTCGATTGTTGCCCCACGGGTAAAACTCACCGTCACGTCCACCACGAATGGCGTATTCCCACTGAGCCTCAGTCGGCAGAGTTTTGCCTGCCCAGTCGCAGTAAGCTTTAGCATCCATCCAGCTGACATGGACAACAGGGTGATCCATGCGGTCGTCGATGCTGCTGTCCGGACCTTCGGGATGTTTCCAGCTGGCTCCTAAAGTGTACTGCCACCAGCTATACGCTCCTTTTCCCGGATCAATGTCGTCCAGGCTGTTCAGTTGCAGGCTGCAGATTGAACCCGGCTGGTTGAACTCTTCCAGAATTGCGATGTCGTCCAGGCCCGATCCTTTCTGGATGCTGCGGAGTTCCGGCTTACGTTCCGGCAGAGTCACGTAGCCGGTGGCGTCAACGAACGCCTTGAACTGGCGGTTCGTGACTTCGGTGGTGTCCATCCAGAAACCGTCAATGGCGATGGGGTGCGGCGGCATCTCATCAGGTGGGCCGGCGTCATTTCCCATGACGGCAACTCCGCCGGGAATCCAGACCATGCCTTCTCGCGAGCCGGCATTCCGGTCCGATTCGGCAGGCGCGTCCGCTTGCAGTTTCGTGAGAACACCTGCCGGAACTTTCGTCTTGATTGCCTCGATCACGTCCGGGTTGTGCAGGTCCGACTTTTCGCTGGTGACGGGCAGAGGTTGTCCGAAGACGTTGCAGGCGATTGTCGGTTCGGCTGCAGTTTCGGGCGTTTCCGGTTCTGCCGTGACTTCGTTACTGGTTGTGTCGACGGCTTCTGCCACCGCGACCGGCGGAGCAGGGCGGTCGCTCGACGACCCGGAATTCAGGACGGCGCCGACGAATCCCGCAACGGCGACGGCGAGTACGATCAGGGCGGGAATGAAATTCTTCATGTTGGCATCATCTTGAAGGCTGAGGGCACTACCGCGGCGACTGTTAATACGACAGTCCGAGTATTACGGAGGGTCTGAGTCTCTGACCGCTTTCATCGTCCGCTGAACGGGGCGAATTATCAATCGCTGGTCTGAGGAATCAACGTTTTCAGGTGAGAAACGCCGCGTCGGACGTCGTCGGCACGCGTATCTCCACCCGCCCGTTCCACACAGATCCACCCACTGTAGTCCGCTTCCGCCAGCGTTGGCAGCAATTCCACCCAATCGACCACGCCATCTCCCACACCCACCTCGACACCCGCTCCGTCAACGTCCCGGACAGCGTCTCGAGCTCGGATGTAACCGACGTGCTGGTAAAGGTCGCGAAAGGTGCTGGTGACGCTGGCACCGGTCATGACCGCCGTTGCCGGATCGAGAACGATATTCAATGGACCGGTGCGCACCTCGGAAAGCAAGCGTTTGATGAGCCGTTGGTCGTAGCTGGCCAACTGCAGATTCAGCACGCAGCCAACATGATTGCCGTGCTGGGCGAGGTCATTCAGGATCTCGCATAACAGTGAAAATTCGGCGGCAGGTGAGGTTGCGGCAGAGCCTGACGACGTCGCAAAGGAAAACGGATTCGCCTGCTCATCGATGCTGACCGTGGGCGAATTCACTGCTGCAGATTCCCCATCGGGATCTGGGATACGGCCACAGCGAATCAGCAATTCATTGGTCGCCAGCTTGCGAGCCAGTGACATTGACTTACGAATGACCTCGATGCGTGGCTCAAGGTACTCCGGATCGTGCAGAGCGTGCCGTGTCGGGCAGGACAGTCCGGCCACCTGCAGTTGACGTTCTCTGACGTACAGCAGCACCTGACGCAGGGAGCTTTCCGTAGCTTCCGCAGCAGGAACTTCCGATCGAGCGTTCAGCCTTATGCCAGCAACTTCACAGGTGGCCGCCAGCCCAATGGCTTTCTTAAGTGATGAGGCGAAGTCTTCGGTTGCAACTGCCAGACGAAGTGACATGATCCGTTTGGTTCTGTGAAAGTTTGTGAACTGGACAGCCACATGATAACGCGGATTTGCTGATGTCGACAGTTTCAGATGTGATTGCCTTCCTTGAGAAGTTTGCACCGCCGACGCTGGCGGAAGACTGGGATAACGTCGGTTTGCTGGTGGGGCGACAGGCTGCGGAAGCCCGGCAGATCATGACGTGCCTCACGCTTACTCCGGATGTTGCGGCCGAAGCCGTACAGCAGGGCGTCCAGATGGTGGTCTCCCATCACCCCGTGCTTTTTCGGGGCACCAAGAAAATTACGGATGCCACAAGCGAAGGTCGCATGTTGCTGCATCTGATCGAAAACGGAGTGTCGGTGTACAGTCCTCACACGTCTTTTGACAGTGCGGCACTGGGAATCAATCACCAACTGGCGGAATCATTCGGGCTCGCTGAGATTCAACCATTGCGCCCGCATGCAAATGTCGAAGGCCTGGGCAGCGGCCGTACGGGCCGGCTGGATCAGGATGTGTCGTTGAGCGATTTCCTGGGAATCGTCCGTTCTGCGGTGGGCAGCAAATACGTGGAATTCAGTGGTTCAGCGGCCGCTTCAGTTTCACAGGTGGCAGTTGCCTGCGGCGCTGCTGCGGAGTTTCTCACAGATGCGATTCAGTCCGGGTGCGACACGTTTGTGACCGGGGAAGCACGGTTCCACTCGGCCCTGGAAGCTCGGACAGAAGGCCTGAATTTGATCCTGTTGGGGCACTATGCCAGCGAACGGCCAGCTGTTGAGCAGCTTGCGAAGACACTTGCCGCTGAGTTCGAGGACGCAGAAATTTTTGCCAGTTGTGCCGAAACCGATCCTTTGTCGGTGTTTGTGCAGTGAGTAACGATTCCTCTGAAAAACTCTACGACATTGGTGACCTGACTTTTCCACAGGCGGTGCGCCGAGGTGTGACGCTGCGATGTCCGTCGTGTGCTCGCGGAAAGCTGTTTCGCGGCCTGCTGCGGATGAATCAGAAGTGCTCCAACTGCGAATTCAGCTTCGAACGGTCGCGCGGATACTTCTTGGGCTCAACCTACATCAATTACGGAGTTACCGCGGCGACCACCACATTCAGCTATGTGCTGCTGCATTTCGGGTTCGAATGCACGAATTCGCAGCTGTTGCCCGGATTGGTGACATTTATCGTGATTTTCCCTCTCGTTTTCTTTCGCTTTGCCCGATCATTGTGGCTGTCGCTCGATTGTTTTCTCGATCGAGTGGGTGCATCTGAGGCGATGGTCGGATCTCGTCAGGCTGAAAACAGCAGGCGGGACTTGCCTAAACGGCAATGATACCTGTGCCGGTCATGTCAATGTGTGGAAGTCGCAGATAACGGCGATTGAGCACTTGACATCGAAATCGACCTCGATACACTTCTCCGCTCGCTCGATTTTGAGGGCGACGCTTCGTTTACGAGGGCCTGATGGCTGTTTGGAACGAAGCAAAGATCTTTGACAATTTGATTGAGATTGTGAGTCTGTGAGTTTTGGCTAACGCAAATTGGTTCGCCGCTCTTTGACCGGGGCGGCAAACAGGTATCACACTTTTCTTTTGTTTATAGCTGTCATTTCTTCTTCGGAGGGGAT
>JAQWLN010000182.1 GCA_029247265.1 Fuerstiella sp.
TCAAAGCATCACAGACGACGTTGCTCTTGCAGTTATTGGCTCCGTCTTCGACCTTCACCAGGCCACGATAGCTGCTGCGACCACCGTCCTTGCTGATGCTTTTGCTAATGATGCGGCTGCTGGTATTTGGAGCACAGTGCACCATTTTGGCACCAGCATCCTGATGCTGATGTTCTCCGGCAAAGGCGATTGACAGCGTTTCACCACGAGCACCTGGTTCCATCAGATAGATAGCCGGGTACTTCATGGTCAGTCGACTGCCGAGGTTTCCGTCGACCCATTCCATCAGAGCATCGCCGTATGCCATGGCTCGTTTGGTGACGAGGTTGTAGACGTTGTTGGACCAGTTCTGGATGGTCGTGTAACGGAACCGACCGCCTCGCTTGACTACGATTTCCACGACAGCGCTGTGCAGACTATCGCTGCTGTAGGTTGGAGCCGTGCAGCCTTCGACATAATGAGCCGACGCACCTTCATCAACGATGATCAGAGTGCGTTCGAACTGTCCCATGTTCTGGCTGTTGATGCGGAAGTACGCCTGCAGAGGAAATTCAATATGCACGCCTGGCGGCACATAAATAAATGAACCACCAGACCAGACGGCGCTGTTGAGAGCAGCGAATTTATTATCTTCCGGCGGAATGATCGTGCCGAAGTATTCGCGGAAGATTTCCGGGTGTTCTCGCAGGGCAGAATCAGTATCGGTGAACAAAACTCCGTCTTTGGAAAGGTCTTCCTTCAGGCTGCCGTAGACGACTTCTGAATCGTACTGAGCCTTCACACCGGAAAGAAATTTCTTTTCCGCTTCAGGAATCCCCAGTCGATCATACGTCTTGCGAATATCTTCCGGAACATCATCCCAACTGCGTTCCTGACCTTTGGTGGCCTTCATGTAGTAGTAGATGTCGTTGAAGTCGAGTTCCGACATATCCCCGCCCCAACTGGGCATTGGCCGAGACTCAAAAATTTCCAGCGACTTCAACCGGAAGTCCCGCATCCACGCGGGTTCATTTTTCATTTCGGAAATCTGTCCGACGATCTCACGGTCCAAGCCCTTGCGACTTTTGAATTCATAGTCGTCGGTGGAATCATGGAAGCCGAACTGATAGTCGCCGATTCCAACTTCTTCTTGTTCAGGTGCGTCAGTACTCATATTCGCGTCTTTATCTACAGGTCAGACTGAGTCTGGAAATTTTCTGTCGCGCGGTCAGGCAGGGCCTGATTCGGGAACAACTAAACTGCTGTAGCTTCTTCTGCCTTAGCATTGTCAGCCGCAGCTTCGGGGTGCCGCTCTCGAACGGTAGCATAACCGTTCGCATGAAGATCGTGAGCCAGAGCCGCGTCGCCGGTTTCGACAATGCGACCGCCAAGCATTACATGTGTGTATTCAGGTGGATTGAATTCGAGCAGACGTTCATGGTGAGTGATAATAAGAACGCCCATTTCCGGCCCACTGAGTTTCGCGAGTCCTTCGCTGACGACCCGAACAGCATCGCTGTCAAGACCACTGTCGGTTTCGTCCAGAATCGCGAACTTCGGCTGCAGCATCGCCATCTGCAGAATCTCCATGCGTTTCTTTTCGCCGCCGGAGAACCCGTCATTCAGATAACGTCGAGCAAACTCGACGTCCATACCCAGTTCTTCCATGCGTGCCTTAATTTCCTTGCGGAATTCACGCATGCCGATCAGACCTTCCCCCTCTTTCCGCTCCGGGTTGCGGATGTTGCTGACAGCGTGGCGAATAAAGTCGGCCACTTTGATGCCAGGAATCACGACGGGGTACTGAAATGCCAGGAACATGCCGAGCCTGGCTCGTGCGTCCGCTTCCGTTTCAGTGATGTTGACACCGTCGATTTCGATCGAACCACCGGTGATCGTATAATTGGGATGCCCCACCAGAGCGTATGCCAGCGTGCTTTTGCCGGAACCGTTGGGGCCCATCAGAGCGTGAATCTCGCCCTGGCGAATCTCCATGTTCACGCCCTTGAGAATCGGCGTGTCGGCAACAGAAACGTGCAGGTCAGTAATCTTCAGCAAACTGCTCATCGCGTTCGCATTTCCTTGTAGTGTCAGAGCAAACCACCCAGTCGACAACAACCCGCCGGTTAAGGCGGACTGTCTGTATGGGTGGTCAGCTTGGGATTCAGTCAAACGGTCAAACGGTTAAATGATTTCAGCAAGATTCGATGTGGCGACTTCGAATCCGATTCCAATTCCTCCGACGGCATGCGTCGGCTCAGGCCAATTCAGACATTCAGTGCTGAATATCCGCTGTGATGAGGAACGGGCATTTTCTGTTCGCCCTTCGTCACCTTACGAGCTTTGATCTTGTCCTGAATTCTCATCAAGCCTTCCAAAAGTGCTTCCGGACGTGGAGGACACCCGGGAACATATACGTCTACGGGCACAACCAGATCGACGCCTTTCACAACGTGATAGCCGTGCTTGAAGTACGGTCCACCACCAACAGTACAGGCGCCCATTGCAATGACGTATTTGGGATCCGCCATCTGCTCGTACAGACGCCGAACGCGGCTGGCCATTTTGAAGGTTACCGTACCCGCAACGATCATCAGGTCGGCCTGACGCGGAGTGGCTCGAAAAGCCCCCGCACCAAAGCGATCGATGTCGTACTTGCTGGCACCAGTCGCCATCATCTCAATCGCACAGCACGCCAGACCAAAAGTCATCGGCCAGATACTGGATTGTTGTCCCCAGTTCATGGCGTCTTCCATGGTGGTGGTAATGACGTTCTCTTCGAAGCGTCCTTCAATCCATGTCATGTCGGTTAGGTTCCAAACGATTTTTTTCAACGAAGTCGCGATTTGACTGAATCCCGTGACGCCACATCACAGGAAATGCGAACCGCAAACTCTATCAGGGTAACCACTTGTTTCAATCGCAGGCGACGGTTTCCGAGCTTTGGCTCAGGCCTTTCCCGTACTGCCCACCTGAACTTCGAACTCACAACAATGGTGCCCGTCACGGCACCGATTCTTGAACTCCACAGGAGCCCCTAGGACCTGCTCCAAAACCTGCCGTTCCACCTGACAGATCGCTTCATCCACGTCAGCCAGCATCGGAAACGGGCAATTGGTTTCTCTCAGAATCGGCAGGACTGCCGAATGATCACTTTCCACGTTAAAACCACTGGTCCTCATCTCATCCGCCAGCTGATCCAGCCGCTCATCCGCCGAAGAAGTCTCAGTCAATTTCCGACGAAATCGGTCTGCAAGACGGTCCCGAACCTGAGAAATCAGCTGTTCTCTGACCGCAGCATCCTGAACCTCTGAGATGACCTCCCAAAGGACAACGGCCAACTCACGATAGTCTTCCCCCAGCGAATGCAGCCCTTCAGCAGTCACGTGGTAAACGTTTTTCGGACGTCCTCGCGGTTGGGAGCGTTGCTCGCTGACCATCAGCCCACAGGCTTCCAGCCGCGAAATACGTTGTCTAATTGCGTTTCGCGTGACTCCCAGCACGTCACACAAATCCTGAACATTCGCCCCACTGTGGGAGTGGATATGTTCAAGAAGCTGACGATCTTTGGAATCAAGTGGAGCCATCTCTTCCTTCCAGGTGCCGATTGACGCCTACAACTTTCAAGCATCGTACATGCGAATAGAGTTTTGGCAATTTAACCTGTCAAATATTTCAATAAGTGAGACAAGGTCTCAACCGGGCGAATGAGTCGTGGCAAAAATGTGCATTTCGCTCAATTGCTGTTGAATATCGCCGAGATATTAAATCACCTAACATGCCTCGGTCCCGGCACCAAATTCCCCGAAATGCTCGCTTCTCTGACCTGGACGCCGATTTTCTCACTGGTTTACCATGCCCCTCGACACAATTCGAATCGCCACTCGTTCCAGCAAACTGGCCCTGTGGCAGGCCCATCACGTCAAGTCACTGATTGCGGAAGCCTGCGGCATCAACGTTGAGATTGTTCACGTCCGCACCGAAGGCGACCAAAACCAAACGGATCCGTTACGGCAGTTTGGTGGAGCCGGTCTGTTTACACGAGAAGTTCAGCGGTCTGTGCTTGATGGTGACACGCATATCGCTGTCCACAGTTTGAAGGACTTGCCAACGGAATCAGCGGATGGCCTGTTGCTGGCTGGTATTCCGAAACGTGCTCCAAAGTTTGACGCGATTTTGCTCCCCGACGACGCACCAAAATTGACATCGGTAAAAGATTTGCCGAATGAAGCCAGAATCGGCACTGGTAGTCCTCGACGACAGGCGCAACTGCTTCATCTACGTCCCGACCTGCGGGTGCTGGAAATTCGCGGCAACGTCGATACTCGAATTGCGAAGCTGGATGCCGGCGAATACGACGCAATCGTACTGGCCGAAGCCGGCCTTCGTCGGTTGGAACTCGCGGACCGGATTTCGTTCCTGATCCAGCCGCCGGAAATGTATCCAGCTGTCGGCCAGGGTGCGATTGGTATCGAATGCCGCAGCGACGACGAAGACGTTCAACACGTACTGCAACAAATCACCGACCAGGACGTGGCCTGCTGCACTCGCGCCGAACGCTCATTGTTGCTCGCACTGCGTGCCGGCTGTCATGCACCTCTGGGAGCATTGACGGAACTCGATGACGGTCAACTGAAGCTGACAGGCATACTGCTGAGTTCTGACGGAACAGAGAGACTTGAGGCGACTTCTGATGGACCGTCGGAGGCCGCGGTGGAAATCGGCGTAACTGTGGCCCGGCAACTGCTGAGTGCAGGCGGTCAGAAGCTTGTCGACGGCCAATAGAGTCGGTGGCGTTACGTTTGGCTGCAGACGGACCCGGCGACTCAACCGATGCCGCTTGAATCCACCACAACCGGTGCCAGAAAGACGCCCACCAGCAGGTCGTACGCGGCGTGGCACCCAACCGTAATTCCGAAGCCCCGCAGAAAGAATATCGCAGCAAAGAAAACTCCGGCGACGGCCCGGAAGGAAAAAGTGAACAAATTGAATGCGTCGGCATTGGGGCCGACGTGGTGTGCCAGAGCAAATACAAAGGCAGTCGTCACGGCTGCCATGACGGCTGCCCATTTCTTCGGAAATTCGAACTTCCGAAATAGGAAGAATGCGACCGGCACCAGCAGCAGCCTGAACATCACCTCTTCGTAGACGCCAGCGCCAATAAACGATACGGCTCGAGTCAGATCCCCGGTTGCCAGCATCAGCAATCGCGCGTCGGACGGTGAAGGATGCAGGTTCAGAAACAGCAGGTGATGAACCTGTCCCGCCGCGACGAGCGCGACGGCCAGCAGGAAACTTTCCGCCAGCATCCCGACCTGAGTTTCCAGCCTCACCTGCCACGGGTGTTGTCGCACGATGTGCCACGTCAGCAGAACGCCCACCACAAAAACGGGCAGCAGCAGAACCTGTC
>JAQWLN010000183.1 GCA_029247265.1 Fuerstiella sp.
GTTCAGGTGATCCCAAACGGGGTCGACACGGAATACTTTACTCCGATCAAGCACGATGTTATTCCACATTCATGCGTGTTTGTCGGTGTCCTTGACGAACCTGCCAGCCGTGCCGCTGTTCGTTGGTTTTCAGAAACTGTCTGGCCGAAGGTGCGGCAGCGATTTTCGGACAGCACATTTCACATCGTTGGCGGGAATCCCGGTTTGGAAATTCAGCAACTCAGTGCGTTACCGGGCGTGTCAGTTGTCGGTCCGGTGGCGGATGTGAGGCCGTGGCTGAATGAGTCCCATTGCGTCGTTGTTCCACCGAGTGTGCCTAATGGCGCTCAGAGTAGAATTCTGGAGGCAATGGCGAGTGGTTGCCCGGTCGTGTGTTCGACGTCATCTGTCAATGGGTTGGGCGTCGAGCCTGGCGTGCAACTGCTGCAGGCGAATTCCACTGACGAATGGGTGGAGGCCGTATCTGCTGTGTTCAATGATCAGCACCTTGCCAGAGAACTCGGCATCGCGGCCGGTGCATGGGCACAAGTTCACCACTTGTGGGACGCGTGTCTCGCCCCTTTGGCTGAGATGCTCGACGTTGGCAGGCCTGCAGCAGGTTATGAAATCGAGGTGACGCCGTGAACGTGGTCACTTAAGTCAGCTGAGTCGTGAGCTTTCGTGTGGTCGCAGTTGTCGCGTTCACACGGCTTCGACGCCGCAATCGGATCAACGTTGGACAGGTCGTCGCGGGTGTAAGTCACAGCCCGTGTATGGCCGGGTGCGACCTGCTGTCCCCGGGCTTGATTCCCGCGCAGTTACCTTTGCACACCGATCACCGGCCGAGTTGCGACCGATGGGCGATTGTGGAGTAAGCCGATCGGGGCGGGCGGAGGGACCAATGCAGCATTCACATCGTCTGTCTCATCGACGGTCGCAAACTCAGAAACCACGCTGTTCTGCGACGGCCCTCTGTATGTTCCGGTATTCCAGGATCTGCGCCAGCCACTGTATCGGATACCTGAATTCAGAATGATCCGTCCGTGGCGGTGCGCCACCGATGGTTGCATTTCATGCTGTATCGTCAGGTTGCGAGTGAATGATTTTTCTGATTGCATCTGTGATCAGCTGAATACCGACTTGCCCGGACGAAGCCTTCACTGTTGTTTGCTCTTTCTCAGGATTGATCTGAGCCGGGGCCGACGAACAAAGCAGTGAGGTTGCGATGAATACGGTTGAAATGGCGATGAGCGCAGGGCGATTTTTCATACTGTCACAGTCTGTGAGGCGATCCGGGACGAGGTAGAACAGGGAAACTCGTATTCCTAAATATCTCGTTTTCGTCGGTGCGAAATGGACGAAATTCGTGGCTCTGAAGCTCGCCCGCAGTATTTGGCGCCAGCTGCGCTCTGAATTGCGATCAGGGTGACCAGAGAAGGCGTCCCGATTGTGAACAACCGATGGATATTACTCGTTAGTCAACTGAGCCGACTGGGTAAGTACAGCCCCTGTCGCAGACGACCGCCATCGCCGCTAGTTTCCATCTGGTGCGCGAAACGCGTCGACTCATGGTCATCGAGGCGCTGCCCACGAAGCACTCGGCGATGTCGCCACGGTTTTGTTTCGCCGGCGCTGCGTGCCTCAGCACTGCCACATCTGTCGTCTAAACGTGGTCATCAGCGGTGACGAGATCACTTTCAGACTCGACGGCGTCCGGATTGGCGTACCTGTGGGCTGGGATTTTCGGCCCCCTCAGTGCCTCTTCCGTGACCTGTTCGATTCTTCTCAGCTGCTCCCCAAGCACGTTGATTCTCTGGGATACATCGTCGTTTGTCTGCTCGATGCCACCCGAAACAAGATTAATAACGCCCAGGAACAGCATCATCTGGGCGACAGTCGTGACCAGCCAGCCGGTCGGCGTGTATTCCGAATATCCGCCAAAATGGCCATAGATCACCATGGCTGTACCGACGGTCAAGCCGAGCACGCCGGCATAGGCCAGAAACTGTCCCGTGATCGACGTGATATTTGATCGTCGCGGAGCCGTGACCTGGAAATGAGGGCCGCGGACGGCTGAATCATGGGGCTCATCAATGTAGCGGCGTCGTGGAGGTCCATGTGTGCGGGCACGAAAGCTGCCAGTTTCGACGGTGTCTGCCACCAACTGCCCGGAATCAATGCGGTGTCGCACACCGCCACTACCGGAGTTGCTCTTGATCGTGCCCCCGGCGGCGTCCACTGCGGCATCTGGATTTACATGGCCGGAGGCATCTCCGGGTGTGTCAATTCGAAACTTTTTTGTCACAGCACTCGATCCTTTGCTGGAGACTTCTGTACTTCGTTTGCGATTCTGATGTTGTCGCTGCTGTACTGAACGTTTCTGATTCTGCCGTTCCGGAGACTTGGGTTCTGGCCGATCGCTGTCGTTCTGCGCGGGTGGCGCTATGCCTGACTTCGAATCATCGTTCGTCGCTTCAGGTTCATGCGCATCATCGAACGGATGTTCATGGTTGTGCTCTGTTGAGACAGTCCGTGCCGGTGCAATGTTTGGCGCGTTCGTGTCCTCATTCCGTGACGTTGTCGGCGGCGAGTCGTTGGATTCAGTGGCGCCCGGCAACGAACTGTCATTCGTCGGAGGAGACTCAGGTAGCTCAGCAACGGGGGCAGGGTGCGCTACGGTTGTTGGCTCAACGGCGATTTCCTGCGCATCAGATTCCTGCTTTGTGGACGCTGTGTCGTCAGGTTCTACTTCGTTCGTTGAGTCCGTCTCTGTTTCGTTTGCAGGTTGTTCATTGGGGGTCGGCGCAGCAGAAAAATGGGGCGATGGAATTGCGGGCAGTTCCGGGAGGGACGATATCTTGTCGAAAAGGTCGCTGGATGACCATTTGGCAAGGATGTCGCGTGCCTGTTGCATGGAGTGTTTGACAGGCGTGTCACTCTCCATTGACATCCCGCAGTTCCTGCATCGCAGGCTGTCCACTGAGGATTGACTGAATACTCGTGCTTCAGATTTACAGTGAGGGCACAACATGCCGCACTTTCGGAGTCAGCTGGCGACGTCGCCGATTCAAAGACCGCCGGTTGATTTCCGCTAAGACATCTCAGCGCGCGAAATCGCTCGGAGCCCATGTTCTACCGGTGAACGGTTTCGGGCAACAAGGTCAGTTCAGCGGGCCAGTAATCGACGACCACATCAGCGCCATCCCGGTGTGTTTAAACCGGCAGGTTTTGCGGGTTCATGTGCGATACCGTGCTGTCACGGCAGCAGGAGTGGCGGCGTGTCGTGACCAGCGCTCATATGAACGCCGCTCAAAGTCCTGCTACGCGTTCTGTAACTTCTCTCGAATATGGGTTGCGCGTGCTTCGTTGCGTTCCGGAGTTTTCAGTGGGCCGCCGCTGAGTTTCTGCAGATGTGATGGCTGAGTATGAAGAAACAGCTCATTGGCAACCGCCATGCTTACGTCGTTGATCATGCCAAGATTAATTCCCAGTCGCACCAGCGACAGCAGTCGCATCGTTTCCGTCGAACTGATGGTGCGAGCACTCGTCAGGATGCCCATCGCTCGCGAAATCTGATCATCCAGGTTGGCGCGGTTATCTCGACACAGCAGATCACGAACGCGGCGTTCGTAGCCCAGAATATTGGGGACGACTTCCGCAAGGTTGTCCAGCAGATGCTGTTCGCTGCATCCGAGGGTTACCTGATTCGAGATTTGGTAAAAGTCCCCCATCGCCTGGCTGCCTTCGCCGTACAGGCCTCGCACGGCCAAATTGATCTTCTGAGCGGCCTGATGGACCTTCTGGATTTCACCGGTAATTCTTAGGCCCGGCAGGTGCAGCATGACGCTGATGCGAATACCTGTGCCGACGTTTGTGGGACACGCCGTCAGGTAGCCCAGAGATTCATCAAAGGCAAATGATGCTCGATCCTCGATCGCATCATCTAGGCTGTTGATCTGCTCCCAGCACTGTTGCAGCGAAAATCCACTGTCCAGCAGTTGCATGCGAACATGGTCTTCTTCATTCAGCATGATACTGACACGCTCACCGTTTCCGATGATGACTCCTCGTGGCCCTTCGGATTGCGCAAGTTCACGACTGATCAGCTGGCGTTCGACCAGTAACTGAGTGTCCAGTTCGTCCAGTGCGGCGACGTCGATGAACTGAAAGTCACGGCCCACCTCTGTGTTCGTAATCGTCTTTCTCAGTGAATCCACAAGTTGCTGGCGGATGTCATCGTCCGCACACGACATGAATGGGTAGCCCACCAGATTTCTGGCCAGGCGAATTCGAGTTGATATCACGATGTCTGATTCGGGACCTTCACCAGACAGCCAGCGCCCACCAGTGCGTGCCAGTTCTTCAAGGCAGAGTGAGTTGTCGTCGCCGTTGGACATCGGTGTTTTGATCTCTCAGAATTTTGCGAATCACGACTGACGCAATCCATTATTTACGACTGGAGAAACCCATTATAGGCGGCAGAATGGCGCACAGAAAGGGAACGAGGGTGCGACCGCCAGCATCCCCACAACGCTGTCTCATTCATCAGTGTTTCTCTGGCCGGAACTACGCAGCAGTGTCGCCTCGATGTTTGCAATGGCGTCGCGGAGTTCCGCAGCCGCCTCGTAGTCTTCACGTCCAATGGCGTCACGCTGTTCGGTCCGCAGGTGAATCAGTCTGGCCTGCTCTTCGGTCTGGCCAGGAGATCTGAGTGGCCTTTTTCCCTGGTGAACGGCCTCTTCATGAATGTTCTCCAGCAGCGGCATCAGATCCTGACGAAATTCAACGTAGCAGTTGGGGCAGCCCAAACGACCCTGTGCTCGAAACTCTGAAAATGAGATTCCACAATTTGAACAGCATGCCTGGGACTCCTCATCGTCATCGGAAACCAGGGCTTCCAGCTTGGCAGCAAGTTCGGCGGCAGGATTGCTGATCTCCTCCTCTCCTTCATTTTCTAGGTATTCGTGCGCGCAGGTTTCACACAAATGAACGGCGACGGCATGACCATCGTGGATTTCGGTGATGTGCAATGTTGCTGGTTTCGAGCAACGGCGACACTTCTTCATTGACTGCTCCGGAGAACTGCCTGCCCCAGTATTCTGAGCCCAAGCCTTGAACCATGACGTGTTGACACCGTGTACAGCAAGTCGGCACACGGGGAAGGGACCGTAGTATCTTTGTTCGACTTCCTCATTGTAAAGGACGCCACCTGTGTGGATCTTGTTTTCCAGGGCGGAATGTCGCAAGCGGCTTCCCGCGCCTGAGGAAATCACTCAAATTGGAAGAATGTCAGCGAAAAACCGTCAAAGACGGCAATCCAGTCGCAGCCAAATTGTCCGCTTTGCCGATACGTCCACATGCATAACTGCCGTGAAGGAACTCTATTTGCCCGTTTTTTGGCGATCGCCGCCACTGTGCCGAAGGTTTTCCGCTTTGAGGACAGAGTGTTCCCGTACTCTGTAAAGTGTCTGAACCAGCAAGTTTCGGGCAGAAGAGTTTGCATGAATACTGGAATGCTGTATCCTTTGCGGGGTCGGATGCATCTGGGATGTGATCGCCATCTGCAGCCGCGGGTATCCTGAAAAAACATAAATGCGGAGGTTTTTGTGGTAAAGTTGCGTTTGCGTGACAACGAGAATGTGAGCGATGCGGTTAGACGGTTCCGCAAGTTGGTGGAACATGCTGGCGTCAAACGCGAAATGCGCAAGCGGGAATTCTACGAAAAGCCAAGTGACGAACGACGCCGCGAGCGTCGCCGCGCCCAAATGCGTGCTCGTACAGCCTCGAAGCAACAGGCAATTGGCGGCTGAATGTAATCCGAATTCGACACGAGTGCCTGCAGACCGCAAGCACTCGTTTTTTTATGCGCTTTTTTAGACGTCTCTTGGCACTTTTTCGTCAACCCGTCGGAACCACATGACTCGAAACGCATTCTTTCCACTCAGCGTCGTTGTGGTCACATTTTTATCGATGCTGACCAATAGTGTTTGCGCCGCAGATCGCCAACGTGTTATGCTCTGGCCAGACGCCATTCCCGGTGAGGAGCAGCTTGATTCAGAGTTCGTCGCGAAGGTTTCTGCAGCCGAGAAAAAGAATGTGCCAGACCGTGTATTCGGGGTCATGTCACCTTCCATGACTGTGTATCCGGCGCCCGCCGAACGAGCTAATGGAGCGGCTGTACTGGTGTGTCCCGGAGGCGCCTACAACGTCCTGGCCTGGGGGCACGAAGGCAGCGACGTTGCGAAGTGGCTGAATTCCATCGGCGTTCATGCGTTTGTGCTGACCTATCGCGTTCCTCGCCGGCAGCCGAATTTCACCCTGCCGCCACTGCAGGATGCTCAGCGCGCACTGCGGTTGATTCGTGCGCGTGCTGCTGAAATGCGCATCGACAACAAAAGGATTGGCGTACTTGGCTTTTCCGCTGGCGGCAATCTGACGGTAAACGTCGGCACTCGTTATGACCAGCAGACATATAGTCCTGTAGATGACGCGGATGAATTCAGTTGTCGCCCCGATTTCATGGTGCCCGTTTACGCGGCCTATCTGGGAACAGATGGCGATGACAGAAGCGATACGCTGAATCCTGAGTTGAAGGTTCATAAGGGCACACCGCCAGCATTTCTGGTGGTCACGCAGGACGACAAGAATCGCGGACTGCACTCGGCGCTGCTATTTGCGGAATTGACAAAGGCAGGTGTGTCAGCCGAGGTGCACGTGTACACGAAGGGCGGGCACGGATACGGCATGCGCCCCAGCCATAATGCCGTTTCCGAATGGCCGGCTCGCTGCGCTGACTGGATGTCGTCGATGGGATTTCTGAACGCTTCCGTACCTCAACGCGATGATGGCACAGGGACTGACCAATGACGCTGGACGAACTGCAGGAAATGATCGCCCGAATGTACTCGCGCAAGGATGAAGCACGCGGTGTCGAAGGCACATTCATGTGGCTGATGGAAGAAATCGGTGAACTGGCCGCTGCTTTGCGCGAGTCACCGAAAGAGGAAATCGCCAAGGAGTTCGCTGACGTACTGGCCTGGCTGGCGACCATTGCCAACGTCGCCGACATTAACCTGACTGAGGCGATGAAGATCAAATACGGCGACGGTTGTCCCGGGTGCGGAAACATGGTCTGCGAATGTGCAGACAGCGAAAAACCGTAGTCACACACGATCGTCACCGAGAAGCTGCAGTGTTCCGGCGTCGCCATTTCCGGAATGCAGAAACGCCACGCCGCCGACACGAGCGCCGCCTCCACGGCAGATGCGCTGGATGGTCCGGTTATCCGGTTCAATGCGCTGAAGTGCTTGAGACGACCCAGCTGGCATCCCCGTGAGGTCAAGTTGGGTAAACCACGAGGCCGAAGAAGACTGTGCGTGGAAAATCTTTCGGGCAACTTATAGCTGTTGTCTGACTCAACTCAATCACTGAAATCATGAGGATTTAAGGCGATGAAAAGGATCATGCTGGGAGCTGCAGCTGCGGTCATGATGCTGCTGAACAGCGGCATCGCAACAGCGGGTTTGTGCGGACTAGGAGGGTTCTCGAGTTGTCCGACAGATGCGTGTAATGAATGTGGTGACTTTGCTGCAGCAAAGTGTGGATGTGACGTGCAGTATCGCGTCGTACGGAAGGTCATCTGGGACCAGCAGCAGTACACCTGCATGAAGACGGTCTACGACCGTTGTACCGAGACGATTCCCGTTTCGTGTACTCGTAATGTGTATCAGACGTGTTATCGAGATCAGTGTTACACCGTGTGCAAACCGGTATACACAACCTGTTACCGCTGCGTGCAGCAAAAGGTCTGTCGGCCGGTTGTGGAGACATGCTGGCGAACGGTTACGTGCAATGTTCGCAAGCCGTGTTACAAGACGTGTTACCGTGACGTTTGCTACAACGTGTGTAAGCCCTGTTTTAAAACGTGTTACCGCACGGTTTGCTACAACGTATGTCGCCCTTGCTACAAAACCTGTTATCGGGATGTGTGCTGCACTCAGTACCGCACAGAAACAAAAACCTGTTATCGGGATGTCTGTTACACTGTCTGCAAGCCAGTGACCACAACAAAAACTGTTGATGTCTGCAGTGGCCGCTGGGAGACGTACACAAAAACGATCCCCGGACCAGTTGTGCGTAAGTGCGTGCCGGATGCCTGCAATTCGGAGTGTGGTGAGAGCGTTTGCGTTCAGTGTCCGCCGCGGACCATTTGCTGCAGGCGTTGGGTTCCGTGTACGGTGAAAAAGCAGGTTTGCTGCACAACCATGGTGCCACAGGTCTGCCATAAGAAAGTGCCGCACACAACCTGTTGCCGGATTCCGTATACTGTTCACAAAAAAGTGCCTTATACGACCTGCAGTTACACTCGTGAGTGTCGTACACGACAGATTCCGTATACGACTTGCCACATGACTCGTCAGACGTGCACCAAACGCATCCCATATGTGACCTGTTCGTGGACAAATCATTGTGTGACAAAACGAATTCCACACACAACGTGTCGCATGGTCAGTCATTGTGTGACGAAACGTGTGCCTTACACAACCTGCCGCATGGTTCAGCAGACGTGTACGAAGCGAATTCCTTACACAACGTGCCGACAGGTTTGTGAAACCAAGATGGTGACTCGAACCAAGTGTGTTCCCAGACAGGTTCCGGTCTGCAAGACGCGCTGTGTGCCTCGCGTCGTCTGTGTTCGTGTTCCTGTCTGCTGCAGTGCCCCGACATGCAGTGCCCCCGAAACTCCGGACTGCTCAGTTCCGGAAGCTTGTGGTGCAGAAGCTGCCACTGAGTGAGCGATGCGGATGCTGAGGCCAACATCGCCGGCAGCGGCATCTGATTGAGGCGATTTTCAACGCAAAGGGGAGTTCACAATTTGTGGACTCCTCTTTTTTTGCGCGAATAGTACACAATCGGCCATGCCGCTATGATTCGTTTGATACTGAACTGGACGATGCTTGAGGATTCCGACCATTGGCTGAGAAACGCGATTTTGAAGAGTTCCTGGTTAAGTTTCGCAAACATCATGAGGTGATGGTTGAGGAACTGCACCGAGTCGTGATCGGACAGGATGCCGTCATTGATCAGATCCTTGCTGCGATCTTTACAGGGGGGCATTGTCTGTTGGTTGGCGTGCCGGGGCTGGCGAAGACGCTGGTCGTCAGCACAATCGCCCGGCTGCTGGATGTCGAGTTTCGCAGGATTCAGTTTACCCCTGACCTGATGCCGTCGGACATTACGGGAACAAACGTTCTGGAAGAAACTGAGCAGGGGCGGCGCGAATTTCGGTTCGTTGAGGGGCCTGTCTTCACGAATGTTCTGCTGGCCGACGAAATCAATCGAACGCCGCCCAAGACTCAGGCTGCTCTGTTGCAGGCAATGCAGGAACGCGAAGTGACTGTGGGGCAGAAGACATACGATCTTCCCGAGCCGTTTTTTGTGATCGCCACGCAGAACCCGATTGAGCAGGAGGGTACGTATCCTTTGCCGGAAGCTCAGCAGGACCGATTCATGTTCAACGTGAAGGTGGACTATCCGTCGCTGGACGAAGAAGAACAGATTCTGGAAGCAACAACGTCAGGTGAGAGGGCTGAGGTTCGCAAAGTGCTCTCAGGGAAGGCGATTCTATACCTGCAGAAGCAGATTCGCCAGATTGTTGCCTCACCATTCATCGTCAGTTACGTGACACGACTGGTGCGGGCCACGCGCCCCGGAGACGCCGCGTCTCCGGAGTTTGTAAAACAGATGGTCGACTGGGGAGCCGGTCCCCGAGCCGGGCAGAATCTGATCGCGGGGGCCAAGGCGATGGCGGCCATGGACGGTCGACCCAACGTTACGACAAACGACGTCCGAAAAGTCGCCATCCCCGTATTGCGTCACCGGGTGTCGACAAATTTTCAGGCTCAGGCGGAAGGTATGGCGTCAGAAGATATCATCGAAAAACTAATCGCAGAAGTGCCCGAACCCAACGTTCCCAAATACGAAGACGAGGATTAGGTGCGTCACGGATTGTCGCAGCGTTTGCCTCATTGCCTGTGTTCGGCTCTGATACCGCTGCACATGTCCTCGACGAATTCCAGCTCATTGGACCATGGATAAAGAATCTTCTTTCCGAAAACTTGGCCCCTACCCCGCAACATCGTATGGGAATCCTCGCGAGGAAAAGCGTGGTCCCTGGGAACTTGTTATTTCCGGTGACCTTTCCGACCGACAGTCAGATCTGCTGAGTCGTCTTGTTGAACTACCACTGCGCAGCAAAGGCGTCATCTATTTCGATTCAGCCGGAGGCAGTGTGTATGCCGGACTTGCATTGGCAACACTGATCAGGACGCGTGAGCTGAACGCTACGGGGGTTGTTGTCGGAGAGTGTTCCTCTGCCGCGCTGATGCCGTTTGCGGCGTGTCAGAAGCGGTTCGTCACGTCAGTCAGCACTCTGCTGTTTCATCCGATGCGCTGGCAGTCAGAAGAAGACGTCCGTCTGGAAGAAGCCACGGAGTGGGCTCGGCACTTCAAAGAGCTGGAGGGCGATCTGGATGAATTGCTGGTCAGCTTGTTTCCAGTAGATGCCGAAATCCTGCAGAAGTGGACTCGTCCCGGACGATTCGTAACTGGTCGAGAACTTGCTGCTGCAGAACTCGCTGTGCTGTTTGACCCGTTTACCGATGACAAGCCCTGGAAGACGATCAGCACGGCCTGAGGGTCAGGCTGCAGGCCTGGCTGCTCTGTTCTCAACGCTGCAGCGCGAATCACTCGGTTATGGCGTGAATCCCGACCGCACCGTGCCGTCCGGATCAATCAACGGTTGTGGGTTGTCGACTCGTCCGACAGGTCGACTGTTCGGGCCGAAACGGAAATTTGGAGTATGAAAGACTGTCGAGTCATTCTATTCATCGATAAACTCCGCCCTTTGTATACTGGTTGTTGCCGCGAACGGCATTATTAAACACACAGAAGGCCCTTCGGAACCGCCATTGATGTCCGCTGATACCAACACGAATTCAACACTCCCGTCCTGGGCCGACATGGCCGACTCTGTTCTTGACGGAGAGGAACTGTGCCGAGACGCTGCATTAAGCCTGCTAAAGGCGGATGACGATCAATTGCTTTCAATTCTGGATGCGGCGTTCCGTGTTCGGAAAACGTACTTTGGCAGCAGCGTGCAGTTGTATTATCTGAAGAATGCCAAGAGTGGTTTGTGCCCGGAAGACTGTGGCTATTGTTCACAGGCAAAAGATTCCGAAGCGCCGGTTGAAAAGTACGCCATGCTGAACACAGAACGTCTGATGGACGGCGCTAGGAAGGCATTCGAAAGCAAGGCACGCACTTATTGTATCGTGGCCAGCGGACGTGGTCCGTCAGACCGCGAAGTCGAACACGTCTGCGATGTCGTTCGGCAGGTCAAAAGCGAATACGGACTGCACATCTGCTGCTGTCTTGGCCTGCTGCAGCCGGAACAGGCGGTGAAGCTGAAAGAGGCGGGTGTTGATCGAGTGAACCACAACCTCAACACCAGTGAACGGTTTCATGATCAGATCGTGTCTACTCACACATTCAAGGATCGGCTCGAAACCCTCGATACCTGTCGTGACGTTGGACTCGAGCTTTGTGCCGGCATGATTGTTGGTATGGGTGAAACAAAAGAAGACGTCGTCGATGTCGCACTGAAGCTGGCGGAACTGGATGTCGCTTCGATCCCGGTTAACTTTTTGATTCCCATTGAAGGCGCCCAACTGGGCCGACCGGTTGATCTGGATCCACGTTATTGTCTGAAGGTGCTGGCCATGTTTCGACTGACGAACCCGAAGACGGAATTGCGAATCGCGGGTGGTCGTGAGGTCAATCTACGCAGCATGCAGGCCATGGGACTGTACGCTGCGAACTCTATGTTTGTCAGTGACTATCTGACAACGCCCGGTCAACAGGCGATTGAAGACTTCAATATGATTCGTGATCTGGGCTTTGATATTACTGCCGGCGATTACGAATCAGCTCAGCTGTTAGAGCAGCTGGGGCACTCACACCAGGTCAGCGAATGCGCCACGGAAGCTAAGTCTTCCTGCTGCGGCTGATTCGGAGCGGCTGCGGCGACAACGTTAAGTCAGATGGTGCCGCGGACACGTGTGTTACTAACTCACTGGAAAACATATCGGTGAAGCGTACATTCCATCGAATCCCGGGGAATCGTCGCAAAATCCAGCATTGCCCGGAAAAACTGGTCGAAGCAGCCGGGCTTGCAACGTTTAATTGGCAACAGCGATACTCTCGCTCCTTTCTGTTGACCGCCTTTTCACGGCATGACGATGGACGAATCTGGCTCCGTAACTGAAGCCGCCGATGACAACGCCACCGGTGTTGACGGCGAGCTTACGTCCGGCCCGGGTTCTCAATGCACACCAGCGCCATCGGTCATACAGCAGCTGCGGCAGCAGACCCAGCGAAAACGACGTCGCGGGCAACCGCCGGGATGGACGATCTGGCTTTCTGCACAGGCGATCCGCAGTCGCGGCATGATCACTCACACACTACCCGTCTGGCTGATGGAACACCGTCAGCAGACTCTCACCGCAGCGACCAGTCTTGCGGTGCATCTGGCCATCGCATTTCTAATGGCGTTGTGGGCGATGCCGCCGGACACGGCTGAGCAGCTTTTTGGTCTGATCGTGACACGCATTGATTCGGACACCGAGGCCCCGCTGGAAACGATTGAAATCGAAGCGATTCTGCAGCCGGAGTCTCTGCAGGATCTGGACACGAACAGCACCATGAAGGAGTTGATTTCAGAACTTGACCGTGACCTGAGAAATGACCTGTCAATCGACACACAGGACCGTGACTTCACGCTTGAGCTTGAGCCCACAGATGCCGAGATGAAGGTGCTGTACAAACAGGGAGAATTTGGCGGTCGATCCGAAGCTGGTAAGCGAGCAGCGTTAAAAAAGTACGGCGGTACCGCCGACAGCGAGAAGGCGGTTGTCTGTGGTCTGAAGTGGTTGGATACAATTCAGCAGAAGAACGGATCGTGGAGTTTCGCCAAACAGGGACTGGCGGCTGTTCCGGGCCGATATAAAAGGACCGAGGTGGGCGCAACGTCACTGGCATTGCTTTGTTTTCTGGGAGCGGGGCACACTCACTTGAAGGACGGACCCTATCGGGAGACCGTCCTGAAGGGGCTGGAGTTTATCGGTGAAAGTGCGACAGTGACTCAGGGGACGGCAGACCTGCGTGGTGACTCCGAAGCCAACTCCGGCATGTACGTTCAGGGTCTGGCCACGATCTGTCTGAGTGAAGCTCATGCTCTCGAACACAGCGACAGGAACCTGACAAAGCTGACAGAAATGGCCGTTCGATTTATCGAACGAGCTCAGAATCCGATCACGGGCGGGTGGCGATACAAACCACGTGATGACACCAGTGATACCTCCGTTGTCGGCTGGGAGTTGATGGCTCTGCAGAGTGCCAAGTCGGGGCGAATTCGTGTTTCCAGCAAGTCGCTTCGGTTAGCTCGTGACTTTCTCCGCAGTGCACAAGTGGACGACGAAGGCTCGCAATATGCGTACGTGCCGGGTCAGGGAGCCAAGCCATCGATGACGGCCGTCGGGCTGCTGTGCCGGATGTACCTTGGCTGGCGCAATGACAATCCAGCTCTTGAAAAAGGCGTTAAGTATCTGGCTGTTCGTGGCCCCAATCCGAATGATATGTACTACAACTACTATGCCACTCAAGTGCTGCATCATTGGGGCGGAGACCTCTGGAAAAAATGGAATGCGGAACTTCGCGAAGACCTTGTCCGGAGTCAGGTGACGGAAGGTCCGGCGGCTGGCAGCTGGCGACCAGGTGGCCCCCACTCAGACGTGGGTGGGCAGCTGTATCAGACGACGTTGTCCATTCTGACTCTGGAGGTCTATTACCGACATCTGCCGATTTACCAGCGTCTGGAAAAGGATCCCACAGAGCCCAATGACTCACAATGATCGCATTCCAATGCAGCACGTTGGGGGGGGGGCTCAGAAGGAGGATGTTGCTCTTCCTCTAACTTCCAGACCTCGTCGCAGCTGGGAAATTGGCCGATCTGCTGAAGAATTCGTACAGCGATATCAATTCCTGAGCGAAAATTGCCTGAAAATGACATTCGGGACTTAACCAGACGGCAGTCCCGTGAAACAATGTGGCTGAAACACAACTCGACTGAGATGGCTCCCGGGAGCTGCCTCAGTCGTTTTTCTTTTTACGTTGCACACTTCGTGCAAAACATTTTCGATTTGCAAGTGAACCGAAGAATATGACAAGGCATCTGACGTCTCTTTACGATCTGACGCCTCAGGACGTGCTCGCCATCCTCGACTCTGCGGCTGACCTGAAGACAAAGTACAGGAATGGAGACTGTCCACAGCTGTTGCAGGGCCAGGTGCTTGCGCAGATGTTTGAGAAACCTTCACTCAGGACTCGGAACAGTTTTGAAGCTGCGATGATCAACCTCGGTGGCGCCGGCATTTTTCTGACCACCGAGGAAGCCGGTCTGAATGGACGCGAGTCACTGCGCGATGTTGCGACTGTGCTGAGCTCTTACAGCGCCATTATCACGATGCGGACATTCTCTCAGCAGCTGATCGAAGATTTTGCGAAGATCAGCAGCTGTCCGGTCATAAACGCCCTTTCTGATGAACGTCACCCGTGCCAGGCATTGACGGATTTGTTGACCATCCGAGAGAAGTTCGGCAGACTTCAGGACCTGCACCTGGTATTCGTAGGGGACGGCAACAATGTGGCGATGTCGCTGGCGATCGCTTCCGCAATGACGGGAATGAAGTTTACATTGGCTGTGCCACAGGGTTTTGCCATGCCGGAAGAATTTTGCACCGATCTTGCGAAACGGTTTCCGGACGCACAGGTGGAACAGGTGCACGATCCAGTGGCCGCCGTCAGAACGGCTGAAATTGTGTACACTGATGTTTGGGCCAGTATGGGGCAGGAAGAAGAAGCGGAACGTCGCCAACAGGCGTTCGGAGACTTTCAGGTTAATGCCGAGTTGTTAAGTCGTGCACCCGCCGATGTGAAGTTTATGCATGATTTGCCCGCGAAACGTGGTCTTGAAGTGACCGATGACGTCATGGACGGTAGCAGCAGCATCGTGTTTCAGCAGGCAGAGAATCGAATGCATCTGGCACGTGGTCTATTCGCCTGGTTGCTGGCTCAATGATGCGAACGCAGTTTCAATTCAGCACAGCTTGCGAATTATTCCCGTGTCTGCTCGTATTGCCGGTCGTTGTCTGCTGCGGCGTCTTTGCACGTGGCCAGGACCGCCTTTCGCCTTCGTCCCATGATTCTCACAACTTGTCTTCGCAGTGGCAGGCCGCCGACACCGTCATCAAGGTATTGCTGCCGGATCGCATTAAGCCACGCCACAAGTATAGAACGCTGTACGTTCTGCCAGTCGAAAGTGGTGAAACAACACGCTGGGGCGACAGCATCGCCGAGATTCTCAAACACAATCTGCACAATTCATGTCAGCTGATCTGTGTGTTTCCGACCTTTGCTGACCTGCCGTGGTACGCAGATCACCCCACAGACGTGCATCTCAGACAGGAAACCTATCTGATGCGAGACGTGGTGCCGCTGATTGAGGCAGAGTATCTGGTCCGGACAGATGCCTCCGGTCGGCTGCTGGTTGGCTTCAGTAAGTCCGGGTGGGGGGCATGGAGTCTGTTGCTGCGTCATCCGGATGTATTTGGCAGAGCTGCAGCATTCGATGCACCGTTGATGATGGGCGCGCCCGGAAAGTACGGTTCCGGCCCGATTTTCGGGACACCGGAGAATTTTGTCGGTTATCAGATCAGCCGTCAGTTGAAGCCTCGTGTCTCTGAACTGAGGCGATCCGGGCCTCGTCTTGCCCTGTTCGGCAAAGGGAACTTTCAGAAGGAGCATCAGCAGGTGTCTCAGTTGCTGCAGAAACTGCAGATTCCCTGTTATCAAGAGGATTCGACTGTCAGGGAGCATTCCTGGCACAGTGGCTGGCTGCCACTCGCAGTCCGATGGCTGGCAGCACCGTAATCATAGGCCGTGTTTTAACGAGTGAACTGCCATGGAATACTCCCCTGTTACCGACACCTTCGTTGAATAGCGAACAGCCCGCCGATGCGTTTACAATACCGGTGCGTTTGTGCCGGACTTTCACTGTGAACGCACAGATGTTTCTGAGCTGACTTCTGCCTTCCGTGTAACAACTCTGACCCTGAATCTGATATGGCATTCGAATACGAAAAAGTAAAAGGCATCCTGGTGTGTCCGCGGTGCAAAGGGGAACTCGTTCACGATGGCGACTCGCTCGTGTGTGTGAACCCTGAAACTCGCTGGAGCTACCCGATCGTCGACGACATTCCACGACTGCTGGTGGACGAAGCAAGTGAGTTGTCAGCTGATGCCTGGGGTGAGGTGATGCAGCGTCAGGGACGTGATGTCAGTACCGGGCAGCCGGGCTGATCGTTGTGCAGACACTATTTGTTACGGGTACCGACACCAGTGTTGGCAAGTCATGGGTTGCCAGTCTCATTCTGCGCCAGTTGCGGAATGACGACGTGAGAGTCGGAGCGTACAAGCCAGTCTGCAGCGGTGCGGAAATCGGGGCTGACGGCACACGCGTGTGGTCAGACCTGACTGTTCTGGCAGACGCCATCAACTGGGCTGGAGATCTGGACGCCGTTTGTCCGCAACGATTTACGGATGCCGTTGCGCCCAATGTCTCGGCTAGTCTGGAGGGGCGCGAAGTTGACGATGAATTGCTTCGCACAGGAATTCAGCGTTGGGAACAGACGGCGGACTATGTTGTTATCGAGGGGGCCGGTGGACTTCTGTGTCCGCTTTCCGATCACACAACGGGTGCCGAACTAGCAGCTGATTTGCACGCACCGCTTGTCATTGTGGCCGCAAATCGCCTGGGCGTCATCAATCATACGTTGCTGACGGTGGAAGTTGCTCGCAGTCGAGGGCTGAGGACGGCAGCCGTCGTGCTGAACTGTTGCGAACTTCCGGGTGATGTCAGTGATCCGTCTATTGACACCAATCAGAATCAACTTCAGCATTGGCTGCCTGATGTGCCGATTCTCGAGTGTCGGCATGCGGCAAACCGCCTGGTTGCTGAGGCGGCAGTTGAAACGGTCGAGTTACTCAAATACTTTGGACCTTAGGCAGATGAGGACTCAGGCATGAGTTTCACCAGCCACTGTTTTTATGTGTGCATTGGAGTATCGAGTTGATGTCAATTCAGCGTGCTGAGGAGCTGAAGCAGGAATGGACGGACAAGCACGTCGTCGTCCGCAGGGGCGTTCCGGAACTGCACCGATTTGATGGTCTGGTCGGGCAGGTTCGGACGGTCAATATGAACTGTCGGTTGCTGGTCGAATTTGATGCAGCGGCCGACATCAGCTGGTACGACATCGATCGGCAATTCGTCACGGTTGTCGAGTCCGTTCAGACGCAACCATCGTCTGGTCAAACTATCGATAGTGCTAAACCCGCTGAGGGCGCCGCTGCCGCAGTCAGTGTCAAATCCTCGTCAGAGCCTGCAGCGGCGGCATCCACCGGAATGAGCCCGCTGGATCAGATTCGTAAACAGGCCGCAGGCAGCGCAACTGCTGACCGCCCGGCTGAGAATATTCCCCGAAAAGTGCCCGCGGAAATTTCAACAGCTTCGGCGCCTGCCGGTTCACCAGAGAAGTCGAAAACAGTAAGTCCACTGGACCAGATTCGACAACAGGCGGCTGGAAAAAAAACTGCAGCAGCGACGGGTGATGCAAAGTCTGATTCGACTGTGCAGAGGGAAAATGCCTCGGATTCGTCGCTGCCTGTGGCGGAACCGTTACCCACATCCGCACCAGCGGCTGTGATGGAAACTGTTGATGTGTCGCCGGTTGCCTCGCCAGCGGTGTCCGCCACAGTTGCCGTCTCTTCAGTGCCAACTTCGACCGCCGACAATCCTCTGGATCAGATCCGCGCCCAGGCCGCTGCGGATTCGGATTCACATGCAACGGTGGCAACGAGCGGAACGCCGACGATCCTTGATCAGATTCGTGCTCAGGCCGAGGAAGACGAGCTGAATTCGGTTTAATCCGACAACCGATGCTGCATCTGTTCAGTTAGCCGTGCGACAATTTCCGGGTGTTCGCCTGCAATGTTTCGCGTTTCTCCGTACGCCGATGCATGGTCATAGAGTTCCACATGGCCATCTTTGTGGGAGATCAGTCGGTATTGTTCGGTGCGAATTGTCCTGTTCGATTTTCCATAGGAAATGGCGGTATGTCCGGCAGCGGACGGTTTCTCAAGAATCCCGCGAAGCGAAACGCCCGCAACAAAATCCGGCACGTCCAGTCCCGTCAGATCGCAAAGGGTTGGAAACAGGTCCAGTGTTTCCACCATGGCCTGAGTTGACCGCCCCGGATGAGGGATGTCGGGATAGTCAACGATCAAGGGAGAACGCAGCGACTCTTCGAACAGGGCGTGTTTGCCCCAGATGGAATGTTCGCCCAGATGCCAGCCGTGATCCCCCCAGAGCACCACGATGGTCCGATCGCGTAATCGAAGTTGATCGAGTCGTGCCAGAATGCGCCCGACCTGGGCATCGGCGTATGACACGCAGGCCGCGTAGTGTCGGCGGACGTGAGCTGAAAACTCTGCGTCTGTATTCGGGTTTCGTCGCCAGCGATTGTACTTCATGAACTCGCCCGAACCGTGCCACGTCGTCTTGCCTTCGGGCTTTTGAGGATGCGGAACGGCAGGCATTTCGACATCCTGGTACAGCTCAAGATATTTGGCCGGTGCTCCAAACGGAAGATGGGGCCGAATGATGCCCACTGCCAGAAAAAATGGCTGGGTGACCGATCGCTCGCTTAATGAACTCAGCTGCTGAAGGGCCTCTTCGGTCGTCAGACCGTCGGGATATATCGAATCGGGACCAGCGGTCGACTGCAGTACGTCCATCTCACCTGCCTTGATCCGTATTTCTCCATTGGCAAGGCCATGCATAGCTCCACGTGGATGCTGCCACGGACCAACGGGCATCAGGTGTCGATCCCATGACAGAGGAATTTCCGGCTGATCGTCGTCGTCCCAGTCTGAACCTCCTCGACCTCCCGGATGATGAGATACTTTCCCGACAGAGACAGTCGTGTAGCCGTGGCTTCGGAACCATGCCGGCAGGGAGGACGGCCTTGAGTCGGGAGCCCGCGCCACTTCTCTGGCCCGACCGAACAGCGCCGCATTACTGGATGATCCATAGCGACCGGTCAACAGCGTAAATCGGGAAGCGCCGCAGGTCGGCGCCTGGACATAATGTCGATGAAAAACGCGACCACGTTCGGCCAGCTGATCAATATGAGGCGACCGGATGTAGTCCTTTCCGAAACACTTCAGTTCCGGACGCAGGTCGTCGACGCAGATCAACAGCACGTTAAGTCTGGCATCGTCTGCGGCCGTACCGACATCACGTTCCACAGCCCATGCTGGCGACATGATTGCAATAAGTGCGCACAGCGTCGCACAGAGGTGGGTTTTCACGAAAGGTTTCCCCTCAATTGGACAATGATATAATCGGCATGGTCAGGCTGACGTGTTCTGTCTGCAGTACGGTCAGCTGCAGCAGTGCATACTTCACAGCCGTGACTCGAGCAGGATCCAGCATTTGCAGCAGCGGAAGGACCGCATCGATCACCGAACCGGTAACGGCGGCGTCTGTTCTCAGCGACAGGTGTTTTCCGTCATCCTTTGAACCGGACAAGTCACTCATCAGCAGTTCCATAAAGTTCTTTGGTCGAGGCACCACGCGAACTTCGTAACCGGAATCCATACTCGCCTTCGATGCGGCCAGTGAGACGGCTTCGTTCAGTCCACCGATTCGATCAACCAGCCCAAGTTCCAGTGCCTGTTTACCGGTATAGACGCGCCCCCCCGCCAACTCATCAATTGGCTTCTTCAGCAGTTGGCCGCGCGCAGTGATGACGTGGCTTTTAAAGACGTCGTAGACTTCGTCCATGTAACTTTGAATGGCCGATCGTTCCGAATCTGAAAACACAGCGGCGGAACTCAGCATGGCGGAATTCTTTCCTCGCTGAATGGGCGTGAAGCTGACACCCAGTTTATCCCACATTCCGGTGGTGGCGAACTTACCCATGACGACTCCTATGGAACCGGTTACCGTGGAGTTTTCTGCCAGAATCGTGTCCGTTCCACAGGCGACGTAGTAGCCGCCGCTGGCAGCGACATTTCCCATTGAAACGATGAACTGCTTCTTCGCCGCGACGCGTTTGGTGGCGTTCAAAATGACTTCGCTGGCAACGGCGGAACCACCGGGCGAGTTTACTCGGAACACGACAGCCTTAATTGCGTCGTCATCCGCAGCTTCATCCAAAGCCTTGCGGATTGTGTCAGCGAATGCAGCGGCATCAGCAAGAAAGGGATTGCCTCCGCTGCTGCCAGGCATGATCGCACCATCCAGATATACGATACCGACCGCAGGTTTTGTGCTGCGGCGGGATGTCGAGGGCGACAACAGTTCCGCGTAGAAATTCATGATTCCAAACGGAGTGGAAAGATCGATCTGGCCGGCCGATTTTTTTCCGTACTTACGATCAAATTTCAGGTCGCCGCCGTATTGATCTTTCAGACGAGCTTCGAATTCGTGGTGGTGCTCCACGACATCAATAATTCCTTTTTCTATCGCTCGCTCTGCTGTGAACACGCCTTCGTCGACCCAGCCCTTTGCCTTTTCAGCGGATACGTTTCGTCCCCTGGCGATTGTGGCCAGAAGGTTTTCGTAGATGCCGTCGTACAGCCATCTGGACATCTGAGCGGCTTCATCACTTGGCGCAGTGCGCATGAACATTTCACCTGCGCTCTTGTAGTCGCCGCAGGTGAAATAGTCGGGAGTCACACCGATTCTGTCGAGTAGTCCTCGTAGAAAGACCTGTTCGCCGTAGAGTCCGGTAATGAACATATAACCTGTCGGTACCATGCTCACTTCAGTTGCATGTGCGATGAGCGCAAACTGCCCTGTTGTAAACAGGTCTGTGTGAACATGAATGTTTTTTCCCGCCTGCTTAAGTGCGGACAGCTTCCGTGTGAGTTCTTCAAGTTGAGCCCGTCCCAGGAACGGATTGTTGAGCTGCAGCACGATGGCGGGAACGGATTTGTCGTTTCCTGCCTTCTCAAGCCTGCTCAGCAGGCTTTTCAGAGATTCCCCTGTCGCTCCACCGAACGAAAACGGCATGTCTTCAGGAACGGGCTTTTCACTAATTGTTCCTGCCATGCGAAACACGGGAATGACAGTTTTTGTTCGTGCTTTGGCCGCCGGTTTGATTTTTCCGAGTGCCGTCGAATCGTCGGCGCGAACGGTCACAGGCAAACACAGAATGGGCAGGAGCAGGCACAGCAAAAAGACGTGTTTCATGGATCTGTCCGAGATTACCGGGGTTGCAGAAGAAGTGACCAGGGTCCAAACGGGTGTTCGCTCGACGTTCGGATGTCTTAGTCCGTCAGCTTGCATTCTCGCGAATCCCGGCGCAAAGCGTAAGTGAGCACTCGGATTTCAGTCTGCATTTCGCCCACGGTATTCACCGGCGAAGACTTAACGTTCCTGAGAACTGTGGCGTGGTAGATCTTCAGGGCCGTGAGTGAAACTACCCGTCACGGCCTCACCATGTGCCGGTTTTCAGGCCGCTTCTAGCTGTAAATACTCTTAAGTGGCGTGCCTTCATGGGCGACCTTGAACGGCCGACCATTGGGAGAAAACACTTCCTTTTCCAGAGGCATGCCGCACGCGTAAGCGATTGTCGCGTTCAGATCCTGAGGATACGTGTGGCCGTCTTCAATGGACTTCCCGATTTCATCGGTCTGGCCGTATATCTGGCCGCCTTTGATGCCTGCTCCCGCCAGCATGCTGCTGAAGCAGCCTGGGTGATGGTCGCGCCCCGCGTTCGCATTGATCTTGGGCGTGCGTCCGAATTCTGAACTCAACACAATCAGCGTCTTGTTCAGCAGGCCGCGTTGTTTCAGGTCATCCAGTAAAGCACCGATGGCGGTATCCAGCTGCCCCGCGCGGTCGCCGAAGGAATCGTAGATGTCTCTGTGGTTGTCCCAGCCTCCGTGTTCAACTTCCACGAAACGGACCCCCTGCTCCACAAGCCGACGCGCCAACAGACATCCCTGTCCGATGCGGTTCCTGCCATATGCGTCTTTGACGGAATCTTCTTCCTTGCTGATATCGAAGGCGGCAAGGTCAGGGCTCTTCAGCAGGCGAACTGCTTCTGTGTAATATTCGGTATAAGCTTTAACGTCTGTTGTCGCGAACTTCTTCTTGAATCCGGCTTCGAATTGATTAATCAGACGTCGGCGTTTCTCGAAGTTTTTCTCATTCAGATACTTTGGTGACTTCGTATTCTGCAGACCCGTCCCCGGGTTGCCTACCGGGGCGGGGGCGACCTGTGCGGAAAGGTAACCCTGTCTGGGATGACGACTGCCACCGCCGACGATCACACTGCCTGGCAGATCCTTGTTGATCTTGCCTTCGAAGTGTGTGAGCCACGCTCCAAGGAATGGATGTCGGATTGTGCCGATCTGCTTATAGCTGGTGCGCATCAGGTATCGTCCCTGCTCGTGAGCGCCGGTTTCCGTCGTCATGGAACGAATGACAGCCAGCTGGTCCATTTTTGAAGCCAGGGTGGGCAGGTGTTCGGCGATCTTCAGACCTGGGACGGACGTCTGAATCGCTTTGGTCTCACCTCCTTCTTCCTTATCCGGTTTCGGGTCAAAAGTGTCGATGTGACTCATCGCCCCATTCATCATCAGGTAGATCACATGCTCAGCTTTATTGCCGGGAGCTGCCGCGACCGCAGCTTGCGCTGCCGATCCAAACAGAGTTTCAGAGACCGGTACAACGCTGACTCCGAGGGCCGTCCTGGCAATGGACTCGATGAAGCGACGGCGCGATTGGCCTGCCAGACGTGAGTGTGAATGTCGCATTATCATTATATATGTGCTCCGCGTATGTGGGTTGGACGGGATGAATAACTGTTGGTGTTCATGCGTGTGGCATGATGTCGACTCAGGTGCAGCGCCCGACGGGAATTGACCGGCAGTTTCCGAGGGCCACTGAAATGAACCGTCAGGGACGGCGTCGGTATTACTGAATGAACAGAAACTCTTTGGTATTGATCAGGGCCCAGATTACGTTTCCGTACCCGGCGTTGCCTGCGGATTTGACCTCGTTACGCGCCACGTCCGCTTCGTTTTTTCTGGGTGCCCGACACAGGATGCTGTAAAAAATCCCGTTGATTCTGTCAGTGGCAGACGGCGCTCTCATTACTGTGTCAAAAATGACGCTGCCCTTTTCCAGCATCATGTGAGTGATTTCGCCATTAAACATGGTCAGTACCTGACTCACGCTGCCATCGCGACTGGAAGTTTCCATCAGCTCACGATCACTCTGGCCGAATTGACGCAGGAAATGGTCGGGGGGCAGCGGTGTCGGCAACTCCGAAGCTCGTGCCAGAGTCATTCCCTTGTACGAATTCCGCTCTCGAGTTGTCTTTCGCTGTGCTCCTGTACTGAATTTGCCATTGAAGTCGTCAGCGATTTTCAGGACTTCGCTGGCGGAGACCTTATCCAGGTCCATGTCGATTGTGCCCGAAACGCTGTCCATGGACGGACGCGTGAAGGACTTTGGATTATAGACAGCAAGTGTGATCAGTGAGTCCCAGATTTGTTCGGCCGACATGCGACGCAGAGCAGGCCCTGGGAAATAGTAGGGCGTCGACAGGTCAATGTCCTTTGCGGTGGCTTCACGCTGCCAGGTTCTCGTATTGAAAATGATTCGCTGCAGTTCGCGGACATCGAAGTCCAGCCTGATCAGTTCAGCTGTCAGGAAATCCAGCACCTCAGGATTCATGGCCTCGCTATCGTCCCGAATATCATTGGCGGGTTCGATTAACGCAATGCCGAATGCTTTCTGCCACATCCGGTTGGCGATATTCATCGCGAATCGAGGGTTCTCTCTGCTGGTCATCCAGTCTGCCAGAATTCGTCGGGGCGATTTTCCCTTCACGACCGCGTCAGCATCTCCAAAAATTGGCTTCATGCTGACAACCTGATGAGGTTTGCCGTTGTCGTACTGATAATCGTGAGGCAATTTCAACGCACGCCTCTGCTCCCAGACCTCAAACAGATTGGCGTTGATGACACGGCTGAAGGTGCCGCCAGTATTGGCATCCGGGTCCATCTTCTTCAGTTCAGCACGCAGCCGACCGAGCGGATTCCCTTTCGTGAAACGTTTTTTGTCGCGTGCGTTGGCTCGTGTACGAGTACCGAACCAGTAGGCCGCCATTTCGTAGTATTCGCGTTGCGTCCATTTGTCGAATGGGTGGTCGTGGCATTGAGCGCAGCCGATCTGAGTTCCCAGGAACACCTGCACCATGTTGTCAACGGCGTCCAGCTCCATGTTTGAATCTCGCATGACGAATCCGACCGCCGGATTTTCCCAGACGCGGCCTTCCGCCGTCAGCATCTCATGAACCCATTCGTCGTATGGCCTGTTCTCACGAATGCTGTCCTTAATCCACTCATGGTATGGCTGTGCCAGTTGATTGTTGTTGATGGGGTGGTCCTGGAGCCGAAGAATGTCCGCCCAGTAATTATACATGTGACTGACGTAATCATGAGACGACAGCAACTCGTCAATCAGTAATTCGCGTTTGCGCGGATTCTTGCTCTGAACGAATTTACCGATCTCCTGCAACAGCGGCACACGACCCCCAATTTCCAGGTAGGCGCGTCGGCAGAACAGCGAATCCTTCAGGTTCGGATTCGGAGTGACGTCATTCTTCCGATAGCCCGCTTCGATCAGGCCGTCAATCTTCTTTGCTGAATCACGTACACCGAATCGTCGTTCGCCGCTGACTTTGGTCACGGGGCCCCATTCCACAGAACCCGATCCCCGGGGAACCTTACTGGCCGGAGGTTTTTTCTTTGCCTGGCCGAAGCTGGCCCCCGACTGGATGACTATGAGACTCAGAAAGATCGAAGCAAACACGTGACGCATGGAGGCTCCTGTCAGAATGTAGTGCCGTCGACAGCGCTGATGGAAGGGTCGACAGTGACGTGAATCGAGCAGATAGGTGCTAATATTCTCAGGAACTGAGATGCAGGTTGCAACCGCAGATCCGTCGACTCAAGTGGATTTAGACACGACTGCCCCGGTCGTGCAGCAAGATTCACAACGGCTCTTTCGGTTATTTCATAAAGTGTCTGAAAAATGACATTTTTTAACGAACGTTTCCGACTGAGGTGACGCGCTGAAGCCACTGTGGCTGTTTCGATCTGTTCAGTGCAGAATTAACTCACGCGTACGTGCCGCACCCACACGTACACATCGCTCGCATGCACGCCTGGCGGGTGACGCTGTCGGAGTCGTGGACAGGACCTTCAGCGACGGCTGACGTATGTCGCGACAGTTTTCAGTGGGTGCTGAGCACCGTTGTCAGCAACGCCAGAAGTCGGTCTACCTCGGACTGAGTCTCCCGGTCCAGTTCCCATTTGTATGGGCGGCGACGGATGTCGGTGGCGAACAGGCCCTGTTTGTGCAGAACGTATTTTTCGATCGCCAGAAAACCGTCAAGCCCCGCCTGCAGCTGCAGCGCGACCAGTGCACATAACGGAAAGTACACTTGGTAGGCGCGGTTGTCGTCGCCGGCCCGCAGTGCTTTCCAGATGGCAACAATCCCCGGCAGAAACTCCATGCCTGGCATGGTGCCCGCGATCCCGCGGCGAAAACTGTCAATCAGCGAAATCCCGCCGGAGCCTTCAAAGATTCGTGCCGCGCCACTCGTTGCATCGCGCAATGCCGAAAGGTTTGGCCCCAGTGGTGCTGCTTCGGGTTTGAACAGAATCTGATCCGGCCCAAATCTGTCCAGCAATGTCTGACAGACAGAAACAGGAATGGTCTGTCCCACGTACGACGATGCGTCCTGCACAATCAGCGGCAACCGGGTTTCACTGGCAAGGACGGAGAAATAGTCGATGAGATGATGTTCGGACAGTGCTGACGAGATCGGTGGAATGGCCATCAGCCCCGTGGCCCCGACAGCTTGAGCGGCGTTGGCAAACTCGAGTGCCTGCTTCGTACTTTCCGCTCCGACACCGGCAATAAAGACTCCACGTCCCGCATTGATCTCCGCCAGCTCCCGTGTCAGTTCTATACGTTCGCCGGCGGTGAGACGCAGCAGTTCCGACACCATGCCCGTGCAGAATCCGCTGGCTCCCTGCTCATACGCCCAGTCAATCTGCCGCCTCAGGCTGACGACATCAATGCTGTCGTCCTCCAGAAACGGTGTATGAGCAATCGGTAGAACACCGGAGATCTCAGATGCCATGGTCGTGACTTGTCCGCGAAAGTGTGACGTACGACGTCCTGGTACTGCGGTGTCCAGACTGACAACCGGGAGAGCAGGAAATTCTATTGTGAAATGAAGTCCGGACGCAGGCCTCCAACCCCATCATCACGCCTCAAACAGAAACTACGGGGCCAGAAGCTTATCGAAGAGAAACTCGTTGGTGTTCGTGTATTCTTTCGATTCCGATACGCCCTTGATTAACAAGTGGCATTCGTGACCCAGCTTGTCCGCTTTCTCCTTCATCTTCACGCCGTAGACAGGATGATGAATTCCATGTCCAGCATTTTCAGAGGGAAGTTTCATGTTGTTGCCGTATGTCATCAGCAGTGGTGGGTCATCTTTCGTCAGGTGATTGTACGGTGAAAACTCAACGTATAGTTCGCGATGCTTGTCATAGTTCTTCAGCGCACCTTCGATCGTTTTTTCACCGACCGCCATGTTGATCATGTTGTGCTTCAGTACGTTGGGGCCAAGCCACGGTTCGATTTGTTTCGGATCGATGGACGTCTGTCCTCCCGCGACGGCTGCTGCTGTGACTCGTGTGGATTCTCGCAGTACCGGATCGTCGGCTTTCGAATCCGCCAGATCATCGTGCAGCAGCAGCCACATGGAAGTACAGGCTCCCGCACTGCCGCCGGTCAATGCGATACGGTCTTTCCTGATGTTCCATTCGGCCGCTTTGGAGCGCAGAAACTGAATGGCTCGCGCCGCATCATGAACAGGGGCCGGCAGAGAGGCCTGCCCCGTCAGCCGATAGTTGACAGCTGCGTACGAAATGCCTCTGTCAAGGAATGGCTGCACGTTTGCTGGACTTCGTTTCTTGTCACCGCCGATCCAGCCACCTCCGTGAATGTAGACCATCAACGGTCGCGGTCCGGCTCCTTCCGCCTTCCAGAAATCGACCACATTCATCTTATCCGGGCCGTACGAAACGTCGGCCTGCGTCGGTTTCAGACCGGCGGGCTTCGTCTTTTTTTCATCGGCGGGAGTGTTTGCAGCAATTACGAACAACAGGGCAGTGGAAATCAGGAAGGGTTTCATAGTGTGCTCAGGGTTTGGCGTGTGAATCGGAATGGACGGTCGCACCGATGGTACTCGTCGCCGGACTTCGGTCCGGACTTTTGAACGAAGAGGGCGTTGGATATCTCCGCACGGCGATTGATATCGTGCAAAGACCTTACCGGGCGCGACCGGGGATGTGCAAACCAGTTTGGAAAACACATTTGGGGGAAACGCTACTGCAACGGCTTCTCGTCCAAGCGCCAGTCGATCGGGGGTTGGTCGTTCGACTGCAGAAAGTCGTTAATCTGCGAAAACGGGCGACTTCCGATGAATCCTCGTCTGGCCGACAGCGGCGACGGGTGCGAGCTCTGGATGAGCAGGTGCCGCTCGTGAATCAAAGTCGCTTTTTTCTGAGCTGGTTTGCCCCACAGTACAAACGCCACTGACGGCAGTTCATTTACGTGCTCGATGACTCGTGTCGTGAATTCTTCCCAGCCGCGTTTGCGATGAGAATTCGGCTCGTGCGCCCGGACCGTCAGCACTGTGTTGAGCAGCAGGACTCCCTGCTGCGCCCATGATTCGAGGCACCCGTGTTTGGCTGCCGGAATCCGAAGGTCACTTTCCAGTTCCTTGTAGATGTTTCGCAGCGATGGCGGGACCTTAATGTCGTGCCTTACCGAGAAACTGAGTCCATGAGCTTGGCCGTTATCGTGGTACGGATCCTGCCCCAGAATAAGAACGCGCACGCGTCGCAGAGGTGTCATTGTTAGCGCGGCGAAAACGTCGTCTGCGGGCGGGAAGACAGGACCCGCGTCTCGTTCCCGGGATACGAATTGCTGCAATGCTCGAAAATCCGGGGACGTAAGGTTGTCTTTCAGCGTCTCACGCCAGCATTCCGGAATTACATTGAGATTCATGGAAGTGATTCTGTGTTCATTTTTTTGCACGCTCTGTTACACGCACACCGTGGTGGAATTCTGTCCTACCGTTTAACGCTGACCATCGTCTCTTCGAGGGCCTCGTCGCTTCGACTGTTGGTGAGTGCCGTCGGAGTCTCGTCCACAGAATCCTGAGATGTTCGTACGCAATCTGATAAGTGTTCCATCCACCAGGCTTCAGCTCGCTTCCAGCTCCAGTCATCCGCCAGAGGGAGTGACTCCATGGCATCCAGCATTTCGTCGGGTGATTGAAAACGGTCTTCTGGCAGTTTTGACAGGCATCGCATGACAACGCTATCCAGTTCAGGGCTGACGTCCGTGCCTATTTCTTTGAATGTTGGTGGCGTCTGGGTGGCATGGGCAACGACAAGTTTCAGTGGGTTTTCAATGTCAAACGGCGGTCGGCCGGTTAACAGGAAATAGGCAACTGCTCCGAGCGAATACAAATCTCCACGTGTATCCGTTGAGATGCCCTGAGCCTGTTCAGGGCACATGTATCGCGGTGATCCTTTGATGTCGTTGACGCCGGACAATTCCGGATCTGCAGCGGACGTGAGTGGTCGCACCAATCCGAAGTCCAGCAGCTTGACCACGTCAAAGCGTTCGCCAACGTGTGCCAGAAAGACGTTGCTGGGTTTGATGTCGCGATGGACTAATTTCCGGGCCGCCGCTTCCCGCAACGCGTTGCAGATCTGGCGCAGAACAAAAATGACCCGCTCCTCCGGCATCGGACCGAATTCTGAGACCGCCTGTTTTAGATTCTTCCCGTGCAGGTGTTCCATAACATAAAAGAACGTGCCGTCTGTCATCTGGCCGTAGTCAAACACCTGAACGGTGTTCCAGTGCGTCAGCGTCGCTGTCGTCTGAACTTCGCGCTGAAAGCGTTTCAGGATGACGGGATCGTCTGACAGTTCTCCTCGAATAAGTTTGACGGCACACATTCGCTTCAACAGGCGATGCTCTGCAAGGTAGACGTCGCCCATTCCTCCGCTGCCGATCTTTTCGCGCAGACGGTACTGCCCCAGTTGTTCTGCTTCCAGTGCTCGGCTTCTCCAGCGATTCATGATGGCGGTGCCGTATATGGCACAACCGGCTCCCACGGCCAGAGCCAGCAGGTTGCCGGAAAACAGCCCTGCGGAAGTGACTTGCTCGACCCGAAACGTGGCAATTGCGGCCACCGAAGATTCGTGCAGGCCGATGACAACGGCCGGCGTGATCGCCATCATAAAAACCATTAACGCCGCGCGTCGGGCTGTATTCGGAATAAACATGCCGTAGATCATCATCAGGCCGAACGTCGCGATGATCTGGTCCTTCATGGCGCCCACAAATGATACGGCAGCCCATGTGCTTTCTTCCGCAGTGGCGGTTTCAACGGTCGCGTAGTGTCGGAGGTCTTCGTGCAATTGTGTTCCCAGTTGCAGTGACACTCCCAGAAACATCAACGATTCAACCATCCTCAGCCAGAGCACCGAGACATTCCGCGGGCTGTAGAGCCATGCAGCAGCCGACAGCAATCCAAAGAATGTCAGGCCGTCCACCAGGTCCAGCGAGCCCGACATCGCCAGGGTTCGAATGGCAATTGCCGATTTCGCCATCAGCAGCACCATTGCACTGGCTCGCAGGCGGTGGCGGCGCAGCAGGCCCTGATCCGATGATTCACTGACGTGCGATTCGCCATCCTGAAAACGAATCCGAGCCAGTGACGCTCGATAGTTCATGAGTTTTGATGCTGAGTGCAGTATTCGCGACAGCAGATTGCTGTTCGGTTTCATGACTTCCTGAATCAATTCCGGCGGTTTGTGGCATGCATTGAGTTCATCGGCGGTGCAATTGCAGTCTATGCGTTAACATCTGCTGCTCCAGTCTATTCTTACAACAAACCGCAAGATTTCTCACGGCATGTCCAACCAGACACACAGTCTGACCGCTCAGTTCACAGATCAGCCATTCCACGTGATGACCAAGCCGATCGGGCCGATCTGTAATCTGGACTGCACGTATTGCTATTACCTGCACAAGGAGGAGCTTTACCCGAAGGGGAACAAATGGAAGATGGCCGACGATTGTCTGGCGTCGTATATCCGTCAGTACATTGATGCTCAGCCAGCTGGCACAGAGGAAGTCACGTTTGCCTGGCAGGGTGGCGAGCCGACTCTGCTGGGCGTGGAATTCTTCGAACGGTGCGTCGAAATTCAAAAAAAACATGCTCGGCAAGGCATGAAGATTGCCAACACGCTGCAGACAAACGGCATTCTGCTGGACGACGACTGGTGCCGATTCTTCCTGAAAAACGGATTCCTGATCGGTCTGTCCATTGATGGCCCCGCTGATCTGCATGATGCCTACCGCGTCGACCATCAGGGCCAGGGCAGCCATGCCAAAGTTATTGGTGCGATCAGAAAACTGAAAAAGTTCGGTGTCGAATTCAATGCACTGGTCGTGGTAAATCGCCTGAACGGTGACCACGGTGCGCGGATCTATCGCTACCTCCGTGACGCGGGCTGTCAGTACCTGCAATTCATCCCGATTGTGGAACCGTCCGGTGTCGGTCGACATGCCGAAGGGCAACCGGTCGCAGCCAACCATTTCACTCCGTTCGACGCCGCTGACACGGCGGTCAGTTCTCGCAGCGTGTTGCCGGAGCAATTCGGCACGTTTCTGTGCGACGCCTTTGATGAGTGGATTCAACGCGATGTGGGTCGAGTGTTCGTGCAGATATTCGATCAGGCGCTCAGTGCCTGGGTAGGCGTGGAGCCATCCTTGTGTGTCTTCCGTCGCACGTGCGGGCGAGCCCTCGCGATGGAACATAACGGCGACGTGTACAGCTGCGACCATTACGTTGAACCGGATTACCTGCTGGGCAATCTGAACTTCGTTCGGCTGGAAGACCTGGTAAATTCAGGACGCCAGCAGGAATTCGGTGACGCCAAGCTAAACACGTTGCCGCAGTACTGTCTGGACTGCGAGGTTCGTCATGCGTGCAACGGGGAATGTCCGAAGAATCGTTTTCTGCAGACGCCCGATGGTACCGACGGCCTGAATTTTCTGTGTGCCGGTTATCGAAAGTTCTTTAACCATGTGGATCCGGCCATGCAGCAGATGGCGGCGTTCGTGAAAAGCCGTCGCCCGGCAGCCCTGATCATGGAGCAGCATGCGGCCACGAAAGCCACCGCTGCTGATGCTCCTGTACCGCGCAGTGATGCCACGCCCCGCCGCAACGATCCGTGTCCCTGTGGTTCCGGCAAAAAGTACAAGTCGTGCTGCCTGCGTCAACGTTGAGCGTGTTTCAGGACAGGCACATTCGCTGAGAATTAGGATTGTCAGAGGAGAACAGGACCGTGCTGACCGCGCCGTCACTGATGAAACGAGAGAACGGGAGCCACTGGCTCCGCCAGCGTGTTCGACCACATTAAACGCAATGGCGGAGCCAGTGGCACACACGCGCAAGGGCGCGGAGGAAATGAGAATTCCTCCTCTGCGTCTCTACGCGAGAATTCCTCCTCTGCGTTTCTACGCGAGAATTCGACACTCTGGCTACGCGCAGTTCCTAAGCAAGCTGCTGAAGCACATGATTGCCCATTTCTGTCGTGGAAATCGTCGTTCCGCCTGTAGCAATATCCTTTGTGCGGTGACCGGCTTTCAGTGTTGCAGCGACGGCTGATTCGATGGCTGCGGCTTCTTCATCTAAATTCAGCGAATGTCGCAGCAGCATGGCTGACGCCAGAAATGTTGCCAGTGGGTTGGCGATATTCTGTCCGGCGATATCAGGAGCGGATCCATGGATCGGTTCGTACAGACCGGGGCCGTCGCTGCCCAGTGATGCTGACGGCAGAAGCCCCAGCGATCCTGGCAGCATAGACGCGGCGTCCGTCAAAATGTCGCCGAACATGTTGCCCGTGACGACGACGTCAAAGTCCTTTGGCCGAGAAATCAAGTGCATCGCCATTGCGTCGACAAGCACGACTTCGTATTCGATCTCAGGAAATTCCTCCTTCACAACCCGTTCTGCCACCTGCCGCCACAGTCGTGAGACTTCCAGCACGTTGGCTTTGTCGACCGACGTGAGTTTACCGCGACGCTCTTTGGCAGCCGCTGCTGCCAGACGTACGATGCGCTCAACTTCGCCGGTCGAATACACCATTTCGTTGTAGGCTTCTTCTCCGGATTCGTGCGGACGACGTCCGGAACCGCCGAAGTAGATTCCTCCGGTAAGTTCACGAAAGAACAGAATGTCGGTGCCTGCCACGATTTCACGGCGCAGTGGAGAGGCATCGACCAATTCATCAAACGTATTGATCGGCCGCAGGTTGGCAAACAGACCAAGTTCCTGACGAATCTTCAACAGGCCAACTTCGGGGCGTGTCTTTGCTGTGGGGTCGTCCCATTTCGGACCGCCCACGGCACCCAGCAAAATGGCATCTGAGTCTTTGCAGGCGTCGATTGTCGGTTGTGGCAGCGGATCACCAAAGTCGTCAATAGCGTTGCCGCCAATCGGATGTTCCGCCATCGCAAACGTATGCCCATATTTTGCAGCAACGGCTTCAAGCAGTCGCTTTCCCTGAGTCACAATCTCGGGGCCAATGCCGTCACCCGGCAGCAGGACGATCTTTGCGTCCATAATGTGAAACCTTTGTTCGATATCGCAATTGTTGATTGAGTAGCAGCTGCAGGCCCCAGCGTCAGCGAGGGAACAGGATTCACACCGTAGGCTGGCCATCCCGCAATTCAACCGTCAATCACGGCGTGTGGGGCAAACGGGATGACTTTCTCCCGATCGGTACAGATCACGTGCTTCTTGTTTGCCGGATGTCGGACGCACAGCGTCGCTAACGATACACCGAATCCGTCGGTTCATCGGCCATTTGAAATGCGGGAGCGTCATCCAGTGAATCGGAAGCCTCAAGCATCTCCGGGGCGGGTTCCGCGTTCGGAGCTTTCAGAATGCCGGCAGACGTCAGGCTGGCATACGTCAGAAACATCACCAGGCCGAGTGCCAGGCCGTTTGGCAGCGAGTCCCTGCCGAAAAACTTCACAGCACTGCCTGCCGATTTACTCAATTTGATGCGGACCCCATCCCACTGAACACTGTACATCTCGTCCAGCACAAGGTGAGACATGAAGCCGAGGGCCACGCCCATCGCCATCAGCAGACGGACTCTGAGATCAGGACTGTGATACGACAGGAAAGTTGCTTCGGCGGCAATGATAACGGCGGGGATGCTGTGGAACATGCCGCGGTGCACCGTCAGCTTTCCCAGTACCGCCGCCCCACCGTATCGGACGCCTCCGTACAGCAACAGGGAAAACAGCATCGCCCGATCGCCGCTGATGCCCAAACTGTTTGCATGCTGCAACAACAGTAGCGGTGCCAGAGCTGCCGTCACTCCGAATAACTCGCGAACGGGTTTTCCGCTTTGGGAATCCATGTCCGGCAGCATGCCGGAAATCCATGTCAGAATCGCCGCAATCATTGCCTGAGCCATCGAGAACCCCATCGCAAAAAAAGCGGCGCACGCATAGGCGATGCCGAGTGTTCCGCTGACGGTGATGTGTTCGCGATAAGCGGCCATGACTCACTGTAGATCGGGGATAGAGGATGATGCTGAGGAATCGTAGCTTCATCCGTATTCACGAGAACCCGCGTTTGAGCTTCGCCACCGAATCATTGCCGCCAAAGTTCGGGTCAGGCAGGCTGCGCGGCAGATTCCGCCGAACAATTCATGCTCGCAGCATTGAGAAAAGCGTGGCGCCTGCCCTCAGTGAGTTTTCTTCACGGAGTCCGAGGTGCCCCGAATTCGAGCAGAGCCCTTGACGTTCACGAGTTTGTGTGAACTATTACACACAGTACGCTGTGTAAGGGCTGGGCATGGCGCTTGATCTCACCATTGCAACGGGCAGTTCCACTCCCATCTATCGGCAGGTTGTCGATCAGGTTAGGCGAGCGGTGGTGCGCCGTGAATTGAAGGTGGGGGACCAGTTGCCGAGTGTTCGCGTCATGGCTGAACGTCTGCTGGTGAATCACAACACAATTGCCAAGGCGTACGGCGAACTTGTGCGTGACGGCGATATTGAGTCGCGACATGGCAAAGGTGTGTTTGTTGCACAAAAGCGAAGCATCTACACCAGGGCAGAACGCAGTCGCCGGCTGGACGATGCGTTGGAAACGTTTCTGGGCGAAGCGATTGCACTGGGTATTGACACAGATGAAATTCTGCAGTCGGTGACTAAGAAATTATCTAACTTCACCAGTCAGTCCGGACGAGGTCAGGCATGAACGACTTTGTTATTCAGACGAATGGCCTGACCAAATTTTATGGGAAGAAATGCGCCGTGGATCAGGTCAGTCTGACCGTGCCGCGCGGCGGTGTGTATGCCTTGATGGGGCGAAACGGGTCTGGAAAAACCACGACGATTCGGATGCTGCTGGGATTGGTCACTCCGACTCGCGGGACAGCGTCTGTGCTGGGTTGCAGCAGTCTTGACCTGACTCCGGCAGTGCGCTCGCGCATCGGTTATTTGAGCGAAAGTCATTACGTCTATCGCTGGATGAAGATTGCGGACTGCGCGAAGTTTCAACAGGGTACGTTTTTCCGGTGGAACCAGACGATCTTCGACGCGATTGTTGACCACTTCGGGCTGGATCGATCGACGAAAGCCGGTGCCCTGTCCCGAGGTGAACGAGCGGGACTGTGTCTGGCAATGACTCTTGGTACGGAACCGGACCTGTTAATTCTGGATGACCCCGCCCTGGGGCTGGACCCTGTGGCTCGACGGTCGCTGGTGGAAGCGATGCTGGCGGTGACCAGCCACAGCGAACGCACAATTCTGTTCAGCTCACATCTGCTGGACGACGTTGAACGCGTCGCCGATCACGTGGGGATTATTGACCGGGGAGTGCTGCGGGTTCAGGCTTCAGCGGACGACTTTCGTGAACGAATCTGTCAGTGGCGGCTGACATTCGAAACGCCGCCGGATGCCCTGCCTGCAGTTACCGGAGTGGTGCACACGGAATATCTTGATAATGAAATCCGCCTGACGATCGCCAATAGCAGCGACGAAACTGAGGCCGCGTTGCGTGCTCTGAATCCTAAACGGATGGAAAAAACCGGCGTTGGGCTGGAGCGGGCCGTGATTGATTACCTGACGACTCGAGGGAGCAGCGGTTCTTTGCTTTAGGCGGTTGGGGCGTCGCGTTCGCAAGACGAATCTGTGCAGCAGATAGCTGCAATTTCACAGTAGACGTTATGACGGTGTGACAGGAATTTGAAATGCAAGCCATCATTTACAAAGAACTGCGTGAACTGGCACCGTGGTCGCTGCTGTTTCTGGTGGGGATCATCATCAGCACGTATGCCGTACTGATGGAATCGTTTTATCTGCGCCCCGTCAGCAACATCTTTACGAAAGAGCTGTTTTTGCAGATGGCCGTGGCTCCTTCGATCGCGGCCCTGGTTCTGGCTTTTCGACAGACCGTCCCCGAATTCTGGCGAGATCACTGGGCGTTTCTGGTCCAGCGTGGCGTCTCAATGACGCAGATATTCTTTGCCAGGCTTATTGCAGCAGCCGTTGTGTACGTGCTTGTTGTGTTGACGGCGCTACTGATGCCCGTCGTTTGCTGTTGTTGGAACGGAATTGATCGTTTTCCGTTCGAATAGAAAATGCTGCTGGCACCAATTGCCGCCAGTGTCGGTGCTTTTGGGTTCTATTTTGTGGCAATGCAGTGCGTGCTGCGGCAGGCCGGACACTACGTGACTCGAATTCTGCCGTTGACGCTGCCGGGGTTTCTGCTTTTCGGAGTGCTGTATATTCACTCCGAAGTCAATGAATCCGGGACTTCGCTGTCGTGGGTAACGTTGATGGTGTCCATGTTACTGTTCGGCCTGATGGCGTGGGGTTCATTCATCTTACACGGAGACTTGAAGCGTACTCCAGGAATTGCTCGTCTTGCGATCGGCGTTCCAACATACGCCGCGTTCATAGCCGGCTATATTGCCTTCTGGCTCTCCGTTGTCGTGGTGGTTGAGTTTTTGCAGGATGAATTTGACATAGAGATCGCCCCGTCGCTGACGGAGCAGACTCAGTGGAATCGCCTGCACGTCGCCGAAGATGGACGCGTCTTTCAATCTCGACTGACTCGGCGTCCTGATCACGGTGTCGTGTTCGAACATGCCGTGAATATTGATCAACCGCAGTTTGTGACCACGACAAATGCCAACACTCTGGTGCAACTGGACGAGGCGTACGTGCCGACGTCGATTTCCTTATGGAGCTATTTGGTGTGGAGTCAGGGCACTGGCGTTCTGGAACGCATCACGACCGGCCGGGACGGCAAACGGTTGTATTCTGAGACTCGCGGGGTGATTTTCAAGTACAGCAACCCCCGCGACGTCAGCTATCCGGAACGACCGCTCAGAGAAAGATTCCGTCGGGAACCTGGGCAGCTGGTTAGTGTGGTGACGCCTGATGGTTTTCAAAGTTCAAGCCAGTATCAGGCGCCGGCCTTTGGTCCGCCACGTCGATTCGGAAAACTCATCGGTGTTCTCGGCTCGTGGCGCGGTCGCGGTGGTCGCGTCCTTCCTCGGCGCGGTAGTATGGGGGCGCCTGTAATTGATGTGCGAACTGTTGTCCTGTTTGACAATGGCCTGTTCGAAATTAACTTCGAATCGGAATCCGTGGTTCAGCATTATGTCCCCCCATCCGGTAAGTTGATCCGGAGTCTGTCGTCACTGGGGGAATCCGAAGTGGTCGTCGCTTTCTCGGACAATTCGCTTTCTCGCTATTCTGCGAAACCGATCTTGTTTGACATCTATCCGGACAGCCGGCCGAAAACGGACGAAGACGCCGCGTCAACCACGGCAGTTCTGGTGCCTGAAAAACTCAACGGGACTAACACGATTCCCGTTGAGGTTCAGACATTTCGGGGATTCCGTTTTAGCGCCCTGGACGCCGAGTGCGTCTATCACAGCTATGGAGCGTTGTCCTCTCTGGATATTGATCGTGTGGTAAAGACAGATCACACCGGGACAGTGACCGAAGTGCGAACTGTTAATCTGGTCTCGCCGGCCTTGCCACTACCGGCTTGTGTGGCGCTGATGATCACCGCGGGGGTTGCACCGGCCGGTCCGGTAAGTCTGGGAGTCCTAGCGGATGCGGCATCCCAAAGCATGAGCGGTTTCGGTCCGGGTATCGTCGGTCGCACGTTGCTGCGTAGTCCGATACGAATGGCACTGGTGCTGCTGATGCCGTTTCTGTCGGCATGGTTGGCCGCGTGGCTGGCAGGGCGATTTGCGACACGACGCGGATTGTCGCGCACCGCCCGTCGTTGATGGCAGTGGATCAGTCTGTTGTTCGGACCAGCAGCAGCATTGACGCTGGCTTCTCTTCACGCCCAACCTGTCACGATTGTCTGCGATGAGTGTCGGCGAAAACGAGTCATCGACAACGAAAAATGCGAGCACTGCGGAGCGGCTCAGCAGGCTGCTGCATCGGACGGGACGGAAATTATCGGCACATTGCACCGGACAGCTGGCAGCAGTAGTTCTGAAGCTGCGGCCGAGTTGGCGGTGTGAGCCACGTCGGGAGCACATCCAGGGGGCTGGAACCCCAACTCTGCCAGCACCTGCTGCATGAGGCCATCTACGGGATGGATTGAACGGCATATACCAGCGGCGCCGGCTGCGCAGCAGAGAACAGGCTCCATCCGGTCGTCAATTCACCGGGATCGGACATTTGGAGTCGCGTTCACGGTGTGCAGGACTTATAATCTTTTGCGAGGTATCACTATGCCACTCCCGCCTTTTTCTCCCCCCCTACGATCCACCGTCCGACTTGCAGGCCTTGCTCTGTGCGCGTGTCTGGCAACGTCGGCTTGCGCTGATGATGCGGTGCCTGATGGTGCCGCACTGGAATTCTTCGAAAAAAATGTGCGGCCGATCTTGGTTGAACATTGCTACGAATGCCACGCCGCGGGCGAAGTGAACGGTGGTCTGAGGCTGGATTCCCAAGCGGGCGTGATGAAGGGCGGTGACACGGGGCCCTCGCTTGTCGCCGGTTATCCGGAAAAAAGCCTGTTGATCGAAGCAGTTCGCTACAAAAACCGTGATCTGCAGATGCCACCTCAAAATGCACTGTCGCCTGCTCAGGTGGCGGTGCTGGAGAAATGGGTGGCAATGGGAGCGCCGGATCCACGAACCGATGCCGTACCCGACAGCGGAACGGGGCCGACGGGTATGAGTATTGAAGACGGTCAAAAATTCTGGTCCTTCCGACCTGTTGCCAATCCCCGGATTCCCGACGTCAGTGACCAGTCGTGGGTCAGAAATCCGATCGACGCATTTGTCCTGGCACAACTGGAGTCCCGCGGGCTGCGGCCGGCACCTGTTGCCGACAAACGTAGTTTAATTCGTCGTATGACGTACAACCTGATCGGACTTCCACCGACGCCTGAAGAAGTCGACGCATTCCTGGCGGATGAATCAGAAGGTGCTTACGACAAAGTGATAGAGCGACTGCTGCAGTCGCCGCACTACGGCGTGCGATGGGGCCGACACTGGCTGGACGTGGCTCGCTACGCCGATTCAAACGGCCTGGACGAAAATCTCGCCTTCGGTCTGGCATGGCGATATCGCGACTACGTCGTGGATGCATTTAATAATGACAAGCCGTTTGATCGTTTTATGGTTGAGCAACTCGCCGGCGACCTGCTGCCCGAAGCAAACCAGGAAACGAAGACCGCGACCAGTTTTCTGGTCCTTGGTGCCAAAGTTCTGGCCGAACCGGACATGGAAAAGCTGGTCATGGATACGATCGACGAGCAGCTTGATACCACAGGCAAGGCATTTCTGGGCATGACGTTTGGATGTGTTCGTTGCCACGATCACAAATTTGATCCGCTCAAGCAGACCGATTACTACGCTCTGGCAGCCATCTTCAAAAGCACACGGACATTCGCAGAAACCAAAACCGGTGTGATCAAGCACTGGCACCAGCATTCTTTTGCGACCGAAGAAGATAAGGCAAAGCTGAAGGAGATTGACGCTGAAATTGCGAAGAAGAAAAGCGCCGCGTCGTCGTACAAGTCCAAAGCTATTGTCAAGCTAAGGGACGCAGCAAGGGCGAAGGCGACCGAGTATCTGGTGGCGGCTGCGAAGTTTGAACCATCCGCTCCATTATCCATGGTTGAAGCGATTGCCGCACCGCTGGAACTGCATCCCAGGATTCTGCATCACACTCGACTGCATCTGGAATACAATCAGGACGATCCGTTTTTCAGCGAATGGCACCGGTTGGCGGCCGCTGGCGACGGGGACGGCATCGACAAACATTTTCGAACTGTGTTTTCGGAAGCTGAGGCGGCGTATGCGGCGGCTCAGAAAATGGATCCTCCGCAGAAAACTCTGACTGACGTCCGACTGCAAACAGCGCGAACGGCACTGCACGACCTGTCGGGATTTCTGGCCGTTCCGCCAAAAGTGGAGTTTGCGTTTGATGGAAAGACTCTGGCCGAATATTACCGGCTGGAGGACGAAGCCCGAATTCTGGAAAGCAACGCACCTGACGAACCCGCGGCTATGGGCGTTGGTGAACAGACGATTCTGAGCAGTCTGCCGATTCACATTCGCGGCAGTCATCTGAATCTCGGCAAGCCGGTAGCTCGTGAGTTTCCCGAAGTCATGCGGACATCGAACGTGCGGCCCGTACTTCCGATGGGCCAAAGCGGTCGACTGGAGCTCGCGCAGTGGATGTCGAGCACTCAGCATCCACTGTCGGCGCGAGTGTTCGTGAATCGTGTCTGGGGCTGGCATTTCGGGCGCGGCATTGTTGGCACGACCGAGAACTTCGGCCGACTTGGTGATCGTCCGTCGCATCCCGAACTGCTGGACTGGCTGGCTCGTCGATTCATGTCTTCCGGCTGGTCTGTGAAAGATCAGCATCGATTGATTCTTTCCTCCAATGCCTATCAGATGGCGTCAGTTCACCCGGCGGAGCAAGGCGCCGCGGAAAATCCTGCTGAGGTGGATCCTGAAAACCTGTTGCTCTGGAAATTTCGCCTGCAGCGACTGGAAGCAGAACAGATTCGCGATTCCGTACTGGCTGTGTCTGACAGGCTGGACATGGCAATCGGTGGTAAGACTGTGCCGCTGCGGAATCGCCAGTTTGTCTTCAATCATACCTCGGTAGATCACACGAAATATGACAGCCTGCGACGGGCCCTGTACCTGCCGGTGATTCGCAACAACGTGTATTCGCTGTTTTCACAATTCGACTTTCCTGACCCGACGATGCCGACGGGACACCGCAGTTCCACGGTGGTGGCTCCCCAGGCACTTCTGATGATGAACTCTGGTCTGGTGATGGATTCCGCCAGCAGCATGGCGTCGACGCTGCTGGACCGTGGAAAGGATGATACGGAACGAGTGCGGATGGCATACGAACGGACGGTTGGTCGTTCTCCGTCATCGGAGGAAACTCAACGCGCCATCGCGTTTGTTGGCGAACTAACGTCGCAGTCGATTGGTGCCACGGGAGTGGAGGCGGCTGGGCAGCAGCAGGCATGGTCCGCTTTCTGTCAGAGTCTGTTTGCCAGCAACGAGTTCATTTACGTGAGGTAATCATGTTGTTTGGTCCGGAAGTGCGAACACGTCGCCAACTGCTGAAGACCTCTGCCGCGGGCTTTGGTCACGTGGCGTTGTCTGCGCTGCTGGGCAAAGAATCGCTGGCAGATCAGACGCCGGGCACTGCCGCGGCGACGCCACAGGCTCCACAGTTGGCACATCTCACGGCTCGAGCAAAACGCGTTGTCTTTCTGTTTATGAAGGGGGGGCCATCTCACGTTGATACGTTCGACCCCAAACCATTGCTGACGAGGGATAATGGCAAACCCCTGCCATTTGCGTTGCCACGAATCACTTTTGGCGCTCAGGGCAACTTGTTGAAGTCACCGTGGAAATTCAAACGCTACGGGGAAAGTGGGCTGCCCGTCAGCGAGTTGTTTCCCAATGTTGCTCAGCACGTCGACGACCTTTGTATTCTTCGGTCTGTTCATGGAACGAATCCGGCCCACGGTGGCGCTTTGCTGAAACTGCACACCGGGACGGATCAGTTTGTCCGGCCCAGTATGGGGTCGTGGGTGATCTACGGTCTGGGAACAGAAAATCAGAACCTTCCTGCCTTTGTGACAATCTGCCCGACTCTGGCTCATGGTGGCGTTAACAACTGGGGCGCCGCCTTTCTGCCCGCTCATTGTCAGGGAACGCCGATCGGCAACGCCAGCCTTGCTGCTGTCAATGCGACCGTGAAGCACATCCGCAATGATCGAATTTCGTCGTCGGCTCAACGACGGCAGCTGGATCTGATCAGAGAAATGAACAGGGATCATCTGGAAATCACCGGACGAGACCAGGCCCTGGAAGGACGACTGAATTCGTTCGAACTGGCGTTCCGCATGCAGTCGGCGATGCCCGAAGTGCAGGATCTGTCCAGTGAGACGGTTGCGACCCAGAAGCTCTACGGCATGGATGACGCTGTGACCGAGGACTTCGGTCGGCAGTGCCTGATGGCTCGGCGTTTTCTGGAACGCGACGTTCGATTTGTGCAGGTGACTCACAGTGACAGCGAAGTGCAGTGGGATCAGCACTCCAACCTGTATCACGGCCACACAAAGAATTCTTCAGAAGTTGACAAGCCGATTGCCGGTTTCCTGACGGATCTGAAGGCTCGCGGACTGCTTGACGATACGCTCGTGCTGTGTGGAGGAGAGTTCGGTCGCACTCCGACGGCTCAGGGAACCAATGGTCGTGACCATAATCCTCACGGTTTCACGATGTGGATGGCTGGCGGTGGAGTCAAAGGCGGATATGCCTATGGAGCGACTGACGACTACGGTTACTACGCCGCCGAAAACATGATGCACGTCAACGATCTGCACGCTACCTTGCTGCACCTGCTGGGGCTGAATCACGAACGGCTGACATTTCGCTACGCCGGTCGTGACTTCCGCCTGACGGACGTCGCCGGACGCGTGGCCGAAGGCATTTTGTCCTGACGGGCTCAGAAAGCAGGCCGGACCGAGCGAAACGCTGTTCCGGCATCGTCGCCCACTTCTCTGATCGCCGGAGCGGCGTCGCTGCGCAAGCGTGCCACTGGCTTGGCCAGTGTTATGTGCTATCTGTCCGTGAAACAACACTGGCGGAGCCAGTGGCACCCGGCAGTCCTGGATGCCGCCTGCTTTACTACGGGCGCAGACCACTCAGTTATCCAGCGCGCCGTTGCCGTTCCCGACATCGTTTTCTTTCTTATAGAACTTCGTCAGGTCGATCCCGCCTTTTTGCTCAAGTTCGACGATCTTCAGCCGTTGTTCGAGTCTGACCAGACGCGACTCGAGAAACGGCGAAAGTTTTTCGTCCACAATTTTGCGGGACAGGGGCACCTTCGGATAGTTTAACTGTCTTTGCAGTGCCGCGAAGAAGTACATCGGGTCTCTGCCGATATTCGCCCGGGCAATTCGGCCTTCCTGTTCTCCGAACAGCGCGACGGTGTCGTCCTCAATCTCGGGCAGCGTACCTATGCGGGACTGTCGTCGAGTTACGAAATGTTCTGAGGCCCGGTAGACGATTTCGGACAGTTCGTTGGCGCCCAGCTTGTTGTTCAGATCGCTGATCCAGGACTTCCAGTTTTTGTCAAAGCATGGGTCATTGGCCATGGCTTTTAAGCCATCGTTGTAGCCCAGTCTGTTTCTGACGATGCATTCAAACTGATAGACGAAACTACCCGACATGGATGCACTACCGGATCGATATTTCGCTTCGCGTTCCAGGATCTGCAGTCCGGTAATCTGTTCGAAACGTGACACGTCATCTTCGGCCCGTTCAATCACGTAGCATTGAAAGGGAGTGAAATAGTGCGGCAGTCGGACCATGGCGTCGCTGATGCGACCGCTGTGCAGTATTTCAGCACGCATGAAGTCGACCGCCATCGGCAGACGAGTAGTGCTGAGAATCTCTTCGTGAACGGTCTTCAGGATGTCCTGTGACGGGACGTTTTCCTGCAGACGTTCACGATAGACGCGAAAGAAGTACTCCTGTTCGATGTACTCTTCCCTTGGCATGAATTTCGGATGACTCATGAATGCCTTTCGCAAATACGACTTGTCGTCCCGTATCTTTTTGTAGCGAACCGCGTTGTCGAACACCGTTCTACCGAGCGGGAGTCTGAATTTGAGTTGACGATGGATTCCACGTCAGGATTCCTGAATCATTCTGATCAGCATTTCACGGACCTCCTTCGGGTCTGCTCCGCCCACCTGTTTCATGACCATCCCCATCATTGGTCCCACGGCCTGAAGCTTTCCGGCCTTGACGTCCTCAACGGCGTCTGGCCGACTGGCAATGGCCGCTGTGATCGCAGTTTCCAGCGCGCCAGTGTCTCGGACAATTTCCCGCTCAGCCGCCAGCGTTTCAACATCCGTTACGGAGATCATGTCGCCTGATTCTGCCTTCTTCTTAAGTGCCCCGTAAACCTCGCGGGCACTTTTGTTGGTCAGACGATCGCTGGTGATCCACTTCAAAAGTGTGCCCAGTATCTCGGACGTAATCGGGAAGTCGTCGACACCGCACTCACTGGCATTCAGGTCACGCAACACGTCCTGTGTCACCCAGTTGGCCGCGATCTTGCCGTCGCCGCAGGCGGATTCAACGGCCTCAAAATAGGCGTTGATTTCCGGCCCCTGACCAATAATGACAGATGCGTCGTATTCCGTTAGCCCAAACTGATTTTGAAAACGATCTCGTTTGACGGCCGGGGTTTCCGGCAACGTCTCGCGAACCGCCTCAATTTCTGATTCCGTTAGTACAACCGGTACCAGATCGGGGTCAGGGAAGAAGCGATAATCAGACACATCTTCTTTTTCGCGTTGAGCGAATGTAATACTTCGTTCTGCGTCCCAGCCTCGAGTTACCTTGGACGAATCGTCGATGGTCTTCCCGGTCTTCTGAAATTCCCTGTGCTGTCGTTTCACTTCGTAGTCGATTGCCATTTCGACATTGCGAAAACTGTTCATGTTCTTTAGTTCGACGATTGGCGTGGCAGTCGTGCTGCCGTCGTCGTTGTGAATGTGAAGATTGACGTTGGCGTCGCAACGCAGTGAACCTTCCTGCATGTTGCAGTCAGACACTCCGATGAACAGCAGCAGCGTTCTCATTTCCTCCAGATATCGACGTGCTTCCGATGCTGACCGAAGATCCGGTTCGCTTACGATTTCCAGCAGTGGGGTACCCGTGCGATTCAGGTCGACGCCACTGTCTCCGCCACGCCCGCTTTCATCGTGCACGTTTTTTCCCGCGTCTTCTTCCAGATGGGCACGAGTGATATTGATGCGGCGAACCGGACCGCCTTCTTCGTCGTTCGTGATTTCCAGCCAGCCATGTTCACTGAAGGGCAGGTCGAACTGGCTGATCTGATAGGCCTTGGGCAGATCGGGATAGTAATACTGCTTGCGATCCCATTTGGTGAAGTGTGGGATATTGCACTTCAGTGCCAACGCTGTTTTCAAGGACAGGTCGAAGGCATGACGATTCATGACCGGCAGAGCCCCCGGCAGTCCCAGACAGACGGCACAGGTCTGAGTATTGGGGCGGTCAGGGTTGAACTCATTTGCGCAGCCGCAGAAGAGTTTGGACTTCGTTTTCAGCTGGGTGTGAACTTCCAGCCCAATAATGACAGTATACGACGGTGAACTCATGATTAGCCATTGGCCGCCAAGGCGGTTTGGGTGGAGCTGCCGCTCCATAATTGAGACCCAACATTTTCTGTGCTCGATGCACGATGTTGGTGAGAAGACGAAGACTTAGGTACTTAGTCAATTCCGTTGCAGTTGCCGGAGTGGGGATTCTCTCTCCCTACTCCGCGGTGTCAACACACAATACTGACCAGGAAACCGGACCGGATTCGAAACGTCCGATATCCTTCAAAACACCAGCCTGACCGATCCGGTAAACGACCAGTCTCCCGGACGCCTGCCCGGCCGCGTACAGATGACGGCCATCTGCGGAGATCGTGAACGATCGTGGAGTCGGTTCTGTGGGGAATTGGCCGAGTGACCTGACTCGGCCGGTATTCTGGTCAATGGCGAAACCGGCGATGCTGTCGTGGCCTCGGTTGGCGACGAAAATAAACCGACCATTTGGTGTGATTTCGCAGCGGGCGGTGGAGTTCTTTGCCCCGTCAAAGTCTGCCGGAATGGAGCTGACGGTTTGCTTCAGCAGCAGTGTTGAGGCTGTCGTATCCACGTCAAAGACGCTGATGCTGTCACCGGCTTCATCGCTGGTATAGGCCCAGCGATCCGACGGGTGCAGCATCACGTGTCGCGGGTGGTGCGAATCCGGAGTCGTCAGAAACGGTGGTGCAGAGGCTCTCAGTCGTCCATTCTGTGGATCGAACTGAAACTGATAAATCCTGTTGGATCCGGTATGCGACACAAACACGCCGCGGTTTTTTGTGTCGACTGCGATACCATGAGCTCTGGCCGCCGTTGAAGCTGTCTGCAATGGCGTGGTGTATAACCGACCGTCTGCGAGGACCTTGTGAACCGTTACCTTGTTGGCAGCGTAATAGGCCGTCAACAGAAACTGCCCGGTGCGATCTGTCTGCAGGTAGGCCGGATCTTCTCCACCTTCGACGACGCTCAGAAGCTTTAGTTCGCCCGTTGACGTATTGATTCGGTAGCTCGCCAGTTGCCCCGTGGAACGCAGCGAAACGAACAGCAGTTTGCCGTCGCTGGAAGCACTCATGATCGCGGGTTCAGCGGGGCACTCGGTGCGGCCGCGTCGAGTGATCAGTCCGGTCTGTACGTCACGTTCGAAGGTGACGATTGCTTTTTCCTTCAGCAATGAGACGAATAGCCAGTTGCCC
>JAQWLN010000199.1 GCA_029247265.1 Fuerstiella sp.
CCGTACCTGACACGTTTCACGATTGGGCGCGTCGAAGGTCACCATCGACGGGGGAGGTACCGTGCGTTTCCAGAACGTGTACATGCTGCGACGAAACAATTTGTCGCCTTTGTCCTGCACGAACACGGACGTGTTGCTGCCGCCGAATCCCACGGGCTTCCACAATCCTGCGGGCTGATAGGGTTTGACGCTCTTGCCGCCGATCGTGTCAATCAGCAGACCACTCAATGCGAGTGCCTGATCTCGTATGACTTCGGCATCCAGCCGAAACCGGGGCCCTCGTGCCAGCAGTCGGTTCTCCGAATCTGCCGCCAGTTTTTCAGGTGACACTCGCGACGACTGCTGATAGGTAGATGACATCACGATCTGCTTCACGAAACGTTTGACGTCCCAGCCGGATTCGACAAAGTCGACGGCCAGCCAGTCCAGTAGCTCCGGATGCGATGGCTGTTCCCCCTGCACGCCAAAGTCTTCTGATGTTTTTACAAGGCCGGTACCAAAGAACTGCTGCCAGAAACGATTGACGGTCACTCGTGACGTCAGCGGATGTTTCGGCTGGACCAGCCATTCGGCCAGTCCCAGACGGTTTGTCGGTGCATTCGCGACCGGTGGAGCCAGCCATTCGGGAACCGCTGACGAAACCGCTTCGCGTTTTTCCGTGTACTGGCCGCGTTCCAGAACGTGTGCCTGTCTCGGTTCCGGGCGGTCCTCCATGACCAGAGTGGACGGGATTGCGTTTTCGATGTCGCCGATTTTTCTCTTCAGTTCATTTTGTGCGGCCAATGGTTCGGCCAGCGTGGCTCGCGATTCCGGGTGCACGTGCTGTTTGTAGTAGCGAGTCAGTTGTGCCGTCTGTTCGGGCGTACGTTTGGCCTTTTCCACGTCCAACAATTTCTGAATCTCATCCGGCAGGGCGGGTTGCTTCGATTTTTCTCGGAACTGCTCCCATGCAAACAGAGAACGTTTTTGTTCATCTGAAAGCGATTGAGAAACGATGCCCGCGGTGTCCCAGTGAACCGTACCTCCGACCTGCGTGAACGCCCATCCATTCAGTTCTGATCCCGGCGGCAGTCCTACGGCACTGGCATCCACTTCCAGACGCACCCACTTTCCGGTTTCCGGCAGCTTTCCCATTTGCCGGTTTAATGCGTCGTTGCGCCCTGCCAGAAATGCCTTATCTGCTCCCCAACTGGCTCGATGATCCCATTTGCCATCGTTGAACTGAAGCTGCAGCGTTTGCGGCGGGTTCTTCGGGTCCAGATACGCATAGGCGAACAGTCGCGTGTTTTCGCCGATCTTCAGTTTGTCTGTGGCTCCGGTAAAGAAGTGCTGAGTGATTGCATCTCCGGCGCCCGTGCGAACGTGCGATTTTTTGCCGCTGTGTACCGGATGATCAGGAGCTTCCACAAATTGCCACGGGCTGTTGCCTTCGGGTTTTGCTCCTGGAGGAATCTCGTCATCGATCCAGATGAACTGTTCCTCACTGAGTTTACCCAGTACTTCCGTTGGTTTTGGATCGGTGTAATTGAACTCTGACAGCAGCTTGGCGATCGTCGCATCGATGGAAGTCAATTCCTGCTTGTACTGACCTTGTTGTTGCAGTTGAGCGGTTGACGGAACTTTTACAGCTGGTGGCGGCAGCAGCGCGTTCCCGTCCATGGCACGTTCCGTCAGGCTGAAGTAGTACGAAAACAGCTGGTAGAATTCTTTCTGCGTCAGTGGATCGAACTTGTGATCATGACAGGCAGCGCAGCCGGCGGTCAGGCCCAGCCAGACGGTGGACGTCGTTTCGACTCGATCAACCGCGTAACGCATGTAGTATTCGTCGTCGATCGATCCGCCTTCGCTGGTGGTCACGTTGCAGCGGTTGAATCCCGTTGCCACACGCTGACTGAGTGTCGGATCCGGCAATAGGTCTCCCGCAATCTGTTCGATCGTAAACTGATCGAACGGCTGGTTGCTGTTGAAGGATTTGATGACCCAGTCACGATATGGCCAGATTGATCGTTCGTTGTCCAGATGCAGCCCGTGCGTGTCTCCATAGCGAGCCGCATCAAGCCAGATTCGTGCCATGTTCTCGCCATACTTCTGAGAACTCAGCAGCCGATCCACAACATGTTCGAACGCCTTGTCAGAATCGTCAGCCAGAAACTGATCAACCTCCGATATCGTTGCGGGCAGGCCCGTCAGATCCAGCGTCACTCGGCGGATCAATGCTTCCTTTCCCGCACGATCTTCCGGCGCCAGATTTGCTGTCTTCAATTTCGCGTGCAGGAAGTTGTCGACAGGACCATTTGTTTGCCAGCCTTCAACGGCCGACGGGACCTGTGGCTTTTCCGGCGACTGAAATGCCCAGTGCCCGGACCACTCGGCGCCGCCATCGATCCACTTTTTGATCAGAGCAATCTGTGCATCGTTTAGTTTTCGGTCGGAATCCGGTGGTGGCATCTGGATGTCGGCGTCGCTGGACGCAATCCGACGAAACAGTTCGCTTTGATCGCTGTGGCCCGGCACAAGGGCAGCCCGACCGGATTCCTGTTTCATCAGGGCCGATTCGTGCCTGTCCAGCCGTAATTCGGATTGACGATTGGCTTCATCGGGGCCATGGCATGTGAAGCAGCTGTTGGACAGTAACGGCAGAATGTCGCGACTGAAGTTGACGTCGCCGTCGGCAGCAACAGCAGTCGCTGTGAAACACATCGCCAGCGGAAGTGCCAAAGTAAACATTCGAATCATCATGCGGGTACTCAGAATGTGTGCAAGGTAACGCGATGGGGAATAAAATCATTCGGATGGATGCCGACCTGCAGTCGGTTTCCATCCGCATCGGTAATCGTATTACGGCTTAAGATACTTGTCGAAGAATGCGATTCGAGCGGCCTCGATCTCCGCTCTGACTTCCTTCGTGGCGCCGCGGAATCCGTGATCCGCTCCGTCGATGGTCATCAATCTGGCTTCCACCTGTGAGGATTTCAGGCGATCAATCAACCACACCGCCTGCTCGTGGGCGACGTAACTGTCTTCCGTGCCGTGAATACACAGCGTGGGTGCGGCGTTGGGAGTGACCCAATACAGTGGGCTGGCTTCAATGTGGCGACGTCGCTCCTGCTGCACGTTTCCACCCAGGAATAGCGGCAAGACTTCGGCGGCATCAACACTGGCATCGTATGACTTTGTGAAGTCGCTTGGCCCGTAGAAATTAACAACACAGTCCACGCTGCTGGAATAGTCGGCATTTCCGCCATCACCTTCAAAGTTACCGACATCGCTGGTGACAGCCAGAAACTGAGCCAGGTGGCCTCCAGCAGATCCACCCGTCGTGCCGATGCGATTCGGATCGATATTGTACCTGTCGGCATTGGCACGCATCCATCGCACGGCGGCCTTGACATCATGAACTGCCGCCGGGAACTGATACTTTGGTGCGAGGCGATAGGATACTGTCACCGCCACATATCCGTGCTGTGCAAGGTTCTGGCACAGGCGGTTGAAGCCTTCTCGCGACCCGGCACGAAACCCACCGCCATGAATGCAGACGATCGCCGGGAAAGGCCCCTGCCCTTTGCTCGGTTTCGCCATATTCAACTGCAGGTGCTGGCCATCGGGATTTGAGTACTCAATGTTCTTTTCGAAAACGACTCCGTCGAGGATCTTGTCCTGGGCACCGACGTGCTGACCAGGCAGTGCCACTGACGCAACCAGTGCGGTAACGACAATCGAGATTCGCGGGCATCGCATATTCAATTTCTTTCCTGTTGCCTGGGTATGTGGTGGACGTGAGCTCGTCTTGCGCGGCGGGGTCGCTGGGACAGTATCGGCTGAGTATGGCATTGTGAGTGAGCGCCGCGCGAGTGAACGAATTGCGGGCAGGTGAGATCCAAGCGCGGAGTCGGCCAATACGGCCTTGATGTCTGGGGCGACACAGGGAGGGAGGGCGGCGCTGTCTCCGTGGTGATTCTAGCGAGTCAAGCGGCAGAAGAACCATCGTGTTTCATGCTCGCGGCACGATTTTACGACATGTTTGCTGCCACAGGGAGTTTGACGCGTAAACATCACAGCCCGACAATTGGTGCAAGCAGAATTGTTCATTTTGACAGCCATTTGCCGCGGATATGCGCGTGCTGCACTTTGAGCCGCGCCTGCTGAAAAAAAGTCTCCGTGAGGCCCTGCCAGGGACCGTATACGTTCGAGTTGATTGATGCAGTCGGGCTTCCGCACTACCATCAGCCCGTTAACTGATCAGTCTGGTTTGTGCGGCGCTGTTATGCAGTTCAACGCAGAGGAGGCGGAGATGTCTGACGACCAACGTCGTCGTATGATCGGTGTTCTTATCTGTGTCTTGATTGTTCCCGTCACGGTCACGACCGGTCCTGTGTTTGCGCAGGATGATGCTGTCGATCCCGTCGCCACGCGTGAATACGCCGTTGCACTTGGATTTCAGAGGAAGAAGCTCTTCAAGCAGGCGGCCGTTCGCTGGACGCAGTTCATTGCGAAGTTTGCGAAGGACGAGCGGATCACGAACGCTCATTATCATTTGGGCGTCTGTCAGCTTCAGACCGGAAACGTGAAGGCCGTCGAGACGTTTCAGCAGGTCCTGCAGAAATCTCCCGCATTCGAGCAGCGCGACGCGGTGCAGTTCAATCTGGGGCTGGCACTCTACAACGTGGCGCTGGCATCGAAGGCACCGGATGGGTTTCACGCGGCTGCCGCGGAATTCGCCAAAGTGCCCGCTCAGCACGCAGGGAGCCAGCACATTCCCTCGGCATTGTACTATCAGGCGGAGTGCGTGTTTCAGGCTGGCGACTCAGCCGGAGCGATCGCGGTGTACCAGACATTGATTGCTAAGCACGGTAACAGTGCTCTGCTGCCCACCGCGATATTTGCGTTGGCGACGACTCAGCAGCAGCTGCAAAAGAGTGCCGAGGCTGTCGCGACGTACCGTCTGTTTCAGCAGAAGTTCCCCAGGGACAGCAAGGTGGCGGAATGTCGCCTGCGACTGGGGCTCGCTCTGACCGAAACGACGAAGCACGCTGAAGCGGAGAAAGAATTTGCGATCGCTGCCGCCGTGAAAGACTTCGCCATGGCCGACCTTGCGCTCTTCCATCAGGCGCGTGCGAAGCATGAGCAGAAACAGCTGCCACAGGCTGCGGCGTTGTTCGAATCATTGGCCAATAAGTTCAAGCAGAGTGAGTACATCAATGTGGCGTTGCTGGAAGGTGGCAAATGTCGGTTTCTTTCGAACCAGTATCCGCAAGCACAGAACGGATTCAAAGTAGTGGTTGCGGCGAAGCAGAATGAGTCAGCGGAAGCCGCCTGGTGGCTTGGACGGACGTTGATTCAACTGAAGCAGGCACCTGCCGCAATCGGGGTTCTGGACAGGGCCATCGCAGACTGGCCTCAGTCCGAATTCGTTCCTGAATTAAAGTTCACTCGGATTGAGGCGATCTACGAAGACGAAAAGCGGAAGCCGGAAACTGTCACTTTGTATGCTCAGTTCGCAGATCAATTCGCTGCCGACGATCTGGCTGCGGATGCGCGTTTTCGCGCAGCGTTGACTGCACTGCAGCTTAACAATCTTAAGGACGCAAAGCAGCAGAGCGATGCGTTTCTGAGCAATGTCGCATTCGCGAAGCATTCCTCACTTCCTGACGTTCTGTTCGTCGCGGCAGAATGTTGAATCGTCGGAGACGCAGTAGACTTTGCGAAAGCCGATGAGTTGGAGACGGCGGATAATGTCTCGGAAGAGGCAGCGCCGCTGATCGAGATCGCCAGGGTCAATGTGAGGGCGCCAACGCCTGTTCCGTTCGCAACCTCGGGGCGGCGGAGCCAGCGTCGTGAACCACAGCCATTCGTGGACCAGAATGCGGCGATGTCCAATATCGAAAATCGCCCGGCTGATCCCGCGAAGATGCCGAAAGTTGCGCTGCGAGAAACGGCGCCGTCTGCCGTCCGGGACGCCCTTGCTGCGCTTGAGACGGAAGACGTTGAGTTGCCCATGAGCGACAGTGCTGAATCAAAGGATCATTCCGACGAAAGCCTGCTGCTGGTGATCGATCGGTTTGCACTGACAGGTCCGACGCCGCTCACGCCACAGAAGATGAGCGGCCCATCCAGTCGGGTCAAGGAACGAATTGTGGTGGGCGCGATCAGTTTGAAACGCAACAACGCTCCGCCTGCGTTTCACAAACGTGCCAGTCAGCTTGATCGTCCCTTTGCCAGAGCGAGTGCAGTGTCTCTCGCTGCGGACAGTGTTGGGCTGAGATCAATGTTCACGCTGCGCCAGGGAGACACCCGCAAGCAGTTCATTGAACTTTTTGGTGGAACAGAAGAATCTGAGAAAGCCGTAAGTCGTGGACTGCTGTGGCTGGTGCAGCTTCAGAATTCTGATGGCAGCTGGAGTCTGAATCGATTTCAGGAAAACTGCGATGGGAAACACCCAGTGTGCAACGGACAGGGAGCCGAGGTGTCAAACACGGCAGCAAGCGATTCGGCTGCTCAACTCGATGGTGGTAAAGGGGCGAGTAATTACCGGCGATGCGATGTTCTGTCAGCGTGAAGTCTGTGAACACATACTCAGGGACGACGGTCATTACTTCTTCGTGGTTAAGGAGAACCAACCGA
>JAQWLN010000017.1 GCA_029247265.1 Fuerstiella sp.
TGGCCGATTGTGTCAAAAAAGTTCGACAATCTGAATCCGATTCCGCATCATCTTCACTGGTCAAAGTGGGAAGTCTATGACATCAATTCTTTCGACAATCCCGGTGTCAGTCCGTCGCATTATCACACCACGGCAATGGGGTTGTACCCGTTCGTGTCGAAGGACCAGTTCCTCGACTGCATGAAGAGTTTCGGAAAAGGCGAGTACAATGGGGTTCGGCATCTGTCGCCGCACGTGATGATGCAACTTGATAACGGCTTTGTTATGCCGAACGGTGTGCTGCACTCACCAACGGACCTTTGCACGCATGAGCTGCACGTCACGATGGATGAGCACTTCCTGGCCGAGGACCTGACGCTTGACGGACGTATCGGAGCAGCGGATGCGTTTTACGCCTGCCGGGAAGAGGACTATCCGAAGGATAAGCACGAAGACTGGGAGTACCTGGTCGAAAAGTTGGACTTCGCAGCAAACCAGGATCTGGAATTCGTTCTGAAGAATAAGCGTCCCGCAATCACCGCCGAAAAATTCGCAGGTGAAGGCGTTGACGCCAGGTGGATCGTTTACGGTGATTTCCTCGGCGACCAGAAGTGTTCGATTCTCCGACTCACCGTGCATCCTGGCGGAAAGTCGAATTTCTGCCCGGAGAGCCCCGCGCTGTTCCACACAAATGTCGGAAGCGGCCGCGTTGGAAAGTTCGAAGTGCGATATCACCACGATATGAAGCTCGGCGAGATCTATCCCGAGATCGGATTCATCACTCAATCCGCACTTAACAGCGGCGGCGTGGAAATTGAGAACACGGGAACTGAGCCGCTCGTGTTGACCTTCGACTTCCCTCAACACGCGCACTCCCAAACGCCCGGTGTTGCCGTTACGAAGTAGTCGCCCGATGTCTCTTGTCCGCGTAAACGGCTGCCTCATTGCTCATATTGCCCGAGGCAGTTTGACCTCAACGACGAAAGTCACAAAACGCTTCGATGCACAGGTCGTGCAGGCATTTCTGCTACGCGCGAAAGAACGCAGAGCAGATGGTGAAACAACAGAGGCCACCAAAGAATTTCAGCAAGCCCTTTTTCTCGACCCCTCCGTGACGGAGTTGAGACAGCTGCCTGCGGTGAGAAAAAACTGCTCGACATCCGAAAGTTCGATGAGCGTTGGTGGCCACCAACGCACCACAGAGGACTCGAACACCTGTAAAGCAATGTCAATTCACGACTTCCGAACTCGGAATGCGCGCGAGTTGTTATAAGGAGGGTTATGTACCGGGAAGTTATCATCGAACTAACTATCCTTTGTGATCGGGTCAGACACATTCTGCGCGGTTCACAACAGCGTTCTGTTTGCCGCGCTCTGGTAAGTCAGCCGTCATTTCATTTTTCGTCCAGGAAAGTGCGTTGCGCTTCTGGCCGAGTACAGTTTCAGGTCTTCAGCATGAAACTCATTGTTCTGCTTTGCCTTCTGGCGGGAACTGCATTCGCCGAGCCGTGGAAACGGCATACGATCGACCCAAGCGACAGAGCGGCTGGGAAACGCGGTGCCGATGGTGTGCGTCTGGCTGATGTGAACGAAGACGGACACCTGGATATTACGACCGGGTGGGAAGAAGGCGGTGCAGTGGCCGTTTATCTCAATCCTGGCCCGGACAAGGCGAAGAACGCCTGGACTTCAGTGACTGTTGGTTCGGTCAGAGGTGTGGAGGACGCCGTATTTGCAGACCTGGATGCCGATGGCGCTGTCGACGTCGTCTCGTGTGCAGAGGGGAAGGTGAACAATGTGTTTGTTCACTGGGCGCCACGTTCGAAGGCGGATTACCTGAGGCCTGAAGAATGGAAAACGGAAGTTTTCCCGGCATCAAATGGACGTCGCTGGATGTTTGCGTTGCCGATGGACGTGAACACCGATGGGCGGATCGACCTGGTCATTGGATCGAAGAACGAAAACGCCATTGTCGGCTGGCTTGAAAATCCGGCCACCCCGCGCGACGCGGCGGGCTGGAAACTTCACGAGCTGACCCCGGCCAGCTGGATCATGTCTCTTCGTGCAACGGATCTCGACAACGATGGCGATGAGGATATTTTGTATTCCGATCGCTTTGGCTCTGAACCTGGCATCTACTGTCTTAAGAATCCCGGCGGTCGGTCGGGAAGGTGGGTGCGACAGTTGGTTGGTGGAAAAGGTCACCAGGTAATGTTTCTCAGTGTAGGTGACCTTGAAGGGAAAAGTGCGCGGAACGTGACATGCCCTACGTTGGGAGGCGATTTGCTTTATTGCGCGCGTGGCAAATCCGGCGACTGGACCGAGACAGTGTTGCCGCTGCCATTCGGTTTGAAAGCAGGCAAGGCAGTAGCAATCGCCGACGTAAACATGGACGGACGCCCTGATCTCGTCACGACTTCGGAAGCACAACGTGAGGCGGATGACATGGTTTCGGTCGCATGGAAAGAAAACCGACCAAACGGCTGGGTTGATCACGCCATCAGCGACAGACGCGGCCGAAAATTCGATCGCATCGAAATGCTGGACGTAGACGGAGATGGAGATTCAGACCTGATCACCTGTGAAGAGGTCCACGATCTGGGGATAATCTGGTACGAAAACCCAACGCGGTAAACGACTCGAAATAACCGTTCGCCGTTGGAACATCGCGGTTCAGAACCAGTCGCGCATGATTGAGCGCCAAGCGACGACCGTCGCGCGAGTCCATCGTCGGCTCAAGCTTGTCGAAGTTCTCGACGATCCGAAGGAGGCAGTCGCCGCGTCTGGTGGATTCGGTGGAACTCAGCGTCCGTAGATCGGGAAGATGGCCGGGGTCGGGAAGCGGTCTTCGTGGGTGGCACTCGAATCCTTTAGATACTCCTCACGCGGGACGTGGAGGTCGGGCCAGGCTGCAGGACGAATCCGGACGACTCTCCCGGGACGAATGCCCTCGGTGATGAGGTCCGTTTCAAAATGAATTTGGATTCCGCTACTTCCCAAAGGAATCTCGCCTTCCGTTTTCGTCACATCCAGGATGGGGCCTTTTGATGCCATCTGGGCCGTGCCTGCTGTCCCACCGGCCCAATGCTTCAACGTGTTCTCTGACTGTGCCAGCAGAGCCCGGCTCCCCTTCCTGAAATCGGAGTAGAGAGAGTCATCCATGCCGCCGAACAAAGTCGCGGTCACCCTGGCATTTCCGAACTTTCCATACTCCACGGTATCGACCCAGCCGGACATCCAGCGACTACGGATGAAGGCTTTGTGTGTTTCGATCTGATTGCGGCCGGCGCGTTCCATCGCGGCGGCGTCCAGCCAGATGTCCGAGATGTAAAACCGGGTGAAGACGCCACCTGGCGTGGGCTTCCAGGTGATTCCGAGCAGCACGGCCTGGCCATCCAGAAGTTTCTTTCCACTGGCAGGCCAGGTGCCTTCAGCGATCAGGTCCTGGACACCGAGGTACTCGCGACCGCGCCAGATCCGTGTCGCGGCATCGAAAGTCATCGCCTCCTCATGTGCCTTGCCGGTCCCGCCTGAATTCGCTGCGCGACTGGCGACGATCATCCCCTGGTTGTTGCTGACCTCGACTTCTTTTAGCTTCCAGACTTCGCCTTCGCGCTGGCAGTAGCTGGGTTCGTCTTCGAGCAGGAGGACGTGGTTCTCGGCAGGGGCCGATCCGGTGCCGGCGTTACCGGCTTTCTTCGTTCGATTGTTGATGGGCAGTACAGGCACGGCAGAGATCTTCGGGTCCGGCGGAAGAAAGGCCCGGACATGCAACATCGTGCCAAGGGGGATATGCCGGAGGTCTGCCGGTGCGCCGTGATACCGAACGATACCGTAGGGAAGCATTGCGAAGGGCGATGGGCTGATGAACCGAAATTTGCCCTCGGTCTGTATGCGGATGCTGCCGCGGCGGTTGGCATGATCCACGAAGACAAGTTCGCCCCGGTAGGAGTGTGCCTTTTCGAGAGGTGGGAACTTTCCTGGCTCCGGGCGGAACGGTTCGGCGGCGGTTGCTGCGTTCGTTACCAGAGACACACCGAAGTACAGCATGGCGATCCAGCGACCGGAGTTAAGTTGTGTCATAGCCGGATCTCGCTGAGTCAGTATTTTGGGAAGATGCTCGGGGTCGGGAAACGGTCCTCAGGGCTGTTGTTGAAAAGGTATTCCTCCCGGGGGATCTGCGTCTTGGGCCAGCTTTGTGGGCGGACACGGACAGTTCTTCCGGGACGAATGCCTTCGATGATCAGGTCGGTCTCAAACTGAATGCGAATGCCGCTGCTGCCGAGGGGGATTTCTCCGCTTGCCTGGGTGACATCAAGGATTTTGCCACTGGAAGCCATGTGGCTGGGCCCATAGTGACCGGCTGTGTGCTTCAAGGTGTTCTCGGCTCCATTCATTTGCGCACCGATGCCTTTCTTGAAGTCGTTGTAGAGCGAAGAATCCATGCCGCCGAACAGCGTCGCGGTGACGGTCGCGCGGCCGAACTTGCCATACTCAACGGCATCAACCCAAGCCGGCATCCAGCGACTGCGGATGAAGGTTTTGTGCGTCTCAACCTGAAATTGCGCCGCGTGTTGGATGGCGTCATCGTCCAGCCAGATGTCTGAGACATGAAATTGGGTGAAAGCGCCACTCAACCCATCCCCTGGCGCAGGCACCCAGGTAATTCCAAGCAGGACGGCCTGCCCACCGAGCTGTTTCTTTCCGGTGGCCGGCCACGCTTCTTCGGCGACCAGATCCGCGACTCTGATCCGCTCGCGGCCGCGCCAGATGCGGATGCCGGCGTCGAAGGTCAACTCTTCGTCGCTGAAGTTGCCGTCTCCGCCAGCTTTCGGCTCGCGTCTGGCAATGATCTTCCCGGCGTTGTTCCTGACTTCCACTTCCTGAAGCTTCCAGACCAACCCCTCGTCCAGGCAATGACTGGGCTCGTCTTCGAGAAGGAGCACGTGATTCTCGGCGGGTGCCGTACCGGTGCCACGATAATGCCCCACGTCTTTCTCCTTGTTATTGACCGGCAATACAGGCACGGCGGAAATCTTCGGGTCCGGCGGGAGAAAGGCCCGGACATGCATCACAGTGCCGAGCGGGATGTCGCGCAGATCGGCCGAAGCTCCCTGGTAGCGGACCATACCGTAGGGAAGCATGGCGAAGGGCTGCGGGTCGTTTCGGTAGAACTTACCCGTCCCTTGCACACGAAGGCTGCCGCGACGGTTGGCATGATCCACGAACACAAGTTCGCCTCGATAGGAATGCGCCTTTTCCAAAGGGGGAAACTTCCCGGTCTCGGGCCGGAACGGCTCGTCGGCGGCGGTTGAGTGAGATGCAATCAGGGAAACGCCGACGCACAGTGCAGCGATCCAGCGTTCGGGTTTGAGTTGTTTCATAGCTCAATCCCCCTGTTGCTGTCACCAAACCTGTCAGTCTCCACACCCATGCGCTGAGCCATCAGGAGCAGCAGGTTGCTCATGTGGGCGTCTGTGTTCGCCGGCCGACTACAAAGGCGGTAGTGGTCGCCGGGCATGTCGAGGGTGTAACCGTCGAAGTGCCCCTGATTGAAGTCGAGATGGCTGCCGTGCTTCAGGCCGAGGTCCGCGCCGCCGGCGAACACCAGCGGGAGGTTGGCGTTACCGTGGCTGTGACCGTAGGACATGCCGCTACCAAAGAGCGCCATCGTCGAGCCTAGGAGCGGCCTGCCGTTGACGTCCTTCGTCTCGTCGAGCCGCAAGGGGAAGTAGCCGAATTGCTCGATCGCGAACGTGTCGTAACTGGTGAGCTTCTCCATGTAGCCCTCATCGCCGCCGTGGTGGCTGAGCTGATGGCGTGACTCTGTGATACCGATTTCCGGAATGGCGAAAGCGTCCCCTTCGCCGCCCAGACTAAACGTGGCCACACGAGTCACGTCCGTCTGAAAAGCGAGCACCATGAGGTCATAGACGGTGCGGAAATAGTCACCCGCCTGGGCCTTGGAAATGTCGCGGTTGGTGCGTTTGCGATCCGCGTCGGAGATCTCAGGCAGTGGCGTATCGAGCCACGTATCGGCCCTTGGCGCCCTGGCATATGCCTTCTCCAGCCCGAAGCGGATCACCGCACGGCGGAACTCATCCGTCGGCTGCTGGGGGAACTGAGTCAGCGGATACTGCTCGCGATACGGCTCTTTGGCAATCTTATACATCTGTTCGTGAAGTTCCTGCACACGCCGGGCGGCCAGATCGCGAATTTCTTCTCGACTCAGCGGTGAGTTGAGCGCGAATCCCAGCTTCTTTTCGTAAAAATCAATGCCAAGTCGGACGTCGCCCTTTGCGTTTGGAACCAGCTCCGCATCGAGCCATCTTTGCTGTTCGGCGATGGCCTGTTCGGCGACACCAATTGCGAGTACAAGTCGATTGCGTTCCAAATCAGAAAGCTCGCCAGTCAGCGGGCGAACCATATTATCAATCGTCTTCAGCACACCGCGATTCTGTGCCGCCGCTGTCCTGGCATGCACAGGCGGCACGCGTTCGACGTCCAAATTTTCCCGCACCTGTTTCAGGAACCGGGGAAACTGCTCCAGTCGCAGTGCGACATTATTAAGTCGATCACGCTGCGGTGCGAATTCACGCGCCATCAGGCTGTAAATTGCATCGCCCGTCAGTCCCGTATAGATCAGTGGATTCCACTCCCACTCACGCAGTTCCGTGAGCTTCCACAGCTGAGCGTCCAGCGCATGGCTCAGCAGCGCGTAGTCGACTTGGTTGCTGCGAGACAATTGCGTTGCGTCGATCTGTTCCAGTTGCGTGATGACGCTGCGAATCCACTTTGCCCGTTGCTCGCGAGCAGTGAAACTGATCTGATCCAGTTCTCCGTCGAAGCGATGATCTCCCACACTCGTTGCATGGATCGGTGAAAACGCCGCGAACTGGTCAATCTACTGTTCGCCGAGTTTCTCAAAGTCCGCGTTCATCGCGGCCGGGTTTCCGGGCAGCGTTCGTGTCGTCAGCAGGAAAAGAACGGTCGTCGTGCGAAAAGTCGCGTTCATGATCAGTTCCACGTGAGTTCTTCACTGAGTTTGTTCAGGTTAATGCATCCGTCTTTCGTGACAACAACCATGTCTTCGACACGCACGCCGCCCATGTCGCGGCGATACAGACCCGGTTCGATTGTTAAGACATCGCCGACCAGTAACTCCGGTCCTTTCATGTCGAGCAGTGGAGGTTCGTGCACGTCTAGGCCGACTCCATGTCCCGTGCCATGCGTCATCGCACAGTATGAGTCCGGCGATTGATCATCAGGAAGCCCGACGCTGAATCCGTTTTCCTGAATGACATCGATCGTGGCACGATGAACCTGCTCACCCGTCACACCAGGTGCGGTTGCATCCACGCCAGCGGCCTTCGCCTTGCGGACGGCGGCATGCATCGCTTTGATTTCGTCCGGTATGTCGCCATGAACCACCGTGCGAGTGCAGTCGCCCCAATACAAAGTTCTGCGACTGCGAGGAAAAATGTCGACAATCACGGGCAACCCGGTAAGTAAGTCGCCGGAACCGATGTCGTGACAGTCGGCCCCCTGCGGCCCACCAGCGACGATCGAAGTAGGATTGGTGAAAGCCTGATCCATCAGAAAATGGTCAATGGCTGTACGAACTCGTTCGGAGGTCAACGGACTGCCGTCACGATACAGGACGCCACCGGATCGAGCCTCCGCGCTGGCGATCATCTCGCAGGCAAACTGCATCGCCTGTTCGGTGACGTGCTGGGACTGACGCAGATGTTCGATTTCTTCTTCGTTCTTCTGTCGACGATCGGCCACCCACAATTCCGTATCGCACGAAACCGTAACTCCGGCACGTGACAGAAACTCGGCAAAGATGAATGGCAGGCTGCGGTCGGCCACAACATCTGTGACTCCCTCGCGGCGCAAGCATTCGGCCGCCGCCTGGGCTGTGGCCGTCTCGCGGTCGCCGGATAAACCACCTTCCGGTGTGAAATCCGCCGGGCAGCCAACCTGATCAACGTTGGCAGATTTGCGTGCCCGCTGCATTTCGATGTCACGAAGCAATAATATTGATCGTGTGCCGTCACCGTCCGGCAGCTCAAGCATCGCCACGGGATCACCAACCATAAAGCGAATCCGCCACAGCAACGTGTTATTCATCGCCGGAACTCCGGCACAGATTTTCGCGATCTTCTTGTCAGACATTATTTACGGGCTCTCTGGGCTGTTGCGTATCGGTTCCGGGGGGATTGTCTGATCGATAGGTGATCAGGCTTATTATGACAAGCATCGTAACGGACAGCGTGATTGCGGGAAGGACGGCGTCCAGATCGGCAAATGCCGCGGGCAGGCTCTCGCGCACAATACCAACCTCGTTCTAGGCGAGTGTCACAACAGCTCCGCAGCAGATGGATGCGATGGAACCCTGTCTTGTGGCTCGTTTCCAGATCAGAGCTGCAACCAGCGAAGGTGTGATGCAGGCGCCGTAGATGGTGAATGCGTACAAAGCCTTCCGGAAAAAACCTGTCGATTCAGAAAACAGAAACGTCACGATGTACGCGATAATTCCGAAGACGACGACCAGCAGGCGGTTGACCCACACGATTCGTTTCTGCGACGCCTGAGGATTGATGTACGGCAGATACAGGTCATTCACAATGCTGGTCGCGGGCACGTGCAGAAACGAATTTGCCGTAGAAATGATGATGGCAACAACCGTCACCATGAACAGACATCCCAGCGGCAGGGCCAGATAATGGCGAGCCGCATAGATCAGGATGTACTTGCCGTGTTCGGGATCGGGAGTCAGGCTGCTGGCAATACACGCGCAGGCAATGATCAGCAGTTCAACGGCAAAGGCGATAATGATCATCATATTGACCGCCGTCTTCGCACCTTTGGCAGTGCGACTGGCGAAGATTCGCTGATACTGATTTGCATCTCCCAGCACCAGCAGGAATACGGGCAGGATAAAGTTCACAAGTTCCGTCGGCGAGTAGACGCCCGACAGACTCATGTGCGAAGCTCGTCCGTCGGTAAGAAAGCCGGCCTCAATTCCTGACCATCCCCCTGCCTTGAACCAGTAAATCGGAAAAGCGATTACCATCGTCAGCATGATGATGCTGCCGGTGACCAGATCCATCCATGCCAGACTCATCAGCCCGGCAAGGGCCGCATAACTGATAATGAAGACCGCGGCGATCATGGTTGCCGTCTGCGCGTCCAAAATCGTTTTATCACCCACGATTACCTCCAGAACAGCGCCAGCATCGTGCACACCATCATCCACGGCGACAGCGACCGGCCAGCGACGGCGAAGTCGCTGTGGTCCTTTACTTCTCGCGATTTCCAGACGGCAATGCCCGCCAGCAGGATCAGGTATGCGATCACACACGCCAGATAAACCATTCTTATTCCTTAGGCGAGCGTTTCGGAGCGGTCTGTTTAAATAACGGGATAAGGTGTTCCAGTGCGGCCTGTAACGGCAGCCCGATCCCCTTACTGTTATGTGCCGTAGCGACCATGACAATGTTCAGATTGGGAAAAGTCGCCATGTACTGGCCGCCGGCTCCGACGCCACTGATGAAGTTGACGTTCCCGTCTGCGGCTCCCTTGCTACGATTGTGGAAGAAGTAAAAATAGCCCTGTCCTTTGCTGGTGTCCATAACCAGATTCACATACTCAGGCGACAGAATCTGCTTTCCGTTGTACCGGCCGCCCTGAATAATTGCCGTCCCGATTTTCAGCAACGACCGGGACGTGAAGTTACTGCCCGCGCCGCATTTGGGAATACCACAACCCTGATCCTGCCAGTTGTAGACTGCGTCAAATTTGCTCGCGACTTCTTTGGCGATGAAGTCCTGAGCGGACGCGTATCGTTTTGAGTCCTGCGCTTTGATGTCGATGATCATCATGATGATCGAGGGATCGGTCCCGGTGTATTTGTATTCCCTGGTCGCGGGTGTTACCGTAGCAGTACTTTCAAACAGCTTTTGAAAGTACTGTTGCCGCGAATACCGATCGCCAAGCTTCCAGGCGATGTTCTTCTCTTCAAATCGCAATCCCGATTTCATGAACAGCGCGTGTCGTAACGTGATCGTCTCAACACCCTGCTGAATCTTTGAGCGATCAATCTGCGGCATGAAACTGACAATTGATTTGTCCAGATCGTCCATGCTCAACAGACCCAGATGAATCGCTCGAGCCAGCGTGACGGACGTCAGCGTTTTCGTAACGGACATCGCGTAGTGCGGACCGTCCACGCGTCCAGCCCGGTTATACATTTCGAAAATCAGCTTTCCGTCTTTCCACAGAAGCAGGCTGTCGAGATTCTGGTATTTGCCGTCGCTGTCGTCGGCGACCAGTGCTGCAACCGCTTCGTTGGTGCCCGGAGAATCCAGAGTGCCAACCTGCAAACCGTCGCCCAATTCTTCGGGGGATGTGCTGACATATGCCTCTGCCAGATCGCGCAGTTGCTTTTGCGCCTGATACGTCTGTGTTTTCGGGTCCAGTTCCCGGCGCAAGCGAGGTAGTTCCTGCGCCGTGAGTCTTGCGCAGGACATCGCGATACCCAGCAGCAAAATCGTGGTTGACTGATTTCTCATGTTATTCTTCCATGCCCTGTTACCTGGCGTCAGATCAATTCGCCGCAATCGTCTCATGCATCGCACAACAGTTCCAGTCACGAATCGCTCTGATGTCTCAGTTGCTGTAATCGTGGACGACGGGATCGAATGGCGAGCGAGATTTCAGAACGTCGGACTTCTGCGCGGCCCAATCAGGATTCGCCGAGGCTTGCCAGATGCGAACTCTTCTGATTTCGTGCCATGTTGTTCCCATCGTCAGTGAGACAAGGTTTTTGGGCATGCGAATTCGTTTTGACTTCGCATATGCGACATGATTGTTCATGCGAAACAACGCTTCATCGTCGACGACTTCCAAAGTCGCGGTGTACCAGACCTTCGGCTCAACGGTGATCCGCTGTTGATCCAGCAGCAGGTCTTCAACAATAGTTTTCTCTGGTGTCTTGCGGATGTGCTGCAGCAGGAATCCTGTTTCGATGAAATCGTTGTTCGGATTCGCCCATGCTGACACGATGTGGCCGGTAACTCCTGGCCGGTCGTCGGCAGCAATGCGGAAGCACTGGGTATGCCATGGCTGCGTAATGTCGCCGTAGCGAAAGGTGACTTCGACGATCAGGTTGTCCGCCTGAAAGCCCTGATACGCCGCCACAGGAGTGTGCCCCATCCCCTGGTTCCACGCCGAACGCCACCCGTTCGATTTCAGAGCAGATCTCTGATCTGCAACCGCAAGAACGGATGCGTTACGAAGTGGGTCCTGAGCCGGTCATGACCCGGGTTCATGATATTTCACGACCCCAGCGCCGCCACCAGCGCATCGATGTGATCTGCACTTTGCAGCAACACCGGATGATGCAGAGTCATCAGCTCTTCGTGCAGTGCCGATGCATTCGGCAGTTCACCCACCGCTCGGAATCTGCGCCGACTGTGAGTCTTATGCAGTGCGGGAAACGCCGGATCCAGGGCCACACCGTTTTGACGAGCAATGGCGGCGAAGTCTTCACGGGACCGTCCGCCGGCTTTATCTGCGTCGTAACGGAAAGCGACTTTGTAAAACGCCGGAACGTCTGCGCCGTTTGCTGCGGGGTCAGGAAACAACGCGGGCCGCAGCGGTGAAGCTGTCGGCAGGGCGTTTAATAGCTGGCAAACTCGTTGCAAGCGTACCTGTGTCCGATCGGGCAGCTGTTGTAACTGCGGCAGCAGGACGGCGGACTGCATTTCTGACAGTGGATAAGCATCGTTACCGCGCTGTGTGTACAGCCGAATGCGTTGTGCCAGTTTTGCGTCGTTGGTGAGCACGGCTCCGCCGCGTCCAGCCGTCAGCAGTTTGCTGCCACCAAAGCTCAGCACGCCCACGTCACCGATCGAACCGGCCGCCCTGCCCTTCAGACGCCCTCCCGCTGCCTGACACCCATCTTCGATTACAGGAACACCACGTTCTGCTGCCAGCGTGCGAATGGCGTCCATGTCTGTGAAACAACCGTGCAGGTGAGAACATACGATCGCTTTCGTTCTGTCTGAAAATGCCAGTCGCAATTGTTCGGGGTCCAGCACTGGCACTCCCGGCTGCGTGTCTACAAGTACCGGCGTAGCCTGCAAAGTCAGCACGTTGGCGAAGTTGGCTTTGTAATCGTAGGCTGCCATGACGACTTCATCGCCTTGCTGCACTTTCACGGATCGTAGTGCCAGTTCCACGGCAACCGTGCCGCTGCTGCACAAAATCACGTGTTCCACTTCGTGGAATTCGGCCAGCGCATCTCGCAGGTGATCACAATGCGGGCCGTGATATCGTCCCCAGCTGCCGTCCTGCAACATGGCTGCGAAGACTTCACGGATCGAGACGTCAGTGACAGGCCATGTCGGCGGGCGATTGTCTGGTTCCGTCGAATCGATGGGTGAGCCTTTCAGCTTGCTTCGTCAGAAGATTGATCGTCAGTTGACGCCGAGTCTTCGGCAGCCGGTGGATCGGGCAGCGGAACCGCAACCTGAATCTCGTTGTCGTGCAGACGGACATCGTAGGTTGGTGTCTTGATGCCGCTTTTCGAATTGTCCAGCCACGTTCCGTCCTTGATGCTGAAGCACCACGCATGCCACGAACACATGACCGAACCGTCTTCAGCAATCGGACTTTCTGACAACGATGCCCCCATGTGGGGACAAAAATCATTGATGGCGAAGTACTCTCCGTTGTGCAGGAATACTCCCACCATGGTTCCGTTCACCGGAAAACAACGTCCCTGACCTTCCGGAACGTCTCCCACTTTTGCCACCGTCTGAAATTCAGACATCTTTTCTCCCGTCGACGAAATGTTGATCGCGGATTGTTGTCGCGTCAGCCGTTCGGGTCAATTTGAAAGGTGTGATTTGCTGATCCGTTTGGTAACGAATAACCGGCCACACTTTTGCATCAGTCACGGAGCTGCTAAAACGCTGGTGCAGTTCCGATTCCGGCATGCCCGTCGCATCCACGGACAGTTCGGAACCGACCAACGGCTCAACGGTTAATGAGTCAATCGCTGCAAATGGGTCGCGTTTTACTACCGACTTCCTGGGAAGAAACAATGACACAATTTACATCCACTACAGCTGTCGCCATTCTCGTCGGAGCACTATCAGTGCCGGCGTTCGGCGAAAAGCTCGCCACTAACACTCTTAGCGTCCGTGATAAAGCGGGCGGATGGACGCTGTTGTTTAACGGTAAGGACACCAGCCACTGGCGCAATTATCAGAAGGATACGATCGGAGACGGCTGGAAAGTTCAGAACGGTGAGCTGGTCCGTAGCGATAAGGGCGCGGGCGACATCATCACGAAACAGCAGTTTGGTTCTTTTGAGCTCACGCTGGATTACAAGATCTCAAAAGGCGGCAACAGCGGACTGATGTTTCATGTAACGGAAGAGGAAAAGAGGCCGTGGCAGACCGGTCCGGAAATCCAGATTCAGGACAATGTTGACGGACATGACCCGCAGAAAGCCGGCTGGCTTTATCAGTTCTACAAATCAGAAACCGATGCCACCAAACCCGCTGGCGAATGGAACACGCTGCGAATTCTGATCACGCCCGAAAAGTGTGTGCACTGGATGAACGGCAAGAAGTACGTTGAGTACGTCAAGGGTTCGGACGATTGGAACGAACGTCTGGCGGCCAGCAAGTTCAGCAAATTTCCGAAGTTTGGTGTCGCGACCAAAGGACACATCTGCCTGCAGGATCACGGCAACCTGGTGTCGTTCCGTAACATCAAGATTCGCGAGGTCAAATAGATGGATCTTGGCCTGCAGGACAAAGTGGCTCTGGTTACTGGTGGCTCGAAAGGCATTGGCCTGGGCATCGTGCGATCGCTGATTGCCGAAGGCGCAGGTGTGGCCAACGTCAATCGCAGCGAAGAAGAAGGCCGTGCGCTGGAAGCAGAATACGCAAAGCAGGGTCGCGACTGCCATTTTATTCAGGGAGATCTGACGGATACATCGGCCTGTCAGAATGCGGTGCAGCAGACTCTCGATCGTTTTGGCAGAATCGACCTTGTCGTTAACAATGCTGGTGTTAACGACGGAGTTGGCCTGGAGGACGGTCCTGCGGCGTTTCTGGAATCGCTGCAGCGCAACCTGATTCACTACTATGCGATGGTTCATTTTTCGCTGGATGCGCTGAAGGAATCCAAAGGCTGCGTCATTAACATCGGGTCGAAGGTGTGCGAAACAGGGCAGGGAGGCACCTCCGGCTATGCGGCTTCCAAAGGTGGCATCAATGGCCTGACGCGGGAGTGGGCCGTTGACCTTGCTGCTCATGGCATCCGAGTAAACACTGTTCTGCCAGCCGAAACGTGGACGCCTCTCTACGAAAAATGCCTAACGGCGATGCCCGATCCTGCCGCGGCGAAGTCAGAAATCGAACGCCTGATTCCTCTGGGACAGCGATTTACAACAATCGAAGAACTTGCCGACATGGTCGTGTTTCTGGCGTCACCACGGTCCAGCCACACCACCGGCCAGATCATTTTTGTCGACGGCGGCTACACTCACTTCGACCGCAAGTGCACCAGCCCCAGCGACATCACGGGATTTGGCGCTGCGGCAGAGTAAGCTCGGGTATTCAGCAAGTCGTTGGCCGCGTGTGGACTTGCGGCGGGCGCCAGCGGTACAATGCCATGACAGCAGAACCACGTGTTGCTGGCCCGCCTCCCATTTCCCCGGTGTTGTCCCATGAGAAACGATTTCGTATTCGTTTGCATCTGCACGTTGCTTGCCGCTGGTATATCTGTGGCGGACGACGCCAAATCGGTTGAGCACATTCGCTTCAACGAACACATCCGTCCCATTCTGTCTGAGTATTGTTTCGCCTGCCATGGACCGGATTCCGGCAGCCGGAAGGGCGAGCTGCGGCTGGATGTTCGAGAAGCCGCGATCGATAGTGGAGCAGTCACAGCCGGCGATTCAGAAAACTCAGAACTGATCGCCCGAATCACCAGTGACGACCCGGAGCTGGTGATGCCGCCGCCGGATTCTCGCAAGACGCTGAACCCAGAACACAAGCAACTTCTGATTCAGTGGATTAACGAAGGCGCTGCATTCGAAAAACACTGGTCGTTCATCAAACCGCAGCGGGCATCTGTGCCGAAGGCTGCCGGCAACGAAGAATGGTCGGCGAATGCGATCGATCATTTTATTCTGCAGAAGCTGGACGGACTGAAGCCGAACGCCGCGGCTGATCGTCACGTGCTGGCTCGTCGGGCGGCTCTGGACGTCACCGGGCTGCCGCCGACACCCGAAATGCTGCAAGCATTCATCGCTGATTCGTCGGGCGACGCATGGTCGAATTACATTGACCGACTGTTGAAGTCAGAGCACTCAGGCGAACATCGAGCTCGATATTGGCTGGACGCGGCACGCTACGGTGACACACACGGAATGCATGTCGATAACTACCGAGAAATGTGGCCGTATCGTGACTGGGTCGTGCGAGCCTTCAACGCCAACATGCCCTTCGACCGGTTTGTTGTGGAACAACTAGCTGGCGACCTGCTGCCGGAGCCGACGCAGGACCAGCTGATTGCCACGGGTTTCAGTCGTTGCAACATCACGACTTCCGAAGGTGGAGCTATACCGGCGGAAGTCGCCGTGCGGTACATGGTCGATCGGGTGGAAACAACAGCCACCGTTTTCCTGGGGCTGACGGCCGGATGTGCCGTGTGCCACGATCATAAATACGACCCGATCAGTCAGCGCGAGTTTTACCAGCTGGGCGCATTCTTCAATAACACCACCACGCCCGCGATGGATGGTAATCAAAAGGACACTCCGCCGGTTGTGACGTTGCCATCTGATGAATTCGCACAGGAATGGCACGATCTGCGATCACAGCGAACACGGTTGGGCAATGAATTCGATGTGCTGAGTGCTGATGTTGCGGCGTGGTGGCCCAAACGAAATCGGGACGTCGCACATCCGGTTTCGGCAGACGAACTTCTGGCGTCACTGCCGCTGACAGAGGGCGAAGCCGTAACGCCGCCCGACTCCGCCAGCTGGGCCACAGAACACCCGGCCGGCCGCAGAGGAATTCGGTTCGGCGAAAAAGGACAACTCAACGCTGATCTGCCCAGCCTGCGCACAGACGAACCGCTATCGATCAGTTTCTGGTACCGGACTCCGGAGCGGCTGATGTCGACGACGGTGTTCGATCAGACAGCAAAAACAGAAGACAAGAAAACCATTGGATGGAAGATTGCCGGCAATACTCAGGGAGGACTGACCTTCGAATTCAATGATGGTCAGGGGAAAAAGATTCGAGCGCTGCTGCCGGGCGAAGAAGCACTCACACCACGGGCATGGCAGCATGTTTGCGTTCGCTATTCCGGCGGTCAGTCAAATTCGTCCATCACCATACTGGTCAACGGTCGTGCTGGCGTGCTGCGGAATTCGACAGAAAATCTTATGGGGGCAGCTGAAGTCCCGGCGGGCGTACTCAGAATCGCCAGCCGACTTCCCACCGCAGGACTCAGCGATATTCGAGTTTACCGTCGCTGGCTGACGGATGAAGAAACGCGACTGCTGGGGCAGGAACACACGTTGAATACGATCATGCAGTCCGATGCCACATGGGACAGCCTGGATAAAGAGCAACAACAGGCGGTCACGTTATTTCATCGAGCAACGATCAATGCAGACGGTGCTGCCAAACTGCGCGAGTACGCGACTTCTCAACAACGACGGGATTTTATCTATTCCCGATCAACAACGACACTTGTCATGCAGGAACGCCCCTCGAATCCTAAAGCATGGGTTCTGGAACGAGGCGAGTACGATCAACGTCGCGAAGAAGTTGCTCCATGGATTCCAGACGTGTTGAACTTCCCCGGCACAGGCTTTCGGGCAGCTGATGGAGGATCAGGAACAGAGCTCGCAGGTCGCCTTGACCTGGCTCGATGGCTGGTGCATCCGGATCATCCACTGACAGCCCGCGTGATGGTGAATCGTCTGTGGCAGTCAGCCTTCGGCACTGGCCTGGTGAAAACATCAGAAGACTTCGGCGTGATGGGAGACCGTCCGTCGCACCCCGAACTGCTGGATTGGCTGGCTGTGGAATTGGTGGAATCCGGCTGGAACGTGAACCACATTTTGAAACTCATCCTGACATCGTCGACGTACCGTCAAAGTGGCGCGATGACCGCGGAAAAACTGGCGCGGGACTCAGACAACCGATATTTCGCCCGGGGTCCGCGTATTCGCCTCGATGCCGAAGTACTGCGCGACCAGGTCCTTGCGGTCAGTGGGTTGCTGCGGCGAGACATAGGCGGCCCGAGTGTTAAGCCTTACCAGCCTGCCGGGTTGTGGAAAGTGGTCGCCATCACCGGCAGCAATACGCGAATCTTCTCACGGGATACAGGCGACGCGTTGTACCGTCGTAGCGTTTACAGCTTCTGGAAACGTACCGCTCCTCCGCCGTCGATGGCGGCCTTCAACGCGCCGACTCGCGAACAGTGTACCGTTCGCCGCGAACGCACCAACACGCCCATCCAGGCGCTGGTGCTGATGAACGATCCACAGTATGTCGAATCCGCCCGGCGACTTGCTGAAAACGCCATCCGGCAGGAAGCGGACGATCAGGCTCGAGCGGAATGGATGCTGTCGACCGTACTCAGTCGTCCAGCCAAAGCGGTCAATGTGGCCGAGATAACGGCTGCTGCCAGCGAATTTCAAACGACGTTCCGGCAGAAGCCGGAAGCGGCGAAAGAACTAATCAACACCGGCGACACCAAACCTGACGAAACACTTGATACGGCGGAACTAGCAGCATGGACCTTAGTCGCCAACACACTGATGAATCGAGACGACTTCATAAGCAAATAGGCCGGTGGCCGGTGCCGACCGGCGGCGGCTTCGAGCTGACGCTCGGAAGACGCAGGACGACAAAGATGACTGCACTTGTTAGTCGATAGTGGCAGACGGGCATGAAATCATGAATACAAACCCGATCGATCAATGGATCAACCTGGAAACTCGTCGGCAGTTCTTCGGGCGCAGTTCGAAGGGACTGGGGGCCGCGGCGCTGGCTGGAATGCTGAGCGATCGAGCGGACGCGAACACCGTGTCGGGCAATGTGCATCAGCACTTTCCTGCTCGGGCCAAGCGAGTCATCTGGCTGTTCATGGCAGGAGCTCCGTCGCATCTGGACACGTACGATTACAAGCCGCAGATGGTCGACTGGTACAACAAAGACCTGCCGGAATCGGTCCGCAAAGGACAGCGATTGACCACGATGACCGCATCGCAGGCTCGCTTTCCGATCGCTCCGTCCATGTTTCGTTTCGATCAGCATGGAGACAGTGGAAAACGCGTGAGCGAGCTGTTGCCGAAAATCGGTTCCATGTCCGACGACATTGCGACAGTACACACCGTCTGGACGGAGGCGATTAATCACGATCCGGCGATCACCTTCATTCAGACGGGCAACCAGATTCCGGGTCGGCCAACACTGGGCGCGTGGATCAGTTACGGTCTGGGCAGTCTGAATCGGAATCTGCCGGAATTCATCGTCTTGAACTGCGAACCCAGGGGCCAGGCGCTGTATTCGCGTCTGTGGGGCAGTGGATTCCTGCCGTCGACACATGCCGGGGTGGCCTTTCGTGCTCAGGGCGATCCTGTTCTGTATCTGTCGAATCCCGGTGGTGTGACACAGGAAACCCGGCGGCTGATGCTGGATCGACTGCAGGCGATGAATCATCGCATTCACGACGAGCTGGGTGATCCGGAAACGCAGACACGAATTGCTCAGTACGAGATGGCGTTCCGTATGCAGTCATCCGTTCCTGACCTAGTGGATGTCTCGGGCGAACCGAAACACATCCTGGACATGTACGGCGATGATGCGTTGAAGCCGGGCACCTTCGGTCACAATTGTCTGCTGGCTCGACGCATGGCCGAACGCGACGTCCGCTTCATTCAGATCTTTCACAGAGGCTGGGACCATCACAGTGGTCTGCCAGCCAATATTCGTCGTCAGACCAAAGAAGTGGATCAGCCTGCATGGGCATTGATTCAGGATTTGAAACAGCGAGGTTTGCTGGACGACACGCTGGTCGTCTGGGGCGGTGAATTCGGCCGCACCATTTACAGTCAGGGCACGTTGTCGAAGAACAACTACGGTCGCGACCACCATCCGAAGTGCTATTCGATGTGGCTGGCCGGTAGTGGGATCAAGGGTGGCGTTACTCACGGCGAAACCGATGAATTCGGCTACAACATTCTGCGCGACCCCGTGCACATTCGCGATCTGAACGCCACAATTTTGAATCGGCTGGGCATCGACCACGCTCGCTTTACCGTTAAGCACCGAGGACTGGACGAACGTCTGACCGGTGTCCAGGAACTGGCACGCCCGGTGTCAGAGATTCTGTCGTAGTATCAGCCTCTCGTTACCAGGGCTCGAGCCTTGTAACGCCTAACGACGTCGATCAATCGATGCCGCATGGCTTGATTCCGAGTCCCGCGGCCGCCGCGTGGCAGCGGGTCGTCGACCACCTGCTGGGTTTCACGGCAACCGCTGTGGAATCCAAAACGCCCGTCCAGCTGGGCGTGAACGGAAGTGAACTCAAACTGGACTCGCCGGGAAAAGTATCCTTCGCCCTTGATGGCGCCGCATTGATTGAAGACAAGGGCGACGTGTTGGCGGAACTGATCGTTAATGGTTACCCCGTGGCCAGCAAGAGCCTGAAGGCGGATGGTTCTTTTCGGGAAATTGGCTTTAAGCATGCGTTGCGGGAAAGCAGTTGGGTTGCCGTTCGAGTCTTTCCGAACGCTCACACGAATCCCATTTACGTCGATGTTGATGGCAAGCCAGTCCGTGGTTCCGTCGACAGTGCCCACTGGTGTCTGGCCGGAGTCGATCAGTGCTGGAAATCCAAACAGAACACATATGCCGCCGCAGAACAGGCTGACGCAAAAGCCGCCTACGATCACGTTCGCAATGTGTTTCGCGCGCTGATCCAAAACAGCCCCGGCCGCGATTGATTCGCCCTGTGACGACCTGAACACTATGATGCCTGCCATTTGTTGACAGGCACCTGGTCGCCGACAACGCGCAGTTCGTTACCTGACGGAGCGAACTGCAATCTTGATACAGTGAACCGAAAAAACCGCTATGGTCCGATTATTAGTGCTTTATGGCCATCCAGAGAACCCGGAAAAACTTGACCGCTACTACAACGAGATACACGTTCCTCTGGCAAAGCGAATGCAGGGCTTGCGGAAATGGACGATTGGAAAAGTACAGGGAACGCCCGACGGAAAGCCTTCGGACTACTATTACATCGCCGACCTCTACGCGGATACGCGTGAGCAACTGGAAGCCATTCTTGCGACGCCCGAAGGTCAGGCAGCAGTGGAGGATGTGCCCAGGTTTGCCAACGGCGGCGTAACCTTCATTTACACCGACATTGAAACGGTTATCTGAACACCGCAGCGTCAGAATTCGAGCGACGGCGTTTGCTGCCGGGTCCGCCTACTGTCTGGCCGAGTCAGCATTCCTGAATTGCTTTGAAAGAAACGCATCAAAGGAATCGACCGTTTCTTCAAACCATTGCTCGTAATTCCAGAATGGATGCGGACCGTTCTTCATGAGCACAAACTCGTGAGCAATCCCCAGTTCATCCATTTTCTTCCAGGTACCGATATAGCGCTTGCGAGGACTGTCTAATTCTCCATCAATGAACAAGGCGGGAGGCATCGATTGGCTGATGTGAGTTATGGGAGAGGCTTTGACATAGAGCTCCCGGTTCTCCGCAGAAGAGGCTCCAAGGAATCGAATCACGGCGTGGACCTGTCCTTTTTCCTGGCTGCGTTTGATATTTTCCTTCATTGTTTGGTTCAGGAAATTCATCGGACCGCACATCACAATGACGGCCTGGATATCCGATGAAACGTCCCGATGATCACCCATCCCTTCGAACTCTTTAAGACCATTGGTCGCCGCGACAAATCCGGCCAGATGACCGCCCGCTGACCCTCCCGTGACGGCAATCCTGTCGGGATCGCCTTTCAGTAGCTTCGCCGATTTCCGAGTCCACCGGACAGCCGCTTTGCATTCATGCACGGCCGCGGGAAAGGACGCCTCTCCGGAAAGCCGATAGTTCGGAACGACCGTGACATAACCTCGGCGAGCGATCGCCTGAGCCAATGGAGTAAAGTGACCGGGACGACCATTGATCCAGCCACCTCCAAAATACATCACCAGCATCGGCAGCCGGACACCCGAATCGACGTTCGCGGGCCGATACGTATCCAGAGTCAGGCGACGTTTTCCCTCCTCATCGACATGTGTGTATTGGTAGCGCCCGATAACCAGTCCATCGCCGAATTGTGGCGGGACTAATTTGTAACGGGGTTTCGCATTGTGCTGTGCCTGTTGTGTGTTCTTGCCAGTGCGTGAATCAAGAACATTGACGCTGCCCGTGACCGTGACTGCGATCAGTTGCCGTCCGTCCGAACTGAAGTTCAGACGCACGGGGACAGTCTTTGTAACAGCTGTGTTGTAGGCGGCAACAAGGGCGTTGCCAGTGTCTGCCTGAACCGGGGCGGATGTCAGTTTCTTTTGAATGTCTTTCAGCCCTGGCAGGGCTAAGTCGACCTTCAGCAACTCCTTGCCGTCGGACATTTGCCAGATTCTAATTTGACCGCCGCACCATGCCTTTTCCGGATGGTCTTTGCGATGGACCATTGCCCCAATACTGTTGAAGTTGGCCACTGCTGCAATTCGACTTCCGTCCGGGCTAAAACAAAGGCTGGGGATACTCCCCATGCAACTGCCGATCGTTCGCTTTGCTCCGGTCTGCAGATTCAAGGCTCGAATCGTAGACAGATATTCGAGATTCCCCTCGCCGTCTGCCGCAATCAGTTCCAATCCGTCCGGACGAAAAGCGACTGCAAGAGGCCTGCCTGGAACACGAAATTCACGCACGAGCCGTTTATCTCTGACCGACCAGATTTTCAGCGTCCTGCTGCGAAATTTCCGCCATTCAACCAGATGTTTCCTGTCCGGACTGTAAGTCAGCTTTGTGTCACCGGACTTTCTAAGCTCACGTTCCAGTTCGCTGACTTCATCACCCTCGGCTGACAGTACTGGCGTGGAGAACGCTGGTACTATTACGAAGAGCAGAGCGGAGTAAATCGTGAATGACCGATGGAATTTTGAAATCACGAGTCAGGTTCCTTGGCTTACCGGGAAACACTTTTGATTCTACAAGGGCATGCACCAACACACGCAATCGGAAGGCAGATTTCTTCCAGCATGAAGCATCAGTTTTCTCCTGCAAATTCCACATCCAGCTCCTGGAAGGCGGTATTCTCTCCACCGCCGATTGCATTGACGAGCGAAACGCGCCAGATGATCCAGCGGAATGCACCGAGGGTCTGGCCGGTCGCCGCCCGCAACGAGGCCGCCGTATAAGTTGATCCGCCTGCTGCTGTATCCACCGTTCCAATGGGAGTCAGCGTTTTCAAATTCCAACCGGGATCTTTCGTCGAGCGACTGCCGTAAAGCGTCAGCGATTGGGCACCCCTTTGGCCCTGTTTGAAGGACCAGCTACTGATGGCTTTGACACGCTGCACTTCGCCCAGATCCATTTTGTAGGCTCCGTGATATACGCCATTGCCAAACACCGGCCCATAACCGCTGGCAAGCTTGCCGTCGACCAGCGACTGCAGCGGATCATTGTTCGTTTTCGTGTTGGCAATGAGCGTACCGCTCGGCGCTGTCGGTAAAGGAAGTTGCTTGAAGTCACTTGCCTCACCTGCGGTTTCAACTCGAACGTAAGCATGATGCTCGATTCGCAATTCCATCGCCTGCTGCCCCCGCACAACCTTCAGCTGTAAGGAACCGGGACCAACCCTGGCAAGAGCTCTGAGAAACGCCGGCAGCTTGGGAACAGTCTCACCGTTCACCTTCTGAATCACGTCCTTTTCCTGCAAGCCCATCCGGGTTGCCTCCGAATTCGCAGGGACCTTCATCACAGCGATGCCGCCGTCATCTTTACTCACGCCGAATGCGGAAAAGGCATCGCCGTAAAGCTCCTCCAGGGTGGCGCCTAGCCAAACGATGTCGGTGGCTGCCAGAGCTTTGTCTTGCGAGGATGTCTTCTGATTTGCATTCAGCCCGGGAATCACGGGTGTTCGGGCAATGGTTTTGAGCGATTCTTTCTGAACGCCGAACTGGTCCATCGGAAAGTTCCTGAACCCAATCTTCAACGCGGGGGAATCGTCTTTGACTCGATAATCCCCATGGCGGGATCAACGAACATTGGATCACCGACAACAGAGTTCGCGTCACACTCGTTCGCCTTGAATTTGTCTCGATCATTGGCGTTCGTGAACAGATTTCGATCCACTTCCCTGCCCCATTGTTTCGGAGGCATGCCACCAGCCGGCCTGTATGCACCCATCCAGATATTCCCAGTGACGACATCCATGCTGTTGTCATACCAGACATGCGGATGCAGGGAGTTGTTGACGGCGATGTTGTTGTAGACGCGCCGGTGAAAACCTTCGCGAAGCTTCAGGCCCCCCCTGAGAAACACGTTGTTATAGATCTCGTAGTGTGACGATCCATCGTCCAGATCCACACCCCATCCATGATCGCACCTCCAGCGACTGTTGCGGATAACGGTCGTTTCCGTATCCAGGTCGGACAGTTCCGGCAGCTTGTCCGCCGGTGCGTTTTTCAAATGCCAGAATCGATCGCGCCCCCAGGAATTGAAGCTGCCGTGATCACCGGTTTCGCGGACCGTGTCGAACACGTCACAGAATTCGATGACGTGCCCGCCGAAAGTGCCTTCGCTGATATTGATACCAGCGCGACCGAGATCGTAAATGGAGCAATGCCTGACGGTGATACCTTTCGACATCGAAATCTGGACACCAGTCGCCTGCTTTTCCACCACACTCATATTGTCGATCAGACAGTCATCCACCAGGCAATCGGCGGGATAATTGTCCGACTTCGGGCCAGGTGTTAAATCGATTTCGTCGTATGAATGAGTCTGTCCATACTCAAACCTGGGGTTCCGGACCGCACCCGGATCGCCGACAAAACAGACGCCACTGGCTCCACTGCCGTGGATATGGCAGCCCGTTATTGTGATCCGGCGGTTGTACCTATTCACGAAAACTGAGTTGCCGCCGAGCTGATCGAATTCGCAGTCAGCGACGACACAATCCTCCGCTCCGTTTATCAGTACCGCGCCGCCACGGTAGATAGTCCAATCACTTCGCAGCAGCGGCTCCTTCGTCTGCATGAAAGAGTGTGGCGCAGGATCAGGCCCTGAAGTCTGATGTGTTTCACCGGCGCCGTCATGTCGCCGTGAAATTCCACCAGGTGCTTCAGGCGAACCACTTCGACCAATGCCCGGTTCAGGTCCGTGCTGTCTTCGGGCTGGTAATAGAGCTTGCGCTCAGAGCTGTCGTGATACCATTCGCCGGCCGCGTCCAAATCCTCGAAGATATTTTCCACCATGCGCAAGTCGGGGTGCATTCCCAATTGGCGGTTACTCTGCCAGCCGCCTTCGTACGTCACGTTGTGCTGTGCATCCTTGCCGGTGATCTGATAATGAAATCCGCCCCAGTGGTGACGATGCAGTGCGTGGATATAACCGCCCTGCGGGTCCTTCCATTTCTTCGCACGTGAAGGAGCAAAGGCATCGGCTGCCGTACCGTTGTAGTATTGCGCGTTTGGATCATAGTTTGGATAGCGTGCCATGTGCTGCCGGTCGCCGTCGACAAACAACTGGTCAAGCTGCAGACCCGCGGGAGTCTTCGCGACGTAAATGTCCTTTTGATGTTTCTGCCATGCAAGGTCCAGTTTCATACCGCCGCTGAGCACAACCTTTTCATCCTGGTAAGCGGCGTAGTTCACAGGAAATTCGGCCGTACCCGAGTCTTCCTGTTGGAACAACAGCGGTTCTGCCAGGTAATGCGTGCCGCCGCGAAGATAGATCGTCACCGATTCTTTACCGAGTGTGCCGCTGTTGCGCAACATGTCGCGGGCATGTGCCACTGTCCTGAACGGCTGTTTTAGCGTCCCGACGTTCGCGTCCGCACCGCCCACCGCGACAAAGTATTCCGCAGCGTCAGAAGCACGCATCGAACAGAATATCAGCAGCAATGCCAACATTAACGACTTCGTCACAGTTTTACTTTTCATGTTGAGTTGAACCTGTGACGTGTTTTGAAACGGTGTGGACTGAACGGGGACAATAATTCGAGGCGATCCGATCATCATCGGTTTCGCCTGCGGCAGCAACTACATTCCCGATGACAGCGGGCGCCGGGGAACGCCTTGAAGACCGCAACGACTGGACCGCGCATAGAATTGAGCAGACCGCCGGGACTGGCGATCTGCTCAACATCAGAAT
>JAQWLN010000227.1 GCA_029247265.1 Fuerstiella sp.
GAATTGCAAATCCTTACCTTGACGAACGTCTCAAGCCGCTGAAACTCAGCCAGCAGGACAAGCAGGATCTTGTCGCGTTTATGAAGTCTTTGAGCGGTGAAGGCTGGCGGATGGAAGCCCCAACAGGGTTTCCGCCGTCCCGCAATTGATAGCTGTGCTGCACCCCATCCTGCCGACAGGATGGGGTGTTCCGGCTGTGGATTCACGGGACAGAGGTGTCGAATCGTGTATGACGATTCCCGGAATCGTCATGCCGTCGGCTGCGACAGCGACTGATTCAATCCCCGTCCAGACTGCGGTGCAGCTTTCGCAGAGCTTCACCTTCGATCTGTCTGACACGTTCACGGGTCAGGCCCATGGATTCGCCGATTTCCTTCAGCGTTTGAGGTTCGCAGTCGTCCAGCCCAAAACGCATACGCAGGATCGTGGCTTCCCGCGTGTCCATTTCTTCCAGCAGGCGAAACACGTGCTTCAGATTGTCACTGTTGATCAGCTCGTCTTCCGGACCGACGGTGCGGTCGTCAGGTACGATGTCACCGAGAGACAATCCTGATTCGTCCTGCTCCGACTGCGGAGACGCATTGTACAGGGCGATTGCCTTCTTTACGATCCGCAGTTTCTTCTGTGGAATCTCCAATTCTCTGGCGATGTCTTCAGGTGTTGGAACGCGTTTGAGCTCTTCCGCCAGCTTGGCCGAAGCACGCCGCCACTTGGACAATAATTCCACCATGTAAGCTGGCACGCGAATCGTTTTTGCCGTATTGACAAGAGCTCGCTTGATGGACTGTTTGATCCAGTAGCTGGCATATGTACTGAAGCGAGTGTTCATATCCGGATCAAATCCCTCGACCGCTCGCATCAGCCCCAGGTTGCCTTCCTCGATCAGGTCCTGTAATGGCAGTCCCTTGTTGGAATAGCCGCGAGCAATGTTCACGACCAGTCGCAGATTCGCTCGTACCATTCTGTCACGGGCCGCTGCGTCGCCCGCCGAAATGGCCCGGGACAAGTCCTTTTCTTCCTGTGCGCTAAGCAACGCAGTTTCGTTGATCTCGCGCAAATAGGTTTCGAGCGGAGTTTGTACACGTGAACCGGAACGTGATTGGGCGGTGGTTGTCTGAGCCATGAAGAAGCTGCATTCGATTGAGGGTGGAGACAAACTTTGGACGTCGCGGTGCTGTTCCACAACCAGAAATTTATTGGTGAGTGGTCGCCGAAATCCGGTTTCAGCGGCTACGGCGGGACACACAAGAACACTCAGGTGGTGCAGCCGCGCCGTCGGGTTACATCAATGCGTATCGGCGAGGAGCCTGATTGCAGTCCACTGACTTTGCGCAGAAAGTGCCGGTAGGGGACTCCCGCCGGCCAACACCACTACAGATCCTCGAGCCGTCAGCGCATTGTACGTCGCACCAATCCGCATGATCCAACGAAGACGTGTTGTCGACTTGTTCGCCACATGTGTGTCACATTGAGACATCTGGAGAGGAGAACGATTTCCAATTGACTTTCCGGCTCAGGTACTTACTCTTCTGCTGTGTCATGTCGATGGCGCGGTGGGCGTTTTTTGCTGTCATTTTGATGGTAGTGGAGGGTGGTGGTCTTGTTAGCAACGAAATGGACGCGTTCGGATGAGTCTCTGCCGGAGATTGGCGGAGACGCTTGTGGCACTTTAATTCAGCTCTGCGGGCGGCAGTTGGCGGCTGCGCTGAGATCGGAATCGCTGTCAGACTTTCTGGTGAATGAATTACCTCAGGTCGCCACAGAGCTGTCCGCACAATGGGTTGCGATTATTCGGAGAGTGCCGGGTCCTGCATGGGAAACGGTGGTCGAACATGGTCGCCACTCGCTTGGCACGTCTATGAGACAGATGTGGGACGAGTCGCTCGACCGCGAAGCAGTCGGGATCAATGACGCCACCGATGGGTGGACCTCATTCGTTTATCCTCTGGACCGCACCAATGGCGTTGGCGACCTGTTTGTGGGAGCCACACGCAATGCCGGCAATGACCTTCTGGCATCCGGGACGCTGTCCGCGCGATCGTTTGGCCTGGCGCTGAAGCTGGCGGCTTACCAGGCTGAGTCACGTCGACAGGTTGACCGGTTGAAGTCGACACTGGATATCGCGTCCCGATTGTCGAGTGCCGAGGAAACAGCTCCCCTGCTTGACTTGATTGCTCACGAAGCGACTCGGTTGCTGGACTGTGATCGCAGCAGCATTTTCTTATGGGACCGTGAGCGAAACGAAGTGGAAGCTCGGCCTGCTCTGGGTGTCACGAATGGTTCGTTGCGGCTGCCGGCGAATGAGGGCATTGTAGGTGAGACGCTGCGGACTGGCATCGCCATCGTAGTGGCAGAGGCTTATGACGATCCTCGATTCAACAAGGAGGTCGATCAACGCAGCGGCTACAGAACTCACAACCTGGTATGTGTGCCGTTGCGAGATTCTGACGGTACCGTTGTCGGGGCATTCGAGGCGATCAATCGCAACGGCGGCAATTCCTTTTCAGAAGACGACGTCGATTGTCTGCAGCAGCTGGGAACGCAGGCTGCTGTGGCTCTGCGAAATCTTCGAGAACGAAGTCTGCTGAACAGAAGTCGTGATCAGTTGGCAGAGAAGGTCACCAGTCAGGTAGAGATTGTCGGCACGAGTTCCGCCATCGCGGCTCTCCGCGATACGATTGATCGCCTTGCCTCGACCGATCTGCCTGTGCTTGTGCTGGGGGAAAGTGGTACGGGCAAGGAAGTGGTGGCGAACTCAATCCACTTTGGAGGTGCGCGAGCAAACAGTCCGTTTGTGGCTGTGAACTGCGCCGCGATTGCGGAATCACTGCTCGAAAGCGAGTTGTTCGGCCACGAACAGGGCGCTTTCACGGACGCCAGAGATTCTCGTCAGGGCAAGTTTGAGCTCGCTGACGGAGGAACGTTGTTTCTGGACGAAATTGGTGACATGAGTCTTGGTGGCCAGGCCAAGCTGCTCCGTGTGCTTGAGCAGAAAGTAATCACGAGGGTCGGCGGTTCCGATACAATCCCGGTGAACGTCCGGATTGTGGCAGCGACGAATTCCAACCTGACCGAGGCAGTCCGCGAAAAGCGTTTTCGTGAGGATCTGTACTATCGTCTGAGTGTCGTAACGCTGGATCTGCCGTCGCTTCGCGACCGTCCGGAGGACATCCTTCCGCTGGCAGAACACTTTCTGCATCGATTTGCCGAAAAGGCTCGCCGACCAGGATTACAGCTGACGTCCGAAGCCCGACGAAGGCTTCAGGCACATGCATGGCCGGGAAACATCCGGGAACTCCGAAACCTGATGGAGCGTGTTGCTTTTCTTGCTCCGAATGAACGAATTGATGCCGACGACCTGGCATTCATTCTAAGTCCGGATCAGGACGGGGGCCCTCAGCTTGCACTGGAACTCGGTCTTGATGGAGCCACCCGCGAATTTCAGAAGGACTTTATTCGCCGCAGCATCAATCAGGTCAATAACAACATGACGGATGCGGCCAGGCTATTAGGGCTGCACCGTTCCAATCTGTATCGCAAGATGAAACAACTGGAGATGACGGAAGTCGTCGGCGAATCACCGGTTTGAAGACACCAGCCAGGCTCCGTCTGCTCTCTGTTGACGTTCGCAACCGTGAAGAAATTCGGCGTTGAATGTCAGATCACAGCGTCGACGTGATGCAAATTAAGTTCGGTTTCGCATCCCGACCTAGTGTCGTGTGCTGAGGGCTGAATGCTGTTTCCAGCCGCGGCCTTATTCCACAATGAGTACAACGCCGGTGATGTTGTCGCGTGAACCGCCTTCCAGAGCTGCATCCACCAGCTTCTGAGCGATGTCCTGAGGATCGTCGGAAGAGACAAGCAGTTTCTGGATCTGCTCGTCTTCAATTCCATCCGTGACACCATCCGAGCACAAATAAAATCGGTCGCCAGGTTCCGGCTTGATTTCACAGGCATCTGTGCCGGACGAACCGTCTTTTGTTCCAAGGTAGCGATAAAGAACGTTGCGATAACGATGAGTCTTCGCTTCTTCTTCGTTAATCGTTCCTGCTTCCAGCAGAGCCTGAGTCAGTGAATGATCAGTGGTAAGCTGCTGCAGATTGCCGTTTCGCAGCAGGTAGACGCGACTGTCGCCGACGCCGCCGATGTAGAAGTTGTCCCCGGCACGGATAAGGAACACGACCGTGGTCCCCATGTTGCGAGCCGAGGGATCCACCTCACTCAACGACATGATCTCAGAGTTTGCGTAGTCCACCGACTGGTCGATGGCGTCAACAATTTCTGCCTTTGGCCCGCCGTCGAAGTTCAGCAGCTGCTCCAGCTGTTTGGGAATCAATTCAACAGCGAGCGCACTGGCTTTCTCGCCAGCGTTTTGTCCGCCCATGCCGTCTGCAACGATAAAATACCGTTGCGATTCATCCACCACGTAGCTGTCTTCGTTATTCTCACGGAAGTTGCCCGTGATACTTACATGGCCTGTTCGAATGGAAACCATTGATTGATCCGCAAGATCCTTCGCGAGAAGGACGCTCATATTCTAGTTGTTCAATTCACCGCAGGGCTGGAACGGTCATTTTGTCCCACAAACTGTCCCATACACGTCGCGGATTCCTAAGGTTGTGGCATTGATCAGCATCTCACCGGCTTCGAACCCGGCTGAGGTTCCCAACAGACGATTCTGGCTCTCAACCAGTTGGAAAACTCTTTGTTTCGTTGGTGGGAACTGGGTTTGATACGCTCGGATGGACTCCAGTTTGATCTCCAGAGTATCAGAAATATCTGAGACAAACCGGCCTCCACCTTCAGGAAGGCTGAGATTTTGAAGGCCCAAAGGATACCAGATTTGTTTCTGAATACGATGAACCGGCAGGTTTTCGAAAAGTTCATCCCATTTTGTGAGCCGCGAGTAAAAAATGGCCGCGTCCGTGATCTGCATGGCCTGCCAATGGTCCGGCGACGCCAATGGAGTCTTGTCGGCAATGCCCATCACCAGCGTTGGGCGATATCGTCGGAAGACTTTGGCCAGTGCAACTCGTTCCTCAAAGCCGTCGAAGAGCCGTCGATTTGGCAGCTCCAGCGTCTCTCGGACCTGAACCCCCAGAATTTCCGCCGCGGATCGAGCCTCCTCAAGGCGGACCTCCGGGCCAGGGCTGAGCGGGGTTGGTTCTCCGTCAGTCAGATCCACTATGCCGACTCGCAGCCCCTGGCGCACCATCGCTGCCAGGGTGCCACCGCAGGCAATTTCAACGTCGTCAGGGTGTGCCCCCACCGCGATCACATCCAATGGTTCGGGGAGATCCGGGTTCCTTGTTTCTGACACAACGTATTCCTGGGCAAGAATGGAGAAGAAGTGAGCAGCAAGAGGAAAATTCGTCCTGCTCGATTGGTGGCTGCGACCAATGCGCCATCATCAGCTTAAAGCTGGTAGTGGGAGGCATGTGATAACAACAGAAGGTCGTCGCTGGAAATGCCTGGTCGGTGAACGAGGTATTCGAGCGATTCGTGGCGCTACCATTTAAGAATCACCTTGCCGGACTCTCCCGAAATCATGGCTTGAAAGCCATCTTCAAAGTCGCTGTATGGCATTCGGTGAGTAATCACCGGGCTGATGTCCAGGCCACTTTGCAGCATGACCGTCATCTTGTACCACGTTTCGTACATCTCACGGCCATAGATGCCTTTGATCGTCAGCATGTTGAACACGACCGTGTTCCAGTCAATGGCCATTTCTCCGGACGGAATGCCAAGCATCGCAACCTTGCCGCCGTGGCAGATGTTCGCCAGCATGCCCCGGAACGCCGATGGATTTCCGGACATTTCAAGACCAACATCAAATCCTTCGACCATACCCAGTTGTTTCTGCACGTCTGTCAGAGTTTCTGAACGCACGTCGACGGCTCGCGTCACGCCGAGTTCTTTCGCCAGATTCAGACGCCATGGATTAACGTCGGTGATTACGACATGTCGGGCCCCGGCATGGCGGACCACTGCGGCCGCCATCAGGCCAATTGGTCCGGCGCCGGTGATCAGGACGTCTTCGCCCAACACCGGAAAGGAAAGGGCTGTGTGGACCGCGTTGCCGAATGGGTCGAATATTGAAGCGATATCTCGATCAATGTCGCTGGCGTGATGCCACACGTTCGTCATTGGCAGGGAAATGTACTCCGCAAATGCGCCGGGGCGGTTGACACCGATGCCCTCGGTCCGATTACACAGGTGCCGGCGTCCGGCAAGGCAGTTGCGGCAGCGGCCGCAGACAACGTGCCCTTCTCCGCTTACGACTTCACCGGGGTGAAAATCCAGTACGTTCGAGCCCACGTCCACAACTTCGCCCACGAATTCGTGACCGACGACCATCGGGACGGGAATTGTTTTTTGTGCCCATTCGTCCCACTGATGGATGTGGACATCGGTTCCACAAATCCCTGTGCGATCGACTTTGATCAGCACGTCATTGACGCCAACATCCGGCTCGGGCACGTCTTCCAGCCACAGCCCCTGGGTGGCTTCCTTCTTAACCAGCGCTTTCACGAATTCTCTCCGAATCTATTGTATAGCCAGTGAACGGTCGTTTATGTTAACCTAGGGCAAGCCTCTCTTACAAGATGCCCAGTTTGGGTAGAAGGTCGTTGACTTTGAGGGCGTTTTCTCTGAGTGTTGCTGCGATATTGGTGTATCCGAGCGACCTGAGGCAACTGATGGTCGCGTTGCGAAACGCGCTGAAG
>JAQWLN010000237.1 GCA_029247265.1 Fuerstiella sp.
ACCGGCTCAGCGGCCGACGCGGCGCGTCCCACAATTGAGCCCAAGATCAGGAAGAACCACAGTCTCATAGTTACTGCCTTTTTGAAGAAACAAACGTCTGCCTCGGATCGCCGTCGCCGACAGGATCGGACCAGGGGTTTCGCAGCAGAGCTCAGAGACCGAATTTATGCGATTCGGCGACGAAGTGGAAATGAGTTCGTCGCCAATCGAGTACCCGGAGCGATCAGATGAAGTTGCGATTGTGGAGGATTTGCTGGCGGTAAAAAACGCTCGCTGGGCGTTTCCACTGTCCGGGGAGAGTCATTTTACAACCCGATCAATAAACTGCAGGGTTCGTGTGATCGTCTGCCGGAACAGCAGCAGGTCGAAGATCAGGTAACCGTGGACACCGTTTTTGCGGGATACAAGTTCACAACGGTTTCCGGCCTGTAACATCCGGTCGCGAAACAGTACTGCCCCGGCATACGGCGTGACCGTATCAGCCGTGCCGTGAAAAATGATCGTCGGTGGCCGGTTTTCACGGACTTGATGCAATGGTGAAATCTGTCTCCACGTTTCACCAATCTTCTTTTGCCCGTACCCCTCAGATGACGTATCGATGACAGGGTAGTACAGCACCAGTGCGTTTGGCATACACGAAACTGCTGTGTCGTCAGATTCCTCGTCAACACCAGAAAACAGTGCCGTTCCTGCGGCCACATGTCCACCGGCCGAGCAGCCGGCTACGATGATTTTCTGTGGGGCGATGCCGAGTTCGCTGGCGTGCTGACGTAAATAACGAACGGCAGACCGACCGTCTTTCACGCAATCAAACACAGTTGATGTACCGTTTCGCTTCAGAATTCTGTATTCGACGGAAATGGATACCATTCCGTGCTGTTGAAAATAGTCCGCAAACGGAAAACAGCGTCGAGGATTACCGCCCGTCCACCCGCCCCCATGAAAAATCATAAATACGGCGCGACGATCCGTCGCGAGATGTTCCTCTGGCTCGAAGACATGCATCCTCAGGCCGACGTTATCGACCTGTTTGTAGGTCAGAATCCGTGTGGGCTGTAATCCTGCTGCGATAGGATCAAGAGGTCTTTCAATCTGGGCATAAGCTGCCGCAGCAAACAAATGAAGGATCATTGCTGCGGTACACCTGCTCAGCACGTTTACGTCTAAACGGCATCTTCGAAACATTTTCGTTCTCCACGTCAACATGACGCATACGCTGTTCGACCTTAGTTCTGCCACTTCAGATTTACCTGGTACCAGGACGACATACGAATTGAGGCTTAGTCCAGATGTACTGCCAGAATCCTGGCGTGGTCGAGTCCGTTGGTCGCTGTGACGACAATTCTCAGCGAACTGGTGACTGTGCCCTTCGGCAGCGAATGTCGGCGCAATCGTTGGTAATTGCCTGAGATGTCGCAGAGTGTTTTCCATTCTCCCTGCTCGATAATCTGCACAGCGTAGTCACGGACGGTTTCCGGTTGTGGTCTGCCCCAGATCATTCGCGAAGTGTAACCATCATGGTGACTGAGGGTCAGATGCCGATGCATGCCGGTATCGAATACCAATTCAATGGCCCGAATCGATTGCGGAGCCTGCCAATTGAATCGAATCGACGCCGGCCATTCATTCGGTGCTGACATCCAGCGATGGAAGCCCTCATCGGTCCGCTCAGGGGACACGCCACGTGCACCGTGAACGCAGCGCGTCTGCCCGGAAAAAATATTGTCAGCTTCCCCGCCAGGCTGTTCACTCGAGGCTGAAATCTGCGTTGAATGAAGTGCGCCGCCCATAGCGTCGTTAGAACAGCCGATCAGGAACGCGTCATCCTGTCTCAGCCTTTGCTGAATGCTGCACATCAGAACCTCATTTGACGCAATCTGATTCGGCAGAACCGAATTCTGCGTCGCCAGTGCTGCGGCTGTGCCGACACCCTGTCCCACGGCCGCACAGGTGGCCATCACTCGTGTTGATGAAAAAGCTACGTGAGTCGCTGAAATATTTCGACCGGCAAACATCAGATTGGGCACGTCACGAGCGACGCAGCTGCGCAACGGGATGTCGTATAGAAACGGCAGCTCATGCTGAACACACGGGGCTTCGTGAGTCGCATCAACGCCTTCCGGCGGGTGCAGATCCATTGACCAGCCACCGTAGGCGATTGCGTCCGGAAACTGCCTAGACGACTGCAGCTCCTGCTGAGTCAGGACATGCTGTCCGATAAACCTTCGACTTTCGCGTTTTCCCGGAAGAAATCCGATCCAGTCGAGTGCCCAATGTGAGGCGTCAAAGAGATCCGCATCAGCCGGTGTGCCTGTAGGCCCGTTCTTGATGTGGTTCCAAATACCCAGAGTCACCGACAGCAGTTCATCTCGAATAGTTTCGTTGTCTTTGATGGTGTCCAGTGTGCCGCCCCACTCGGCCCACCAGTAGCCATATTCGTGCGTCGGTTCTTCGTCTCCGGGAACAGCATACAGACGCAGGCTAAGATCTTCTTTCGTGAACTCGCGTACCCACTCCGGCGCGATAAATGGCATTGGCCGATCATGCTTGCGTGCGGTGATCAGAATCGTCGATCCCAGCTGATGCAAATCTGCCTTAGGCTGTGCCAGCGGTTCGTCGTACTCCGTCTGGCTTTCACGACCTCGCATAAATGCTGCGCCGGCTTCGAATCCCAGACGACCGTCACCGGTACTATCGACGAAGGTCTGCGCGCGGATCCGGAATCGATCTTCCGTACTCTGCCGTTCCGCGATTGCGACATCAACCCGGGTGGATGCGCCACGTTCCAGCAGCACACCGGTAACGGTGGTATTCAGCAGCAGTGTAAGGTTTGGTTCTGCCCGGCACATTTCGTACAGAATCAGGTCAAACATCGATGCGGAACGCTGAGGATTGCGCACGCTGTTTTCCAGTCGGATTTCTTCAATAATGCCGCCCTCGCGAGCTTCTGTCTGCAGCTCGCAGCCACGATCGAAGCTGCCCGTTCCGTTGGCTCCCACGATGTGCATCCGCACTTCGCTGGACGCATTTCCACCCAGAACAGGTCGGTCGTGACACAGAATGACTCTGGCACCACACCGCGCTGCCGCAAGGGCGCAAGGTACTCCAGCCGCACCGCCGCCCGCGACCAGTATATCGCAACTCAACTCATGCGTGATGTTGGTCATTGGGAAGGGGTGTCCTTCACATGGCAAGTCGTTGTGTTCGGGGACGGTTTCATTGCCCTGTTGTGAGCGGGTGATATTTCCGCAGCCACGGATCCCGTTGAGTTTCAAGCCGTTGCACCAGTTCGGCGACGGAATCGTCAAGGATTGTCCTGAGCGCCGGATCGTGTGCCAGATTATTCACTTCCCACGGGTCATTCTGCAAATCGTACAGTTCAAGCTGAGATCGGTGCAGGAAGGCTTCGATCGAACGCGCCCCAAGCATTTGCGATTTGCTCTTGCGAGCATTCACCCACGTCCGGCGTTGTATGGTGTCAACAGGCAGTGGGTATTCGCTCCGATAGTTAACGTTCCAGATCAATTTGTACCGCGGGCCACGCAGTGTTCTCATGGGATAGTACGCGAACACGTCATGCCCCACGTGACTCAGCAGCGCGTGGTCCCAGTCTTCCGGGCGCCGTGTTTCCAAGATCGGCAGAATACTCCGTCCGTGCAGCTGGTAGTCGTCGAACTCCGTTGCCGTCCAGTCAAGAATCGTCGGGGTGATGTCGGTGAACGCCACCAGTGCCGTATTGGTGATGCCCCAGTTCTTCAATCCGGGACGGTAAACAACGAACGGCACGCGGACTCCTGGTTCGTAGTGTGTGCCCATCGCACCGGGCTCAGACGTGCCATGATCGGCGGTGAATATGACCAGCGTGTCGTCTTTGTGCCCCTGCTGTTCAAGCGACTGCAGCACTCGTCCGACTCCGAAGTCCATTCTGCTGATCTGCTGATAATAGCCAGCGATGCCCTCACGAACTTCCGCCGTGTCCGGTAGAAAACCAGGTGTCTTTACGTCCCCGGGATCGTACTGGACAGGACGATATCCATCCTGCGACGACGGAACGCCCCAGCCCTTGCCGTCGATGGAAACAGGATGAGGGTCGCTAAACGACATCACCAGAAAGAAAGGCTTCTCGGACTCCGCCATGAAGCGATCAGCCGCCGCCGCCATCTGGATGACGTTGCGTGAGCTGCCTTTCGGCTTGAAATCGATCGGGTACTTGTCCAGGGGCCGGACATGGTCCTTGCCGATCAGTGCGGTGCGATAGCCATTGGCCCTGAGCATCGCAAACACCGTCGTCACGTCCGGGCGGATTTCCTGATTATGTTCGCGATGCGGGTGGGCATACTGACCGTTGCGATGCGTAAGCAGTCCGCTGTAGATGACGGCGCGGCTGGGACCGCACGATGCGGTTGTGGCGAACGAGGTCTCAAACTTCACGCCTTCCGCAGCCAGGCGATCTATGTTCGGCGTCTGCACGACCGAATTACCGTAGCAACCGACGTCGAACCACGTTTGGTTGTCGGAGATCATGAGCACAACGTTTTTCGCGGCCGCTGCATGACAGGAATACGCTGAATACAACGTGACTGACAGCACACACCATGCGGCCACGACATTCCGTCGCAGGCCTGCTGCATGCAGAAGGCGGGGGGGCTTATCGTTCATGTGCTTCAAGGTCCTGATAAATGAGTTCGTAAGAGCAATCCTGCCAGGTACCACCGTCTGTGGCCATGCGGGTTACTTGTTATTTACGAGGATCGGAGCAAGTAGACGGCGCAGATTTCCTCCGAGGATTTTCATTCGTGCCGCATCCGAAATATCGGCGTTCAGAACCTTGCTGAGTTCGGTTCCGAGAGCTCGCGATGGCAGATGACTTCCAAATACGATGCGTTCGTCCCCCAGTTCGCGAACTGCCATATCGACGAAACCAGCGGTCGCATCAAACCCTGATGTTTCGGCCAAAATATTCGGGAAGGCTCGGATGGCCCGGATGCCCTTTTCCCATTCGCCACCGGCATGGGCGCAGAGAAATTGGATGTCCGGGAAACGCCCGGCCAGTTCTGCGAGTTCGGACGGGGTCGACTCGCCAATGCTGTCCTTGCCGCCGGTCTTGAACCACGTATGCTGCATGATGACGCCGCCCAGCTCATGTATTCGCTGCACCAGCGGATCAAAGTTACGATGATTACAGGGCAGTGATGCCCTGTTGCTGCTGGCGAAGTACACACCGGCCATTGGCCCGTCGCGCATCCAGCGGTTTAACGCGTCCAGTGAGCCGCGGATGTCGGTCGGGTTCAACCGCATCATGGGAATCAGCTTATTGCCCCATTGCCTGAGCGGCGCAAGAACAGCATCGGGGTTGCCACGTAATTTTTCTTCCGTCGCTGAATCTGCCGTGCCCAGCCCAACATGAAGAAATACACACAACCGCTCGATGGCCGATTTTTCGATGGCCGATAGTGAACGATTTACATCGCTCGAAAATCGCTGACCGTTGGCACTCTGCAAAGGCAGAAAGTAGGAATCCCAGATTCTGTACTTTCTGAGTTCTTCGGCTGTGGGGAGACCGAACGGTTGCGGTTCGTCCTTCATCAACGGCGCCTTAGACGGATTGGAGGTGATGATCATTCATCAGTTTTGTCTGTCGCATGTTCCCAAACGGTTGAATTCTGCTAAGACACGTTCAGAAACCGTCCCATGAGTTCGTGACCTTCCGGGAAACCAACATCAGATGCCGTCGCCGCAATTTCGTCGTATGTCGTGGGCGCATTTCGTTCAATGCCCGAACCGCACATTGCGAACGGACAGTCCCCGTGACTGTGTGTTCGTGTCCGCAGGAACGTGGGATGGTCGGGGCTGATCAGCAGACGGTAATCCCCTTGCTGCTTCAACCAGGCGTGGACGGGGGCGACAATATCACGATCTATACTTTCGACGGCTTTGACTTTCTCAGCAGTCTCACCCTCGTGTGACGCTTCGTCTGTGGCTTCGACATGCACAACCAGAAAGTCGACGTCGTCGCGAGAAAGAGTTTCAATGGCGGCCCGACCTTTGGCGGCGTAATCGGTGTCGAGGTAGCCCGTTGCGCCTTCGACTTCCACGACGTCCCATCCGATCAGCCGACCCATACCTCGTAACAGATCAACAGCCGTGATCACAGCTCCCCGAACACCGTAACGATCAGCAAAGGGTTGCAGATCAGGGCGCTGGCCGATTCCCCACAGCCATGTCTGTGTTGCGGGCAAATCGCTGGCGTTACGTCGGGCCGAGTTTGCGGGAGCATCAGCGAACAGCTCGACGCTGCGATCCATCAGAGCTCGCAGGTTTTCTGACCCAGGGCCCGTCGGCAAATGGCCGGCGATGGGCTGATCTGTGATGTCGTGTGGCGGAGTCGACTGAGTTTTTGCCGAAAATGGTGCTGAGCTGCCGCGGGAGCGATAAACAAGCAGGTTTCGGTAGCTGACACCAGTATGGTATTTCCAATGACTGTCACCACACTGGTCCTTCTGCAGCAGTTTGATCAGTGCCTGACCGGCGTCGTTGGGATACTGTCCCGCAGTAAAACTCTGCATCACGCCATCGTTGACGGTCACAAGATTACAGCGAACGGCCCAATCGCCGGGGTTCAGTTCGATTCCCTGTGCCGCTGCTTCGATGGGAGCTCGGCCGGTGTGACACTTCAGCGTGTCGTAACCGAACAGTGTCATTGTTCCCACGTCGCTGCCCGACGGCATACTGGCAGGCACGTTGTCTGTTCGGCCGACGATGCCAGCCGCAGCGACAGCGTCCATTGCCGGAATGTCCGCCGCCTGCAATGGAGTTTGATTTCCCAGCGACGCCTGAGGTTCGTCGGCCACACCATCGGGAATGACGAGGACGAATTTCATCGGCGGCCGCCCCATGAGTTTCGGCGTTTGTGTTCACGTTTGGGGCTGTTGCAGCAGCTCAGCGAGCGAATAAACATATTTTGGTACCAGACTTCACTGCCGTGGTCTGTCAGCATGAGGTGGCCCATGACGTTTTCGCCGAAATCTTCCTTATTGCTGAATTTGCTGCCTGCGACATGAGCCTTCCAGCGGGGACCGCAGAGTGGTTCGTCAATCGTCAGCTGACCGTTGACCCAATGCTGAACACGGTTGTTCTGAACTCGAATCTTGCCGATGTTGAATTCGTCGCCACCGTTAAGTCGTGTTTCATCTTGAATCGGCAGTACCAGGTCATACAGTGATGCAGTCAGATGGTCACGCGTCAGTTTCGGATAGGCTTTGTCGTCCAGAATCTGATACTCGATGCCCAGCAATTGCCTGCCGTAGTGTTTAACCCGGTATTTCACGCCACTGTTGCCCTTGTCGGCAATCCTGAATTCAAACCACAGTTCGAAGTCACCATGTTCCTGCCGCGTAATGATGTGACCGCCTTTGCCGGACAGGTGAAGAACGCCACCCGGTTCAAGCTGCCATCCGGCGTCCACGTCTTCTCCGGACGGCTTCATCCATTTGTTCAAAGTCGGTGAATTCAGCAGGTTGACGTACGACTGCGCCAGTGCCGCGGAAGCGTTCAATGAGATAACGACAAGCATGACTTGCAGGAACCGTGCCACGTGGTGTCTTTCGATCAGAGGGTGAAGGGGTTCTGCATAATTCTTCGAATGTCTGGCGGTCGTCAATCGATGATCTTGCTGATGGGATATTCGACGATACCCCTTGCGCCGGCGGCCTTCAGGCGAGGCATGGCCGTCCGCACCAGCTTTTCCTCAACAATCGTGTTGACCGCCACCCAGTCGGGATCAGACAGGTGAGAAATCGTGGGTGTCTGCAGCGCCGGCAGAATGTCGACAACAGCGTCAAGTTTTTCACGATGGACGTTCAGCATCAACCCGACCTTGCCTTCGGCTGCGAGACACGATTTCAGCATTAAAGCAATGTTGTCGATTTTGGCTTTGACCCATTCATCGGCATAACGATCCGGGTTGGCGATGAACCGTGTCGTACTCTGAATGACTTCATCCATAATCCGCAGATTATTGGCACGCAGAGAGTTGCCGGTTTCTGTCACTTCCACAATAGCATCGGCCAGCTTTGGCGGCTTCACTTCGGTTGCGCCCCAGGAGAACTCAACATTTGCATTGACGCCGTGTTTTTTCAGGTAGTTGGTCGTCAGCCCGACAGCTTCGGTTGCGATCGATTTTCCTTCAAGATCCTGTACGGTCTTGATGGGAGAATCATTCGGCACGCACAGCACCCACCGCACGGGACGGCGGCTGACTTTTGAAAACAGCAGTTCACACACTTCGTGAACGTCGGCGTTGGTTTCCAGCACCCAGTCGTGTCCAGTGATGCCGGCATCAAGAATGCCGTTTTCGACATAACGAGCCATTTCCTGAGCACGGATCAGCATGCATTCAATCTCGTCATCGTCCACCGATGGGAAATACGATCGTGATGCAAACTTGATGTTGTAGCCGGCTCGACGGAAGAGCTCTGCTGTCGAGTCCTTCAGACTGCCGGCAGGAATGCCAAGTTTTAATTTTCGCCCGGACATCTTGATTTTCTAAGTGAAAATGCGGTTGGATAATTATGGATAGAGCAGCGGAGTTCGTAAATCGTATCAACGACGACAGGCAGCAAAAGGGTGCCGCGGCTCTGGGAACTACTTCTTGTAGACTTCGGCGGGGTCGAAGACGCGATCGCCTTCTACAGCCACATCACCGGTGGCTGGATCCAACCGTCGAAAAAAGCAACTGCGATAGCCTTCATGGCACGCGGCACCGCCGATTTGATTGACGTTGACCAGCAGAGTGTCGGCATCGCAGTCGAAGTAAATCGCCTTCAGTTGCTGAACGTTGCCACTTTCCTCACCTTTTCGCCATAGCTTCTGCCGGCTGCGACTGAAGTATACGACTCGGCCTGTGGCGAGTGTTTCTTTGAATGACTCTTCATTCATCCATGCCATCATCAGTACGTCGCCGGTTTCGGCATCCTGTGCGATGGCCGGAATGAGTTCAAGTTTTGAAAAATCCGGCCCCTCTGCCATCTGTGTTACCTTCTTTGAAGTCGAAAACAGTTGTTTCGCAACAATGTTATTGCACCCCGCTGCGGCCTTCCACCTGTAAAAAATCTGATAGAAGGCAGACTATCAGCGAATTCCGACGGCCTCCAGCGCATCGGTGTTCAGTTGGGAAGATTTGCAGATACGGACACAGCCGGCCGTCAAAAACGCATCGAAACCGTTGAAATGGCGGGAGTTGCGTCCGAACGGTTCGCTTCTCTTGATTTTCGGTGATGAGAAGCCCTGATTTTGTTGGATCGCAGGGATTGCCACGCGTTCTGAGTTGCCTATCATTCCGCGCTCGCAGCACGTGGGTTATCTGCATGTCCACTACTCAGTCCGTCTGCCCAGTCGCCCAAAGGTCGTCGGGTGCAGATTCAAACGCCGGAATCATCTTGGAAACGGTCATCGATTTCATTTCAAAGCAATTGAGAACATGGCAGATCAGGCGGCAACCAACGTTACCTGGCACGAACACAACGTCACTTCCGAAGAACGACAGAAACTTAACGGCCACAAGGGGGCCGTTCTGTGGTTCACTGGTCTGAGTGGCTGTGGCAAAAGCACAGTCGCCAACGCGGTCGACCGGATGCTTCATGATCGCGGAATTCACACGTTTGTGCTTGACGGTGATAATGTTCGGATGGGGTTGAACAAAAACCTTAGTTTTGCCCCTGAAGATCGCACCGAGAACATTCGCCGCATTGGTGAGGTGTCAAAGCTGTTCTGCGACGCCGGCGTCATCGTCCTGAGCGCCTTTATCTCTCCATTTCGTGACGATCGTGACCAGGTTCGTGAAATTCTGACGGGTGGGCAGTTCCATGAAATCCACGTGAACGCTTCCCTTGAAACCTGCGAAGCTCGAGACCCCAAAGGTCTTTACAAGAAGGCACGGGCCGGTGAGATTAAGGGGTTCACCGGAATTGACGCTGCTTACGAGGCACCTGAAAACTGCGAAATCGAATTGGATGCCGACAATAAGGGCATTGAAGAACTTGCCAAAGAGATTGTTTCCTACCTCGACGAAAAGGGTTTTTTAAACGCCTGACGATCAGTGGCGTAGAGTTTGCCTCCCTCCTCACAACATTTTCTGAGCGAAACGGCCGCGACGTTTCAGCACTCGGAACCCACCTGTAGAAAAGAAACACGATGTCTGTGTGTTCAGTTACGATGATGCTGACGGTTTGTTTTCTGGCCAGTCCGGAGATGGACGTTGAGTCCGGCATGCCGAAGACGGAACTTCAACAACAGATTGAGCCGCCCAAAGCGACCGATCACTGGTTGGAATCCTACGACGATGCCCGGCAGCTTGCCACTAAAAACAAGTTACCGTTGCTGCTGCACTTTGATGCCACATGGTGTGGCGCTTGTCGACGCATGGAACGCGACGTATTGCTGCGAAAGCAGGTCATTGAACTGCTGGGAAAGGCGGCGATCGGTGTCAGAATTGATTCAGATCGCCACCGAAAGCTGATTGCAGAGTTTAAGATCTCCACGCTTCCCACTGAGGTTGTCGTGCTTCCTGACGGAAGCATCGGCGGCCGCTATGTGGGTGCGGTATCTCTGGATAAGTACGTTGCGCGACTGAAATCGATCAGCGGAAAGAACCAGCAGGTGGTTGCCACTCAGGAACCCCAGACCAGTGATTTATCTGAATCAGACAACGGGAAACGATCCTGTTTGATCGTACGGCACGACGGAAAAGTCGTTGGTGTTGGTGGCTATTCTCCAGTGGCGCTGACAGTCCAGCGAGAGTGGAAAAAGGGCAATGACAATTTCGTGGCGACACACGAAGGTGTCGACTATTTTCTGTTGTCTGCGGACGAGGTGGTTCAGTTCAACGAAGACCCGAACCGGTACATTCCCAAATTGCACGGGTGTGATCTGGTTGAATTGTTCCAGGAAAACCGCGCGACTGCCGGGTCGATCGAGTACGGCTCGTTTTATCTGGGCCAGGCGTTTTTCTTCGCCAACATGGAAAATCGAGAACGCTTCGAGAGTAACCCCTCGTGGTTCCTGGGAGTGATGGCGGACGCCAGAACGGCCAACAACGAAAAATTCCCGTTTCTGAACACCGGGATGGTGGACAACTAAGGGCCTCCGCCGCTTAGTGCAATCGACTCTGTTTGCGCGGGAATTTTGTATTTCTGCAACGCTGCATTTTGGCAACAAAGCTTTCAAATCGACAGCGCCGCACCGTTGTCTGAGCAAGCCGCTCGCGATCGGCAAGATGCCGGTTGGCACCCGCTGCTTACCGGGAATACTCACGGAAATGCTTCACGTTTCGGCTGTTCCCGCACGTGAAGACCTCCACACGTCTTTTCGGAAAGTCATGAATCATGAAGCGATTTCTCATGCTGCTGGCCGTACTGGGTGCCACCGCTGCCATCATGCCGCAATCGGCCAAGGCCGGTTTATTCTGCCGAGCTCATTCCAGCTGTGCCCAGCCGACCTGCTGTGCACCTGCACCAGTCTGCTGTACCCCGGCCCCCGTGTGCTGTACACCGGCACCGGCGTGCTGTCCTCCTCGCCAAACCTGCCTGCTGGGTGTGCTGTTTGCTCATAAGCACAAAAGAAGCTGCTGTGTCCCCGTTTGCTGTCCGGCTGCCGCACCTCAGCCTTGCTGTGGTCAAATGCCATACGCTCACGGCATGGCATTCGACGGACCGCATTGGTTCTGATTCGCCGCAACAAGTGCGGGTGGCCTCAGGCTCGAAGCAGTCGCCAGTACGAGCTGATGGGAAGCCAGTTCGCATCGCGACAAGATACCTCACGAAGGCTGGGTCCTTAACCCCCGGGACTCAGCTTTTTTCATGCGCAGTTCCGCTGGCAGACGCTGATCGATTGCATCCGGCACTGTAGTTTGTTGCAATCCCGTGCGACCGGAAAGCAACCGCGTGGCCCAACCCTTGTTACGCCAGGTGCAGGGCCAGGTGTTTAGGTATCTTCACTTCGACCAGAGAATCAGACGTCCATGGAAGCCGAACTGCGAGACAAGTGCGAAGAACTGATGCAGCGAATCGTTCACCTTCGGGGGTGTCTTTGACCTCGACAGCAAGCAGAAACAACTGGAGTCCGTCAGTGAGCGCATGAACGCCACTGACTTCTGGAACGATCAGGAAGCGGCGCAAAAAACAGTAGCGGAAATGCAGCGTCTCAAAGGCTTGGTGAGTCCGCTGGAAGCTCTGGTCACCGCCGGAGACGATGTTCAGGTGCTGGTTGAATTTGCCGAAGAGGATCCCGGCAGCGAGGCCGAACTGGAAACGGCGGTCGTACAACTGGAAAAAGACATCGACCGTGTCGAGCTGCAGGCGACCATGTCTGAGCCCGAAGACATCTGCGCGGCCTACGTTCAGGTGCAGGCCGGCGAAGGAGGCACGGACTCGGCCGACTGGGCACAGATGCTGCTTAGGATGTATGCGCGCTGGGCCGAGCGTCGCGGATTCAAGATCGAAGAAATCGACATTTCACACGGTGAAGAGGCTGGGATTCGAAACGCCACGATCGCCATTCGTGGCGACTATGTGTTTGGATATCTTAAAGGCGAAACCGGAAATCATCGTCTGATTCGCATCAGCCCGTTTGATTCTGCCGGACGACGTCATACAGCTTTTGCCGCCGTTGATATCAGCCCGGAGCTGGACGACAATTTTGAAGTTGACATCAATTGGGACAGTGAAGTCCGGGAAGACACGTATCGCGCTGGTGGAGCGGGTGGACAACACGTGAATAAGACGGACTCTGCCGTCCGACTGACTCACGGACCATCCGGAGTTGTCGTGCAGTGTCAGAACGAACGCAGTCAGCACAAGAATCGTGCGACCGCGCGCAAGATGCTGCAAGCCAAGCTGTACCAGTTGGAAATGGAGAAACGGGACGCAGAATTGGCGGCGAAACGCGGTTCCAAGTCCAAGATCGGGTTCGGCGGAGCAACCGTTCGCAACTACGTCCTGCACCCGGAGCAATACGTTAAGGATGCTCGCACTGGAGAAAAGGCCGGGAACCCTCAGCCGGTTCTCGACGGCGACATCGACAGGTTCCTTGAAGCATTCCTGCGCTGGACACTGGCCGAACAAAACAACTAACGCGGTCCGCTCCCGTTGGTCGCTTAGTGGATATGCATGCAGTGGCTCATCCAGGGCTGCCATGCAAACGCGGGGGCCGTGTGCAACTGCCGCTAGACCAACTCTCTGATCGGTGTCGGATCACTGACAAGGTGGGCCGGACGGCCCTGCGGCGTGTACAGCAGTTTGCCCGGATCGATGCCCAGCTTGTGATAGATGGTCGACACAAAGTTCTCCGGCGACAGCACTCGGTCGACAGCGGAATACCCCTTGCGATCCGTGGCTCCTACGACCGCACCACCTGGAGTTCCACCGCCTGCCATTAGCACAGACATTGCATTCGCCCAGTGATCTCGACCAGGTTTCTTCTGACCGGTCAACGTGGACACTTTCGGCGTTCTTCCGAATTCGCCAAGAGCCACAACGAGTGTCGTCTCAAGCAGACCACGTTCTTTCAGATCCTGTATCAGCGTTGCCACGGAATTATCCCAGTCCGGCAGACGCTTGCGGCAGGCGTCAAATAAGTTGCTGTGATGATCCCAGCCACCATCATAAACGGTAACGAAAGGCACGCCCCCTTCGACCAGCCGACGGGCCAGCAGGCAGCGCTGACCGAACGTATTGCGACCATAGCGGTCTCGCGTTTCATCGGATTCCTTCTCGATGTCAAATGCTGACTGAGCTTCAGCAGAGGTTACCATGTTGTAGCCCTGCTCAAAATACTCGTCGAACGCTGCCACAGGATCTGCCGCTGCTTCGTCATTCAGCCGAACCATGCGATCGATTTTCGTTCGCAGATCTGTACGAACGTTGAATCTGGCTTCCCCCAGTTCCTTGGGCAGAGCGACATCGCGCACTTTAAAGTTGCTGCTGTTGGGATTGTCGGAAACGACGAACGGAGCGTACTTCGCGCCAAGAAAATTCGGCCCCCCGGAACGCGACATCTGTGGCATGCTGAAATACGGCGGCAGACCGTTGTCTTCGCCAAGTTCTTTTGCAACAACCGAACCAAGGCTGGGGTGAAAACTGACAAATGCCCCACAGCCAACGGGAATGCGGGGCGGAGAACCGGTCATCATGTAGTGATTGCCGGCACCATGATTGCCCTGGTTGTGCCGAATGGAACGAATCATGGCGAAGTCGTCCAGACTTGCCGCCAGCTTGACCATGTGTTCCGAAAACAACGCGCCAGGTACGGCCGTTTTGGTGTGAGTGAACTCACCACGAAATTCGACGGGGGCATCCGGCTTGGGATCGAAGGTTTCAAAGTGAGTGGGGCCACCATCCATCCAGATCAGGATGCAGCGTTCGGCCGTTGGTTTTGGCCCTTCGCCATTCTTTGCGGCCTCGCCGCGAACGCGCAGACCATCAACGAGTCCCGTCCCCAGCAACGCGCCAAGACCGTACTGAATGGAATCTCGGCGAGTTATTCCCTGGCAGTTTCGTCGCAATGTCATTCGTTCGTTCTCTCAGTTTTGCAGGACAAACTCAGGTGTATTCAACATCGCCCACATCAGATCTTCAACGATATGGCGTCGATTAGCATTTTCTGCGGTCAGCAACCCGTCCACCACCGCAATTTCCTCAGCTGACGGATTTCTTCCGTAGACCAGCTGATAAAGTGCCTTAGCCAGGGCGGGGGCATCTTTATCAGATTCGGCCAGTTTTGCAGCGTTTCCTGTGTTATTCAGAACATCAGTATGCAGTTTTTCCGAATTCATCAGATGCAGACTCTGCACGACCGTTGAATCTGTCGTGCGTTCACATGGCGGATCCTGATTAGGGTCGGGCCGTCCAAACGTGTCCAGGAACAGAGACTTCGTGCGGTGTGTCCAGATCTGCTTAGCCTTCGTGCCCGGCGGCATCGCATCAAATGACTGAGCGACTCCGGATATATCCGCGAACCCATCCAGCAGCACTTCCGCGCGTAGCCTGTGGCGGTAGTGCCGTGAATAGTTTCGTGTGTCTGCGATATTTCGTTCGTTGGGCAGCGAACTCAATTGATACACGTGAGAATTGGCGATCACACGAACGAGTTCCGTGAGTGAAAATCCGGAGTCCCGAAAGTGCACACCCAGCGCTTCAACAAGGGGCTGATTTGACGCCGGGTTGGTCGCTCGAAAGTCATCAACCGGTTCCACAAGACCTCGTCCCATCAGGTCAGCCCAGACCCGATTGGCCATGACCTGGGCAAACAGAGGATTGTCCGGAGACGTCATCCAATTCGCCAGCACATCACGAGGATCCTCCACATCATCCGCAAGGGGTGCTTCGCCAAACAGAGCCCGTGGCTTCATGACTTCGCCGGTTCCCGGATGTTTGACACTGCCTTTGGTGCCGGCAAAGACGTATTCCTCGGAACCGGAAATCGGCGGTGAGACTCCTGTTCCCTTGCGGCCGACTTTCGCAAACCAGGCAGAGAAACTGTAGAAGTCATCCTGCCCCCATTTTTCGAAGGGGTGATGATGACACTTTGCACACTCAAGGCGAACCCCGACAAATAACTGGCTGACCAGCACGGCGACTTCGTCCGGCGAACGTCGATCACGAAAAAGCGTGACACCACCGTTTCGAAATGTACTGCCCTTCGCCGTGACCAGTTCTCTGGCAAACTGGTCCCATGGCATGCGCTGGTGAAAACGCTGGCGGATCCAGTAGTCGTAATTCAGCACAGCCTTGATTCCGACGCGGTAGGGGTTCGGTCGCAGCAGATCCACCCATTTGTTGGCCCAGTGGTCGGCGAAATCCGGTTCCAATAACAAACGGTCCACCAATTGTTCGCGTTTGTCGGTCGATGTGTCCACCAGAAACGCATCGACCTCATCCGGCCGAGGCATTCGTCCGCAAATGTCGGTTGTGACACGCCGCAGAAATGTGTGGTCCGAACACGATTCAGATGGCGTAATGTTAAGGCGCTGGAGCTTCTGCCAGACCAGATCGTCGATAAAGCTTTTTCGCGGCAACGCCACATAGACCTTTTCCGGCACAGGTTCGGAACGGGGAATGGTCACATCGCAGACCGCGAACTGCCCCATGAACCGAGCCATGATGGCGGCGTTTCCTGTGATCGAACCAGCCGTCACCAAACCAGTATCGGCAACGGAGGCGATCGCGGCTTCATTAGACTGGAATGCCGCGAGCCGCGTTACGTCCCGAGTGGATTCATCGCTGAAGTGAGCGGTCAGAGTCAGCTGCTGAGTCTGTTCGTTTTTCAGAATGGCAGAATCCGGGACGACGGTGACTTTCACCAGTCGCGGTGCATCTTCGACTCGCCGATGCATGCCATCACGAATCCATTTCAGAATCATCCTGTATTCCGGGCCGTCCGGTTCCAGCCGCTTGCCTCCGCCGTGAGGCACCTGCGCCGTGGGTTTCGTCAGCAGCAGACTGCGTTCGGGAGCTCCCGGAAAAACCCGGCGGCTGCGGCCTTCTTTGGCAATCGCGTCGTAGTCGTAATTCGTGTCAAAACCGAGCAGCGAAAGCTGAAATCCGCCCTGGCCCCGAGCTTTGCCATGACAAGGCCCGGACGAACATCCGAAGCGAGTGAAAATCGGCTGAAGGTCGTTTTCGAAGTCTACGTTGGGTTCGTTCTGTCCCCAAGCCGCCGGTGTGCACAGAAAGATGACGACGGCCGCACGCATGCAGGATTCAGGCACCAGAGATGTCAGGACTCTTCGTGACATGGCAAGTCGGCAATGCAGTATTGAGGCGGGCGGCGGTGGAGGGCTGAAATTATAGCACGACGACCCGGCAATTTCACCACAATAACACCGATTCGCACCGACACCGGAACTCTGACGGCCTACGAAAACAGCGAATTGACTGGTTTACCTTCTCCGTCTTCTGTGACATAAAAGGGGCGTCGTTCGACGTCCAGCCCGGTGCGGGGGCTGATGCCCATGGCTTTGTAGATCGTTGCATGCAGATCTGTAATGCTGACTGGGTTTTCAATGGCGATACACGGACGCTCGTCAGCAGTTTTGCCGTACACGAATCCCTGTTTCATGCCGCCGCCGAACATCACGACCGATGTTCCACCTGTGAAGTGGCGATGCAGTCCGTAATGCTTCATTTCTTTCAAAACGTCCGTCTTCGCCCGTGACTGATCGCGAGCCGTGCTGCCGGGAACTCCTTCGATGATCATGTCCCGACTGAATTCGCTGGCGATGACGATCAGTGTGCGATCGAGCATGTTTCGATCTTCCAGATCCCGCACCAGTTGAGCAATGGGCTGATCGATTTCCTGCTTCATGCGGGCCAGCGTTGTGTGCCCGTTCTCGTGAGTATCAAACTGAAAGAAGGGCACGTATTCGGTTGTCACTTCAATGAATCGAGCACCCGCTTCAACAAGTCGTCGAGCCAGCAGGCAGCCTCGACCAAATCGCCCGGTGTCGTACGTCTTCTGAACCTCCTCAGGTTCCAAAGTCAGGTCGAAGGCGTTGCGGTCTTCTGAACTGAGCAGCCGGTGAGCGTTGTCGACAGACTTCAGCATCGACTGGATATGATAGTCGCTGGCCACGTTGCGATCAGCTCTGGCTTCGATCATCTTTTTCAGTACGTCGTAGCGTTTGCGAAATCGTGCAGCCGTCATACCTTTGGGAGGACGCACGGATCGCGCGGCCTCTTCCGGATAGGGCAGATTAAACGGACCGAATTCCGTGCCCAGAAAACCACCGGTGGTGAACGCCTTCAGTTCTTCCGATTCTCCCACGCCCTCAAGTCGCTGCCCGATGTTAATAAACGGTGGAATCACCTCATTGCGCGGACCCAGCAGCCGAGCCATCCATGCGCCGATGTGAGGCGCGGCCACAGTCTGAGGCGGTACGTAACCGGTATGCCAATGATACTGGTGTCGCGAATGCAGGATATTGCCCAGGTCTGCCTGATAGGCAGAACGGATCAGCGTTGCGCGGTCCATGACCTGAGCAACGTTTTCCAGCCCTTCAGAAATCTGCAACCCGTCGACAGACGTGTCGATTCCCGGGAACGTGCTGATGATCTTTTCGACCTCCAGCCCTTCCCTGTACGGTTCGTAGTGCTTAGGGTCGAAGGTTTCGGGAGCTGCCATGCCTCCGGCCATCCACAGGATGATGCAGGCGTCCGCCGTGGGACGAGGCTGTTCGATCTTGTCGGATTCATTCGCGAGCACCGACGGCGCGCCCATTGCCATGGCAGCGGCGGACGCCGAAGACATTTGTTTCAGAAATGAGCGGCGGGATTCTGCCTCGAAGGCATCAAATTCGGTCATGGATGGAAGTCCGGCATGGCGGGAGGTATCGGCGGTGTAAGTCCTATGATATCAGGAATACACGGCTGATTGCAGTCCCGTCGTTGACTCAACTTTGGCAGCGATGTGCTGCAACTGGGGTTCGGTGAGTGGCGTGACGAATGATTCAGTGGGCTGCCGGGCGACGGTATAGATTTGAATCAATTCCAGTCGGCCTCCGGAAGCAGTGATGTCACGTAGTCGCAGACAAAAGGCGTCGATTTCGGATTCGGACGGGGGTTCTCCGTTCACGTTCATGAACAGACTCTGGATGACCACCGGTCGGACGATCGCTGCCGCCGTAATATTGTCCAGAACGCGCTGAAACGGGATGGTGGTACGATCGACCAGCTTAAAATATTCCTCCGTGCCTGCGTCCAGCTTGGCCCAGATCTGTCCGTTGTTTTCGTCCAGCAGCTGCAGACCGCGACTGACGTGTGCGCGATGAAACATAGTGGCGTTGGTAATCAGAACCATTTTTACATCGTCGCTGACCAGTTTCCGTCGCACGTTGGCGACCTGAGCGATGATTTCGTCGAAGTTACGAAATGTTGTTGGTTCGCCATCTCCGGAAAACGCCATGTCGTTCAACCGCCGAAGATGATCCGGAGTGGACGCAAACCGGGCCTGCTGAAA
>JAQWLN010000266.1 GCA_029247265.1 Fuerstiella sp.
GTGCCCAGGAGGCACCCGACACTCTTGTCTTCGAAGAACATGTTCGCCCCATTTTTGCCACTCACTGTTTCGGCTGTCATGGCACGAAACAAAAGGCTGAACTCGACCTGCGTTCGGGGCCGGCGATTCTTCGGGGCAGCGCATCCGGATCCGTATTGTCTCTCGGGAGGCCTGAGAAAAGCCTGCTGTACGAAGTTGTGCAGGAACGGCGCATGCCGCCTGAGGGACAAAAGGCGCTGTCGTCTGCTGAACAGGAAACGATTCAACGCTGGGTGCTGTCCGGAGCGAAGTTCCGCGCGACGATCAGCGGCTTGGGAACCAGATCGCAGGCCCAGCCCTTGTCCTTCTCCTTGCCCTTCTTGTCCTTGACGAGGATGCGATACGTCTCCGCTCTCCAGCCTTCGGCGGCGATCTGGTAAACGTCGTCCTGCATCACGTCGGACCAGTAGTCCATCAAATGCTGGTAGACGTCGTAGTGATTGATCAGCGGCCGGTCGGTGTAGTGGGCCAGCAGGTCTTCGGACAGCTCGCCGATGATCTGCTTCGGCTTCGCACCGGCCGCGAGCCCTCGCAGCTCGGCCGCGACCCGCTGACGCCACTGGTCAAAGCGCTGGTTCATCTGGTCGATGTAGGCGGCGAAATCGGGATGTTCGTAGATTGCCGATTTGATGTCGGCCTTGTCGACGGCCAGATCGACGTAGCCGGGGCGGTTGTCGGTGAACAGGCTCGTGCGCAGGCCGGGGCAAACGTCCCAGTACGCGGCCAGCGAATCGACACCGGCAACCGGAATGCCGCCCTGCAAGTGGCCGGCGATGTCGTGAGTATCTTCGGCCTGCCGGCTGTCTATGTAGCGAGGCAGGTTCAAGTTGAATTCGTTCTTCTCGATTTCCTCGAAGCTGACGTTCTTCGAGTAGCCCGGCAGACTCTAACCACAACGGGGAATCAGCTTTGCCGTTTGAATTTCGAAGCCGCGTAACAAACCTGACGGCACTGCAAATTGATTCAGGTGAGATGCACGCCAGAAAGAACTCGTGCCAGACGTACAATGATTTCGTGCGTCAGTCGATACGAGAAGGGCTCGTCTAAAAGTGGTCGAAACTCAGTGTCCACCGGAATGAGATGATTCGTTGGCTCCCACATTGGAAAACCAAAAGTGGTAGTAAAATGGTAGTGGCCAAAGACCTCTGCAGGCTTGTTGCTACCATTTTGCAGGCCGCTGTGAAGTCGTCGACACGAACACTTCACCTGCAAAAACAAAGGCAGATGAAATCCCTGCCAAAGCCCGTTGCAAGGCTTGGCAGGGACTTCTACTCCGCAGGTCATAGGTTCGAATCCTATCGGGCGTACTCAAACGATCAGCATTTTTGCTGGTCGTTTTTTATTTGGCCGGCCGGCTTTCTGCGATCTTATCCTCCGCTGGTAGAGCTGGCAATCACGCGAGGTTCGTGTCGTGATTGACCCCGGCGTCCGCGTTTACAGCACCCAGAAAGGAATTGCCTGACGCATTGGGTCGATGGCATGATGCTTGGTGTTTGTCTTGGGCAAACGGTGCAAAGCGACTATGCTCAAGCACTGGGACGGTACCGCGCACATGAATACGGTGCAAATGCCCGCTGCAGACAGCATTCAGGAAGTCTTTTTAGCTGGACAGAAATCGCCAGGATATGACGACAACGCCGCCGGGAGTCGCGACGAAACTTGCCGAATATCGCCAGGAGCATTTGCTGCAGTGGTGGGACGAACTTTCAGCCGAACAACAGAACTCCCTAGCGGCTCAGATCGAATCTATCGACTTTGCAACGGTTCAGCGGGTCTGGCAGGAATCCCCAAATGCCGCTGCCTCGTTAGATGCAGGCGTGGACCGGGTACAGCAGTCCGCCGCGCCAAAGGCCGTCGTGTTGCAGCCTTCGTCGGAAGCAGACGAAGCTCAATGGCAGCGGGCAGCGGAAGCCGGAACGCATTTGCTGGCGGATGGAAAAGTGGCCGTGATCACCGTCGCTGGTGGACAGGGGAGTCGTCTGGGATTCGCCCATCCCAAGGGCATGTTCCCAATAGGGCCGAACAGCAGCCGAAGTCTGTTTCAGGTGTTTGCGGAACAGATTCTGGCAAGGAAACGGCGTCACGGTGGCGAGATTCCGTGGTTGATCATGACAAGTTCTGCCACTCACTCAGAGACAATCAAATTCTTTGAGCAGCACGATTACTGGGGTTTCGATCGCAATACCGTGGCATTTTTTCAGCAAGGCAGCATGCCGGCCGTTGACGCGTCCAGCGGCCGCGTTCTGATGAGTGCCCCGGGCGTTATTTGTCTGTCCCCGGATGGCCACGGAGGACTTGTCACGGCATTGAAATCGTCAGGACTGCTGGACCGCATGGCGAAAGAGGGGATCGAGAGCTTCTTCTACCATCAGGTCGACAACCCGACAGTGATCATGTGCGACCCGGCATTGGTCGGTCTACATACGCTGAATGATTCTCAACTGACCACGAACGTCGTAAAGAAACAGCATCCGATGGAACCCATGGGCGTTCTTGTCGACATTGACGGCCACGTGGAGATCATTGAATACAGCGAACTTGATGAGCAGCAGGCCGCAGGCAAAGACGCATCCGGTCAGTGGGTTTTCTGGGCAGGCAACACGGCGATCCACATGTTTTCACTGACCTTTCTGGAGCAATTGACGACCGGCGACGGCCAGTTGGAACTGCATGTCGCCAGGAAGTCAGTCGATCACATTGACACCGAGGGTAAGCTGATCCAAACGTCGGATCTGAACGCCAATAAGTTTGAGCGTTTTATCTTTGACGCTCTTCCTCTGGCGACGACGGCGTTGATCGTGGAGGGCAATCGGGAGCGTGAATTCAATCCCGTTAAGAACGCTGACGGAAATGATTCGCCAGCGACGTCGCGTGGGGCACTCAGTCGCATCGGTAGAGAATGGCTGGCGACCGCGGGACACTCGGTGCCGGAAACTGCGACCGTGGAGATCAGTCCCCTGACGGCACTGGATGCGAAGGAACTTGCGAGCAGTCTGGCGGATGGCCGTGTCACAGTAGGTGAACTTATCAAGTCGCCTGCAGAGAAGTAAGCCCTGTGGGCGGGGCCTGCAATCAGGCTGCGCGAACCGCAGGGCCGCGTACCGTTACCTTCGCCCGGAACAACTACAGCGTATTACGCTGACTCATGGCCGCGAAAAACGTTTTCCGGCCTGCAATATGGGCTTCCCACGAGCCCAAACGTGCTACGTATTATCGTAAGCGGCTCTAAGCGCCGAATTTTCGCACTTTCCGCTGCGTTCGCTCTCTCGGCACTGACGCTTCGAAACCTTCGATGCGGTATTCCGGAAGCACAGTATTGATTCGCATTTCGATGTTCGTCAGTTCGCCTCCCTGGTCGCCACGGACAAAGGTAATGGCTCGGCCGTTCTCGGCCGATGACAGGCGACCGGTCCGGCCGACACGGTGTACGTAGTCGTCGCAGAATTCCGGAATGTCGTAATTGATAATGTGCGAGATGCCGCTGATATCGATTCCTCGACCCACTACATCAGTGGCGATCAGCAAACGAAGTTTTCCGGCTCGCAAATCTCTGATTACCCGATCACGTCTGCTCTGCGGGAGATCACCGTGAATGGCCGCGATTCGATCCGTTTTGAGTCGTCGGGAAAAGATTTCGTGCAGCTTGTCCGCTCCGCGCTTGGTTCGTGTAAACACAATTGCCTGCGCTGGCTTTTCCTGAGCGATCACACGCAGCAGAGTGGAACGCTTACGGTTCTCGTCTACAGTGATGTAGAATTGCTCGATCGTATCGACCACGACGGTGTCTTCGGACAGATCCACCGTTTGTGGATCGATCATGTATCGACGTGCCAGTTTTTCGACAGGTTCCGGCATCGTGGCAGATAACAACAATGTCTGACGCTGTTGCGGACAGTGTTTGAGAATCCGTTCAATGTCGGGACGGAAACCGATGTCGAGCATGCGGTCTGCTTCGTCCAGCACGACGATTTTCAGCTTGTCCAGTTTCAGAACTCCACGACGGAGCAGATCAATGACTCGGCCCGGTGTACCGATGATTGCCTGAGCACCGTTCTCAAGCTGTCGGATCTGAGTGTGGATGGGGCGGCCTCCCACACCGAGCGTCAGGCGAACACGCCCTCCGCACAGCTTCTTCGATTCTTCCATCACCTGTTCACTGAGTTCCCGTGTTGGTGCCAGCACGAGAATCTGAATGGCGGGTTCACTGAGATCGAGGCGTTCCATCGACGGCAGCATGAAAGCCGCTGTTTTGCCTGTGCCGGTGCGTGCCTGCCCGATGCAGTCCTGTCCGGTGAGGGCAATGGGAATCAACTCTGCCTGAATGGGGCTGGGAACTTCATAGCCTTTCGCGGCAAGATTGGCCACGGTTTTTTCGTTCAGGCCGAACGCTGCGAAGCTGGTCTCTGATAAGAGCTGCAAGGGAATATCCAATAATTAGGTTAGCAGAAGATCACTGGCGGACAGCACGTCTGTTCAGGCACCAGCAAATCCGGCGGAGTCAGAGCCTGCACCTGGAGGCAGGATGGGGATGCGTTAGCATGCAGTCCCGTGAAGCGGCTTTCGAAATGAAAAGCCCCAAAAACGCCGGGGCGACGCATAGTTGGTCGCCAAGTCAAGTGCAGGAAGTGTACTTCGAAGAAATTCCCCCGTCAATTCCGACTTCTTTCAACCGCCCATTCCGGGGCGATTAACTGGTTGGGGCCCCGCCATACCTACTACTGGCGGGGCCCGTATCTGGGGTGAGCCTGCTGCCCGAGAATGTCGATTCGGGCCCCAAAAACTATACGTGACGACTGTTCCACTCTGATTCCGCCAACGAAAATCGGGGCAGCAGGGGCTATTCGATGCAATCGAATTACATGACCACATTCGGCTAATTCCGTATATTCGGCAGCGTCAACTGGATTCCCAGGGCACTAATCAACGCCAGGTCCGGGGGATTGGGTTCTTTGTGCTACTTTTCGACTAACAAGGCGAATTACGGACTGTTCGGCCTGAAATGCCAGAGAAACAGCTTCCCCAATAATCCCAGCTTGAGTTATTCATGTTCGCCCGCTCTGAATCAGCCCAGGAACCCGCGAGTCGACTGCCCAGCAGCACAGCATTTGCCTTCGGGCTGCTGTATTCCTTTGTCTCTCTTCCGCCATGGATTCCCGCATACCTGACAAGTGAAGAGTTCCGCGATCCGTCGTGGCGCTACGTGCTGCATCAGTCGTTTGTGGATTGTCTTCGATTTGGCACCGACGTTATCTTCACGTATGGGCCATTTGGATTTCTGACGACGCGGATGTATCACCCTCAGACCTACTCACCGATGCTGGCGATCTGGGTGATTCTGGCGACCGTGTTTTTCTGTTTGGTCTGGCGTATGGCACGTCGTTTCACGGCTTCGCCGTGGCTGGCACTAATGGTGACGCTGGTTGCTGTTAGAGTTGTTGCCTTGGAATCGATGATCTTCCTGTTTTCATTTCTGGTCGTACTTGTCGCAGAAAGGCAGGCTCATCGATCGTCACAGTCGGAAGACTTGTCACAGCGGTCGTGGGCGGATATCGCATTGTCGATATCGCTGGTGCTGATTGTTGGTCTGCTGCCTTTGACCAAATACAGTTTTGTCCCAGCCACCTACTTCGTCGTCCTGGTTGTGGCAGGAAGTGACGTGTGGGATCGCAGGCTGCCGCTGCAGTCTATGGCCATCGTTGGAGCGACTCTTCTGTTTTGGGGGCTGTCCGGTCAACAGTTCTCTGACATCAGTCATTACTTTACTGCCGGCTTCGAAGTCGCGTCCCGCTATGTGGATGCGATGACAAACTGGGAAACGGAACCATTCGATATTGCCTTCGTGCTGATCGGTGCGCTGCTCATTCCATTGCTTCCGTTCTGTCAGCGTTGTCGAATATCCGGGCAGGGCTTCATTCGCTCCGGAATTATTCCGGGAATTTTCTGTGTGCTGTTATTCCTCGTTTTTAAGTTCACGTTTGTCGGCTTCCACGGTCATAAATTGCCCGTCTATTTTGGCTCCGCGTTCCTGATTGCGTTGTTTTCGATGCTTGCGACTGGCGCGAGAGATGAGATCCTGCACAAGCGCTCCGTGATGGGGATGGCACTGTCCGGTGTGTTGTTGATGATCGTCACGGTGAGTGCCTACTCCCGTTTCTTTGAAACACGCCACTCGGCGTTCGCGCTCACGGTTCTGTCAAATCCACATCATCCAGCGGCCATGAAGGCGGTGCTGAGCGGTGACGATTTCATGCAGAAACGACACGAAGCGAATCTGGAAGACGTCCGGCGCAAGCACCCTCTTCCGCATCTCAACGGCAGAATCGATGTGGTGCCTGACAAGCTGGCCATGGCGATTGCTGACGAGACGAGTGATTTTCGTCCGCGCCCCGTCATGCACACGTATGCCACGCACGCGCCGTGGCTGGCCGAACAGAACGCGGCCTACTATCGGTCGCCCGCTGGGCCGCAGTTCGTCCTCTTCCGAATCAACCCGATCTTCGAACGCTTTCCGACACTTAATGACGGACGACTGTGGCTGGAATTTCTGCGAAGCTTTCAGGTTCAGGAGGACTTGCCAACCGACCTTTTGCTCTGTCGAACTGGTGCTCAGCGTCACGTATCGCTGCAGCGAATAGATGACGTAATGACCACATGGAATCAGCGTGTGCAGTTACCGCCGGTGACCGGAGGGCCAATCTGGTGCCGGATTCGCATGAAGCAGACGACAGCAGGTGGTCTGGCAACCTTTGCCTACAAGTTGCCACCGCTGTGGCTTGAGGTGTCGCACGCGAACGAGTCGAAATCCTATCGGTTGACAGCAAGCTCTGCAGAAAGCGGGTTCCTGATTTCTCCCGTACTGAATGACAGGCAGCAGTTCGCTGATTTACTGGCAAATCCGGCGTCCGCAGCGACCATCAGGGACTTCCAGAGCGCTGCGGTCAAGTCAATTCGCATCCATACGGCCGACGCTTCGCAGACGTATTTCTATGAAAAAGACATAGAAATTGCGTTTGACGAAGTCGTTGTGTTTGAGCCGGGGCCCGAGATCAGCATGCAGAATCAAGCATTTCAATAATGCCGGAATCTGGCAACAGTGACGGCTGGGCGATGTTTCTTCGCCGTCTTCTGCCGACTCATGTTCCGTATCAGCTAAACAATATTGCCCGGATTACTGGATTCTGAGAGTATCCAGTCGTCGAAACACCTTCCAGCAGAACCACGACTCGTTCCGAGTACTCGCCGGTTCATCACCCCGTCTCGTATTTTTTCTTGTCGTCACTGAAACTCCACCAACAGCGAGCTCAATTCTCTTACAGTGCCCGCGTACTGGTTGCTTTTCCAGTCGTCTGTGTCTGTGCGATTGTCGCTGGCTGCGCCGCTCCACAGAAAACGTTCACTGTGGAGCGTCCGGTACGACACACGGTGTCCACGCCGCATTTTGTAATCCAGAGCGATTTTCAGATCCCGGACGATGCCCCTCTGGTGCGTGAACTTGATCAACTGCGTCAGCAGATCACTGAAACGCTGGCTTTGCCCGGGCAGCGGGATCCAGTGGTGGTGTATCTGTTTTCTGATGAGGAATCCTATCGACGGTATATGCATGCCACGTGGCCGAATCTACCGCCGCGGCGAGCTTATTTTGTCGGTACCAGTCGCGAGCTGTCGATCTACTCCTTTCACAGCGCACGCGTTCGTGAAGACCTGCGGCATGAGTTTACTCATGGGTTATTGCACTCATCCCTGAATTCCGTGCCGTTGTGGCTGGACGAAGGCCTGGCGGAATACTTTGAAGTGGGAGGCGAGAACGTTGGAACACCGCACACGTCACATGTTCAGTACCTACAGTCGGCAAGAGCAGAGGGCTGGAACCCATCGTTGTATCACCTGGAACAGCTGTCCGACTTTCGAAAAATGACACAGAGGGACTACGCCGAAGCCTGGGGATGGGTCCACTTTATGCTGCACAACGCTGACAGCACTCGTGGGACTTTGATCGATTATGTGGCGGAACTTGAGTCCAAGTCAGTGGCAGCGGCATTGATGCCTCGTCTCGAGAAAGCAGACCCTGCGTATTACAACGGCATGATCAGCCACGTCACGAATATGGCTCAGGGGATTGCCCTCGCCAGTCATCGACCCTGATTCGGCCTGGCCTACAGACGGTTTGGTCCTTCGTAGACAGAGTGATCGCCGCCTGTTGTGAATTGTGCTGCAATCCGAGGGCCTTCAGCCTTCGCGACGGAGACTCTCTTCCTGGTCAGACTCCCACGGACCCTACCCTTGTCGAACCGAATCAGATTTCTGAGATCGGATCCCTGGTTGGCGTCGGAATCTTATTGGCGTCAACCTTAATACCGCCACAGTTTCCTGACGCACAACCGCCAGCACCTCCGACTCCACCACAACAGGGAGCCGCCATTGCGGATCCGCAGACAGTGTGGGGCACCAAATATGTTCTTGTGTAGGGAACCTGGCGCGTCACTTGTTTTGCGACCATTCGCGTACACGTCTGTTCGACCTGCCGCGGTACGACACGGGCGACTCGGCGAGTCGTTGTGTAAGGAATCTGTTTCTGAACGCAGTAAGGAATACGTCGGGTGCGTTGTTCGGTGACCTGGCGACAGACAGTGTATGGGATTTTACGGGTCTTCTGCTCGGTCACAAACCGGCAGGTTCGATAAGGAATACGCTGCGTCTTTGTTTCGCACTCGATGCGACATGTTCGATAGGGAATACGCTGAACCATCTCCTTCGGCACCATGCGGGTGACCTGGTATGGAATCTTCTTTACGATGGTTTCAGGAACGTAACATGTGGTCTGATATGGACATTGTTTCCGCACAACCTGCGGGACCATCACCGTATACGGAACCTGTTGTTCGACAACACGAGGGCACCAGACACGGCGGCATACGGTACGTGGCGGCGCCTGAGTCATGCAGAATGACGGGCCACATGGACCACAGACCATCCGTGGCACTACGCGACCAGGAATGCAGTGCTTCCGGGTTACCCAGTTTCCCGTCATGCGTCGGACGCAGCGAGTTCGGGTTTCCGGACGCATCACCGTATAACACTGTTCACGCTGTACCGTTTTCGTTACGGGGCGCATGACGACCTGACGGCACTCGCGTTCCAGTGTCTCGCAGACAGGCTGCATTACCGTGTATTTGCACTCACGAATGCGGTCGTCCCAAACTTGTCGCTGAACGGTATAGTTGCATTCACGGTAGTTCGTTTCCCAGACAGGTCGCTGGACGCAGTACGTCTCTTCGCGACAGGCCGTTTCCGCGACCTGGCGACAAACCGTATACGGTTCTTCGCGATACGCGGTTTCTGATACTGTGCGATAACAGGTTCGCTCAACGTCCTCATAGAGGGTTTGACAAACCGTCCGTGTCGTCGTGTACTGTTGTGGTTCATAGACCGTGTCACAGACGTTGCGATAGCAGGTCTCTGTCGCAACTTTGCAGGTCGTATAACAGCAGGTCGGATTGCAGGCTGCTGTCGGACAACAGGTATATGACGGCACTCCACAAAGCCCCGCGATGCTTACCGGGGCAAACGCGGTGACAAACGTCAGGACAGCAACACATTTTGCAACGTACATTCCAGACCTCCACAGTCGTGTGATCTGCAAGTCCGTTTGCAGGGGATTTTCAGTGCCCACGAATGGGACAAAGTACTTAGAGTTTTGCAATGGTTTCAGCGAAAACGTCAACAGCCAGTCAAAAACAGGGTCCGGAACGTCTTACCGTTCCGGTCACGAAGGAAATGTAAACCGGGAAGTCTGGGTACTTGCGGAATATTGCCGTAGAATCCCAATTTTCATCGGTGCAAAAAGTCAACATCAACGGACGACCGGAATATACACCGGCTGGCCGGGAGGAGCATTCAGCACCACATCATGATTCGCACGGCGCCGTCAGATGTAAAGTTGACAATCTGCGTTTGCAATCTGTGTCCCGTATCTCGTGCAAACAGATAGAAACACGGGATGAGTACTGTGCTGCCGAACGTCCGTTCGGCGAGCATTGCCGCTGGCGAGGTGAATCACAGGGCTTCTGCCCATTTGTGGCTCATTGGCACTATGGTTGCTACACTGGCATTGCAGTCCGACGTCGGTATGTCCGGCTGCGAAACAGTAATAATCCGCAGCATTCTCTGTGTTTCCTCAGAGCGACCGTGTCGGGGCACTTCATGGCAGATTTAGCAAAATGGGATTGGTCATCGCCAGAATTACCGGTGTACAGCTGGTGGTTCTTTGCAGTCGTTCTGGTTGTTCTGATCTTCTTTATTTGGTTGGTTGCTCGGCTGACTGCAACTGCCACCGATGATATGGATCCTGCCGAAATCGATCGGCAGATGTTGACGGCGGTAAGCCAATTACGGAGCCGGGGTGAGATAACGCAGGAGGAATTCCGATCGATCAAAGGTCAGCTTGTGGTGCGACTTTCTGATGAAACCCGATCTAACGATTCTGTTGATTTATCACCTCAGGATCACCTTCAGGAAGAAAGCAAGGGAACACCCGCACTGACGACCGAAACTCATGGAACAGCCGCTGGCCCGTCGGTGCCCGATCAATCGGGAAGTGCTGCCGCCGGGACTGAGACTGAAACGAAACAGACGGACACAGAGAACACTTCCACACAGAACTGACCAACAGTCTGAAACCCACACTGCAGACAGTTGGCGATCCTGTTCATGTTGATCTCAGGTCCAATTAATTTACCTGTCTTAGAATACAAGAATGCGGACTTTCCGCGACGTTGTCATTCGTTTGAAACACATGGTTGGCAGGGACGCCGACACTCCTGGAGATTCAGCTCCCTCTTAACCACTCGCAAAGATTCTGTCGTGACAGGCCCTCACCTCCAGGGCTAGGACTCCGTTGGCAGCGACTTTGCAGACGACGACCTAAAGGAAAAGAAATGCCATCTGGTAAGGATTTTGGAACTGGTAAAAAGCCCTCACAGGGAAAACGCAATGCGAACTGTTCGTTTTGTCGCAAGAATTACAGGGAAGTGGGGCCGTTAGTTGAGGGACCGGAAGACGTATATATTTGTGGGGAATGCATTGAACTTTGTCAGTCGATCCTCGATCAGGAACGGCGACGGCGCGGATCATCCGGGCAACTGTTCAACCGGGTTCCGTCACCACGTGAGCTCGTTGCTGAGCTTGGCGAGTACGTCATTGGGCAGGAACAGGCCAAACGGCTTCTATCAGTCGCCGTGCACAGCCATTACAAGCGTCTGATGCATCAGCACGAAGGTGAAGATGACGACGTGGAAATTGAGAAGTCAAACATTCTTCTGGTTGGCCCCACAGGGTGCGGTAAGACATTGCTGGCCAAGACACTGGCACGCGTACTCCAGGTACCATTCGCGATCGGTGATGCGACGACGCTTACCGAAGCCGGTTATGTCGGGGAAGACGTCGAAAACCTCTTGCTGAAACTTCTGCACTCAGCGGACTTTGACGTTGAGGCCGCACAGCGTGGAATTATCTTCATCGACGAGATCGACAAGATTGGCAAGACCAGTCAGAACGTGTCAATTACTCGGGACGTTTCAGGGGAAGGTGTTCAGCAGGCACTGCTGAAAATGCTGGAAGGCACCGTTGCCAACGTGCCACCCCAAGGCGGACGGAAACACCCTGAGCAGCAGTATATCCAGATCGACACCACCAATATTCTGTTCATCTGTGGCGGGACATTCGTCGGCATGGAAGACATCGTGGCTAGGCGACTTGGCAAGAAGGTCATTGGTTTTGGAAACAACTCTGCCACATCAGACGACGAAATCCGCGAAGAACTACTGGGTCAGGTCGACGTCGACGACATCATGGAATTCGGTTTGATTCCTGAACTGCTGGGGCGGCTTCCTGTACTGGGCTCGTTGGCACCGCTGACCGAAGAAGCTCTGGTAGAGGTGTTGACCGAACCTCGAAACGCTCTGGTTCGGCAGTATAAGAAACTGTTCCAGATGGAAGGATGTGAGCTGGAGTTCACCGAAGGGGCACTGTTCGAAATCGCCAAACGAGCACGTGTTAAGAATACCGGGGCACGTGGCCTTCGCAGCATCGTGGAACGAGCAATGTTTGACATCATGTACGAACTGCCCGAACAGGAATCAGACCAGACGTTCATCATCACCGAAGAAATGGTCCGTGGCGAGCAGTCCATACTGCCAGGAGATTCGGCAGCTGCATAGTCTCTGCGATTGATATGCCCATAACATTAAACGGCATCGAGCGAACCATTTCGCTCGGCGCCGTTTTTTTATGCGCACAAAAAAAGCCCGGCGTTCAGGAAACGCCGGGCTTCTGATTCCATTCAGATCTGTACCGGGTCAGGCCTAGTACATTTCTTCGTCATGGTCGTGTCCACCCTTGGCATCCGCTTTTGGAGCTTCTGCGATCAAAGCGTCACTTGTAAGCAGCAGAGTTGAGACGCTTGCTGCATTCTGCAGAGCAGTGCGAGTGACCTTTGTAGGGTCGATCACACCGACCTTGACCAGGTCTTCGTACTTGTCGGTGGCAGCGTTGTAGCCACTGTTGCCATCCAGGTTGGAAACCTTTTCACAGACAACAGCCCCATCGACGCCAGCGTTGTCTGCGATCTGCGTCAGAGGTGCTTTGCAGGCTCGGACGATAATCTGGTAGCCAACCTTTTCATCGTGAGCCAGCTTGCCGGCCTTAACGGCAGTGGAAGCTCGCAGCAATGCCACTCCGCCACCTGGCAGAATGCCTTCTTCAACGGCGGCACGAGTCGCATGCAAAGCATCTTCAACTCGAGCCTTCTTTTCCTTCATTTCGCTTTCGGTCGCCGCACCCACGTTTACCTGGGCTACACCACCGGCCAGCTTGGCGACTCGCTCTTCGAGCTTTTCGCGGTCATAGTCGCTGGTGCTGTTTTCCATTTCACGTCGAATCTGGTCGATGCGAGCAGAAATGTCGGCCTTTTTGCCACCACCCTCGATGATGGTCGCATTGTCTTTGTCGACAATAATCTTCTTGGCCTGACCAAGATCAGTCAGTTCAATGTTTTCGAGCTTGATGCCCAGATCTTCAAAGATAGCCTGACCGCCAACCATGATGGCAATGTCCTGCAGCATTGCCTTGCGGCGATCACCGTAACCAGGAGCCTTCACAGCAGCGATCTTGAACGTGCCTCGCAGCTTGTTGATCACAAGAGTCGCCAGGGCTTCGCCTTCGACATCTTCTGCGATGATCAGCAGAGGCTTGCCTGCATTCACGACCTTTTCCAGAACGGGAACAAGATCTTTGATGTTGCTGACCTTCTTTTCGTGAATCAGCACATACGCATCTTCCATCACACATTCCATGGTTTCGGAATCCGTGACAAAGTATGGCGACAGGTAACCTCGGTCAAACTGCAGACCCTCGACAACGTCAAAATTGGTCTCCAGACTGTTGCCTTCTTCGACGGTGATGACGCCGTCTTTGCCGACTTGCTCCATCGCGTCAGCCAGAATGCTGCCGATTTCACTATCGTTATTGGCAGCGACAGAACCAACCTGAGCGATCGCCTTTTTGGTGCGACAATCAGTGGCCATGCTCTTCAGCTGCTCAGTGATGTCGCCAACAGCTTTGTCCATGCCTCGCTTCATTTCCAGCGGGCTGACACCGGCTACGACAGCCTTCAGGCCTTCTTTGTAGATAGCCTCTGCCATAACGGTTGCAGTGGTTGTTCCATCACCTGCAACATCTGACGTCTTGCTGGCCACTTCGCGAACCATGCGAGCACCCATGTCTTCGAACTTATCAGACAGTTCGATTTCACGCGCGACAGTGACCCCGTCCTTGGTGACGGTGGGGGATCCGAAGCTCTTTTCAATAATAACGTTGCGACCGCGTGGTCCCAGAGTCACTTTGACGGCTTTGGCCAGCTTCGCGACTCCGCGACGCATGGATTCCTGAGCGTCCTGATCAAAGGCAATGATTTTTGCCATGGTGGAAATTCTCCGAGTTAGATTTGATGATTCTTCATTTGAGTCTGGGAGCTGAATAATGCGTTCTCAGACAACCTCGCCGAGGCCTTTATTCTTTCGTTGTGCAGTACACGACCATAGACGGCTAACATGCGGCACTCACGAATTGTCCTCTTTGGGCGTTTGTACGAGCTGACGCTCGGAATTGCTTCAGACGACCGATCAGTAATATCGTTCGCCTGCGTGGTGACTGTTGGCTGACTGAGTCAGCCGACAGTCGTTACACCGTCGCCATGATGTCGCTCTCGCGAAGCAGCAGATAATCTTCGTCGCCGATATTGATTTCGTCGCCAGCGTACGAGCTGAAGATAACCTTGTCGCCTTCTTTAACAGTCAGCGCAATTCGCTCACCTTTGCTGTTCACGTGACCATCGCCAACAGCGATGACCTCGCCTTGCTGCGGCTTGTCCTGAGCTGCATCGGGCAGCACGATCCCGCCCGCTGTAGTTTCCTCAGCTGCGGCACGTTTCAGTACAACGCGATCGCCCAAGGGCACAATTCGAGTGCCACTTGAAGATGCCTTCTTTGCCATTACTTTCTCCTGAAACAAAACCGACTGCCATCGTGGCGATTTCCACGGTGATGACAGCCAATCAACGACGTTATGGGCGACAACTCGCCCAAAAATGCTGAATTTCTCCCACTCGAAGAGTTTATGTCGTGGACAGGAAATCAGGTGGTGACGCATTTAGCGAACGCCGTGCCACTGGGCTGGATCCGTCTTAAGTCGTATGCAGTGTGCGGTTTATGTCTGTGTGAGATTCAGCCGATTTAGTTTTCTGGCAGCTTCCGGCCCATGTCGCTGCCGTTTTGACAACCCGTCAGGCGCGGTACGACGGGAGAAATGCCCCAAACTCTGCCGGCCCGTACAATTAGGACAATCTGCATGACAGGAGAGGATTTGCGGTGGCGACTGATGTCGCGCCCGCCTACCATCTTCTTTCTCCTCTTGCTGATGCTCACCGTCGATATTGCTTTGTCACTTTTCGTTTTAGACGCATTGCGTTGAACACTCTCTGTGTGACAACAGTCTCGTGAAATCAGATTTCAACAGCTTTCCGCGACAGCGTGGGGGATCTACTACAGTTTTCCCGGGCGGAAATCGTGCTGCGACAATATCGCAGTGTCGTGTTCCCTTTCACTCGACATGCAAAGATCTGCAGCCAGCCGTCGACCTTTACCGTGACGGGCAACGCCAGCAGGCCATACGGTATGTTCATCTGTGTCAGGCTCTGTCCGTGGCAGATAGTGCACTTGGAAGCCGGCTGTGTCGATCGTGCATGGCAGCAGCAGCAGCTGGCACTGAGTTGGCGAAACCAACGGGAAAACGAGCTGGTATTCCTGAACGCTCTGCCCTCCATATCTGCGGTGGAGTGGCTGTCCATGGCTAACGTCGCGCTGCACGTAAACGATTTCCACACCGCGGAAATCTATGCGACTAAGGCAATTGGTCGTATCAGCCTTCGTCCGTCAGGGGGAGTGTCCGAGCAGTTGCATGGTTCGCGCGCGGACGCAATGACCGTGCTGGCCGCGGCACGTCTTGATCAACGACGATTCCGTGAAGCGGAATTACTGCTGCAACTCTCCCGGGATGCTCACTCAAAGGCAGGTGATTCTGAACAGGTCGTTGTCGACTTGATCCTGTCAACCGATATTGAACTGCAAAGTGGCACCGTCGACGCGGCCCGGCATCTGATTGTTGAGGCAAGAAAGGTGCTTCTGAGCGAGTGCGGGCACGCACGGCATTGCCGACTCGACCAACTCAGAAAAATCGTCGAGCAGCGGCATCGGGAAATCAGGCAACTGCCCAATAAACAGCAGGCACGCCTGAACTGACTTGAACGCTACCGAAGTTTGTCCAATAGCCTGTTCAGTCCACGGTCGATCTGTTCGTTAACGCGGCGGCCGATCTGTTGATTTCCGATCCGCCCCAGCAGCCCGGACGTATCTAGCATCGGCCGATCGATAGTGCCGGAAAACGGTATCCGAACAGAATTTTCGAGACCAGTTTCACTCCGTTCCAGCGGCACGTCCAGTGCCAGACGCAATTCACGATTGAAGCCTACACCTCCACGACTGGTTATGTAGTAGCCACCAGCCACGACCTGCAGCCCGTCGTGGATTACCATCCCGTCTCGCATTTCGAACGGTATTTCCTGAGGCGGAAAAACGACAGTTCCAGTTTCGATGGTAGTCCGTTTCTCAAGCAGGGAAATGACCTGCAACAACTGTCGCAGTGAAGCCCCCGCTGTGGCAGTGGCGCTGTGAACACTCAGCACTGCGTGGACCGTACTTTGCTCAGGTTTGTCGACATTGTAGTCAAATTTGTGGACTCGCGCCGAAAACTCGCCTTGCATTTCCGTCGCCTCCGCCATCATGGGTGCGACATAGCCCAGCCATTCGTTGCACATTTCCGGTGTTAATTTCAGATTCTGAATACGACTGCCGGATGCCAGTTGCATCCGATTGCCAGTGAGATCCCATTGCGGCATAACGTCGATATTTCCGCTGCCAAGGCTGCAGTGTATTGGTTCGGTCCTGAGTTGTCCGCGGCTGAGTTCAATGGTGGCAGATCCTGCGCCCAGCGACAGTCCGTAAACACGCCCTCCCTGCCAGGCGACCCGTCCGGAGGCGGACAATGGCATGATGGAAGGTGAGTCCGTCGTCGACGTGTCATCAGCATGTCGCGCCAGAAAACGAGCCACATCCATTTCCGTGAGTAACGAGGGAGCACCGCGAAGTTGAAACGTATGCCGGCCCTGACCGGAAATGCTGACCGAGGAATTCTGTGCTGCGGAAATCCAGGTGGAGAGCCGTTTGAGGTCGTAGGCCGTGTCCGCCGACAGATTCACGGTCAATAGGCCATGCCGAATGCCCAGAGTTCCGGAAACATCTGATTGCAGTCCGGGTAATTCAACTTGACCGCGTTCAACGACAAATGCCCCCGTTTTCCGGTCGGCGATAATGCTGAATTCAATACGACCTTCACTGACAACAAATGCGTGCGCGTGAGGGAGCGTGGCGTTGCCGCCGTTTTGACGCAGTTCGCATTTCAGCGCCAGGCGTTGTTCAGGCTGAGCGTTCAGGTTGGCCACGAGCGTGGAATTCTCCGCCAGCCACGGCAATTGATACCACGGCGCGAGCATTGTTTTAATGGCGGAGGTCGTTCCTTCAACAATCAGGCTGCCGTTCACCATCTGCAGAACGTTCCTAGTCGGAGCAATGGTTATCTGCCTGCTGCTGACGCTGACCTCAGTTGATTCCAGCAGAACATTCTGCAGCTTCACGACATCTCCGTCGCTCTGAACATCGACCTCCAGATTTACGTCGCTCGCGAGCTGAGGCTGGGGCAGATCTATCAGCGGCCGAAGTTCCTGCCACAGCCGCAACGGGCTGACCGATCCCCGTACCGCGAAGCCACCGTTGATCGCGTCAGCACTGACCGAACCAAAATTGCCATCAATCGTTGCCCGACGCATTTCCACATGGCCTGGTCCGGCCAATCCGACAGCAACAAGGCGAATTGGCGAATTCACAGTGATTCGTTGCCCTGCACGGACGGCTTGGATCGGTGACGTTTCAGCCAGTAGACGCCATTGAAGGTCGGTCTCAGGAGCCCGTTTTTGCGGCGTTGTCGAGCCAGTCGGTGCCGCTCGCTGCATGCGACACGAAACAACGATTCCGCCGGTATCGATGACGACATCATCACTGATGTTCAGGGTCCGCGGAATCATTCTGGAAATGGCCGCGAGGTTAACTTTCCCATTCAGACGCACCTGTCCTGAGGCAGCAGCTGTCGCTTCCGAGACGACATGCTGACGCCGGTCACTTTGTTGTCCCGTGGTTGCGCGCATCGCTGCGACAGGGTCTCCCGCGCCGAAATTGACTTCTCCAGCCCCATCCACGTCGAGAATGTTTGACCGAAGCTTCAGGTCTTGCAGAAGAAGTCCGTCAGTTGCCAGTGCCACTCCACCGCGTGCCGTGATTGTACCAAATTCCAGTATTTCACCGTCGGCCCACGACTCTTGACGCCATTGAACGCCTTCGCCCAGAACCTGAATTCGTCCGGCGATGCCATGTCCTGCCGTCGGCCCCAGAAGTCTGGCGTGAACGCGGCACGAACATTTGCCCCGGCAGACCGCACCGGGCAGGAATCGCCGCATAAGCGGTGTCAGTGCTGCAAGGTTCAGTTGACGCGCCTCAATTATGAGCTGCTGTCGGTCACCTGATTCATCCGACGTCCCGAGCTGCATTGAGAGCGCGGGACGGGATGTGTTGTCCTCCGGAATATTCAGCGGATCGTTGGGCTGGGGCTGTCGGGGGTAATCACCGGCCAGATTTTCCAGAGTTGCGGCAATGCGTGGATTGACGCCTTCCGAACTCCGGACCGATTGTCGTGCGGTTGTGGCAACGGAAGATTCGCCGACGAATGCCGCAACTGAGATGCGAGGCACACCTGATGTCGAATGTCCGTTTGAAAACTGTCCCCTGACTTCAGTCAGCACTGTCGCCTCGTTGGAAATCAGGTCCTCAGAGAGCACGCGAACCGTGCCTCGCGTCACCGTCAACTTGACAGTGGGAGCGACGGAATTGCTCGATGAGTCGGCGTTCGGGAACAGCTTCCGAACGGTTTGTTCAATATTAGTTGTGCCGTCAAACACCCGGATGTTCAGCGTCGGCCGATCAATGGTAATGTCAATGCCCTGGCCGGCGGACATCACCAGCTGCCAAAGCGGCTGCCGCGTCACAATTGTATCGGCCGTAAGCAGCGGGAGTGAAGATTTGTCAGGCGAATGATCGGCTGTGAGGTCGAGGGCAACAACGTCAGTCAGACAAACCCCAGACCACCAGTACATCGTTTCCGACTCGAAATTCACGGTTCTAGCCAGCTCCGGGTGACACAGATGCAGCAATGAGGGAACGTGTCCTGTGCCGGACACAACGGTGGGGGCAATACCCGCGACAATCAGGATAACCCCGAACCAACGGCCACGGCGCCCAGCCCGTGGTACCGGTGAATCACTTTTTCTGTCTTCAGACTGTTTGGGCGTCGGCATGATGTAAGCGGCGTAGTAACGCAGGCGTGTGAGAATCGCACGGTGATGACTCAAACCTATATCGACACATCGTGGCTTCTGTCTGGCATGTGATATTGTCAACACACAACTGCCACACGTCTCCTGAGCCGCCGAATCGATCCTGTGGGACGCGACAGCACCAAATTTCCGATTGGCGCGAATTTGCCACTTGTGCGCTTTGCGGCCGGCGGGAAAAAGCCCCGGTTTTGTATCCCGGCACACAATAAAATTTTCCATGGGGCGGGGAGGCCCCCTGCGAATCGTGTCGGCTGTATTGATTCTGACCCTGCTGCCGGAGTTCACAGGGACAAGAAAGTTCTTTTGCGCGAAACCTGTGTCGAGTTTCTGCAACGTCACGATGAGGAAGTATTGTTGATGACGTTGGCGGTTCCTCAGGGTTATTTCTGAGCGGTTTCGCGCCACCAGCCTGGAAACAGCACCATGCAGCACAATAATCAATCGCAGGAAGGTTCCGTCCTTGACGAAATCCGGTCGACGATTGCTTCACTCGATGCAATCCGAGGCAATGGAGCATCGACGTAGGTACCCGAACCTGCAACTCCACATTCCGCAGCTACGTCGGAGACGCCAGAGGCAACGGGTGACGAATCAGCAGCATGGAAGATCGCCGAAGCGGTACATGAGCAGGTTTCTGTGGAAAAGCGTGAACCTGACAGCGTGAACCTGACAGCGTGGACGCCGAAAAAGCGCTGGAACTCGCCAGAGATGGATACGACTCGCAGTCGGTCGATCACGGCAGTGACCAGAAAACATTGTCCCGCCGTGTGAATACAACGGCGAAAATCATGATCGTGGACGACGAGCCACTTAATATCATGACGTTTCGTCAGCATCTGAAACTTGAGGGCTACCACCATTTCGTATCAACGACTGACGCAAGTGAAGCGCTGTCGATGGCAAAACGCGAAGTGCCCGACGTCATGCTGTTAGATGTTCATATGCCCCGAATCAGCGGGCCGGATATTCTGAGAGTCATGGCGCTGGATCCCGTTCTGCAACACATTCCAGTGTTGATCTTGACGGCTGCCACGGATCCAGCCATTCGAAAGAGCGCGCTCGACCTGGGCGCAAGTGACTTTCTGGCAAAGCCGATCGATCCCAATGAGTTACTGCCTCGAGTTCGCAACGCGGTCATACTGCAAAAACATTATGACATGATGGCCAACGAAGCGGCCCCGCTTGAACAGCAGGTCGAACGTCGCACTCGGCAACTTGAGTCGACACGGCAGCAGTTGATTCTGAGTCTTGCGCGAGCCGCTGAGCATCGTGACAACGACACAGGAAACCACGTTATTCGAGTTGGACGTTACACAGCGATCATCGCTGAAGCCATGGGGTATCCGGTGCAGAAATTGCCGATGCTGGAGCAGGCCGCACAACTGCACGATGTTGGAAAAATCGGCATTCCGGATTCGATCCTGTTCAAACCCGGTAAGCTTGATCCGGACCAGTAAGAGCTGATGCGGCGGCACTGCGCCATTGGCCAGCAGATCATCAAACCTATCTCGGAAAAGGACTGGGAGATCCTGAAGACGCATACGCGGAAGGGTGAGAATCTGCTGCACGTTCGCTCGTCCCCACTGTTAATGCTGGCTGCTCGAATCGCGCAGACCCATCATGAAAAATGCGACGGTTCCGGTTATCCGCTGGGACTTGAAGGCGAAGACATTCCTTTGGAAGGCCGGATCGTGGCCGTCGCTGACGTCTTTGATGCATTGTCCAGCGCCCGGCCGTATAAGAAAGCTTTCTCACGTCAGAGGTGCTTCGATATTCTCGAAGAAGGCCGCGGGAAGCACTTTGATGCGAAAGTGCTGGACGCTTTCTTGAAACAGTCGCAGAAGATTATCGATACACAACTCATGCTGATGGACGACGAAGCGAATCTGGTTGGCTGCGACTTCGCTGCTGACGCGACCTGAGACTGATCGCCTCGCGGGACGCTTCTCTGGCCGGAGTTTTCGGTCACCGACTACGCGTCGTCACTACCGCCCGTCCAGAACCCGCGCCAACACCGCCACCCGGCAGGATTTTACGCCGTGCTGCTTGAGCGTTCGCGCGGCCTCACTGCATGTGGCTCCGGTTGTGACGACATCATCCACCAGCAACACGCGTTTTCCATGGACGACGTGTCCATCGCGGACGCCGAACGAATTCTTCTGGTTGTCGAACCGTCGCTGTACCGAAACTCGTTTCTGTGGCCGCGTCATACGCCGACGTCGCAGAATATGTTCGTCTGCCCGTACGCCAAGACCGGTCGCCAAAACAGCTGCAATTACACTGGCGGGATTGAAACGACGACGCAGACGAACCGCCCAGCTTTGCGGAACCGGGATTACCAGATCGGCGTCGTAATTCCGTAACTCTTCGTGCCGGAATTGGAACAGTAAATCAGCCAGCGACGCTGTCCCAGCGGACGAATACGACCACTTTGCCGACAGCACAGCCTTTCTCAATGCGTCGTTGTACATGCCGAGGCATGTCAGGGAATCAAATCGGATCGGTTTGCTCCGACAGTGAATGCAGCCGTGCGTCGCAGACGAATACGGCCCCAGGGCTGCGCCACAGCGACCGCAGCTGTACGGAATGTCCTGAGCGAGACGTCGCTGGCAGTCAGCGCAGAAGTTTCCCGCAGTCCCGCGGCGAGATAATTCATCCGAGCAGCTGCACAGATGACACGTCCAGGGAAAAACGAAATCGAGAGCAGCCCGGTAAATGGACTCCAATGCCTTCCCCGCCGCCAACGATCGTGATGAAGTCTGCACCATGTGAAGCTCAGCCGTGCTCGAACCGTACACTTTGAGGAACGAAAGCAGAGGCTGCACACTGGAGCCTCTGCTTCAACTGACGTGCAGCCTGTTCGGGGTCAGCAGAACCAATCACAGCATTGGACACGGCAATTCGCTGTGCACCGGATTTCTGAGCGACATCCAGGTTCGCGGCATCAATACCACCGATCGCGAACCATGGTCGATCAGCGAACTCAGCCGCCTGGGCGATGTATTCTGTTCCGGGGAACGTGTCAAAGGATTTTGTGTCCGACCGAAAGACGGGACCGACACCAAGGTAGTCGATTTCCTGGCTGCACGCTCGCACGAGTTGCGATTTGTTGTGCGTTGACACTCCCAGCAACATGGACGGAGCGAGGAGCTGACGCGCTTCCGCGACCGTTCCGTCTTGCTGTCCGATGTGGACGCCATCGGCACATGCTGCAACCGCTGCGTCGCAGCTGTCATTCAGAATAAATAACGCATCGTGGGACCTGCAGGCGGCGGCGACCCACCTGGCACGATGCACGATTTCGTCGGGGGACAGCGACTTTTCACGGAGCTGCACCACATCAGCGCCGCCCAAGAGTGACTTTTCGACGACGTCGCGCCAATTCAGGTGACAGTTGGCTTCGCTGACAAGGACGTACAATTGTGCGGACTCCAGCCGAGCCGTTCGCTGGTAGCGTAATTCGACAGCCTCCCGAGAGTCATCTGTGCCATCAGGAGTGAGGCGCTGCTCAAGATTGTAACTTTCATATCGAAGCTGCTTGATCTGTGCTGCAAACGAAGGGCTTATCAGCTTGCCGAATTCTTCCAGACTGCGTAACGACTCCTGGATTCGACGGGCGTTTGCGACCACGACGTCGGCCAGCGATTGTCGACTGGATTCGCCCGTCGTGGTAATCTCTGTTCCGGCATCCGCAGCCGTATTTCTGTGACTGAGGAGATCAGAGACGTCGTTTCGTAATTCCTTTTCACACGTGACCAGCGAATGACGCAGGTGCTTCAGTCTGCTCGTCACGTCTTTGTCACGACACACGAAGCGCGCAAAATCCTCAAGGACGCGGAGACCTTCCCGCGCGCGATTCAGGTTAGCATCGACGACGGTGAGTACTCGGAACGGGACATCGTCGGCCGGGAGGGCAGAGCACACCGGCTGCCCCGGGCACAGTGCCTTCGAGTTGAAGTCTGCTTCCGGCAGTGGCATTGGGGGCAAGTCGGGATGCAGCTCGAAATCGACGTCGAGGGCAAGCGGCGATTCTTCCGGACGGCCGGGGCCCTGAAGATGCTCTAGCAATGTAGCCGTATCGACTCCGACTGAAGCCAGCAGGGCATTGACCGGGCCGTCCAGCTCGACCATGGCCTGCAGGAGGTGTTCGCTGGAAACTTCGTGAGTGCCATGCAGTCGGCGAGCAATCGCAAACGCCCGTTCCAGAACTGGTCGACACCATACTGAGGACAGGGCTTTGCCATTGAAGTCGGGCGGTGCAGCAAATTCGCCTCCCAACGAGGGTAGCATCTGCTGCCCGGGAGTGGGCAGCAGATGCTCATCTGTGTTAGACAGAACATCCGGCAACCCGATTCCCAAATCCGTCAGGCGTTGACCTCCCAGCGATTCTTCCGCGAGAAGTGCCGCCACGAGATGCCTGGGAGTGGGTGTTTCGTCCCCCTGGCCCAGTGTCCATGTGGAAAATCGCTGCAGGATTCGTTCACACGACGGCGTGACGGGACGATATTGCATGTGACTGCCGGAGCTTTGAAAGTAACAGCGTAACTGCTGAATCAGGCCAGTATAAATTGGGATCAGGGACAGTTGTATCAGGGGAAATACAAATCGCTGCAAAAACTCAGCATTGCAAAATGAACGTGAATGGACAGGAAATTTCCGTGCAAACACCGTTTTGCCGCAAATCGCTGTCTTGTCGCGGTTTGCCTGCATTCCTAGAATCCGGCACGGTATTCGCCGATTGACGTAATGGTGGCCGTCGCTGTCATAGTGGCGTGTCACATTGCACGAATTCTGTCGAAGATGCCGAAGGAATCACCTGTGAAGACGAATTGGTCAACCGGAACGCCCTGGCGGATTCGGCGGTCTGCGTGTAATCGGCATCGTTGACATCGTTGTAACCGACATTGCTGCAACCAGCATCGTTGTAACCGACATCGTTGTTTTGGCAAAAGTGACGACATGAAGACCGTTTTTCCACCGAACAAGTGATTTGGCGCTAGACTATCTTAACCTGAAACTAACGAATTTCCGGCTCAGGTCGGCGAAATCAAAGCAGTACAGTTATTGGATGACGCGGCTGCTCAACGAGAACACAAACGGAAGAGGAACAACCAATGTACGAACGCTTTACCGATCGAGCCCGCAAGGTCATGCAGCTCGCGAATCAGGAAGCTCAACGGTTCAATCATGAGTACATCGGGACGGAGCATATTCTTCTCGGGCTGGTCAAAGAGGGATCGGGCGTCGCTGCGAACGTGCTGAAGAACCTGGACATCGATCTCCGCAAGATTCGCATCGAGGTTGAAAAAATTGTTCAGACCGGTCCGGACATGGTCACAATGGGCAAACTTCCCCAGACGCCTCGGGCCAAGAAGGTCATTGAGTACGCGATGGAGGAAGCTCGAAATCTGAACCATAACTACGTTGGCACGGAACACCTGCTGCTTGGTCTGTTACGAGAACAGGAAGGTGTTGCCGCTCAGGTACTGATGAATCTGGGCATGAAACTTGATGACGTGCGTGACGAAGTGCTTAACCTGCTCGGACACGGACTGGAATCAGCGGAAGGTGGTGACGCCACCGAACGCGCCGAAGGTGGCTCACAGCGCAGCGGTTCTCGCAGCAAGACACCCGCACTCGATAGTTTCGGCCGAGACCTCACTGAACTGGCAAAACAGAAGAAACTGGACCCGGTTATTGGCCGTGAACGCGAAATAGAACGCGTGATTCAGATCCTCTGTCGGCGTCAGAAGAATAACCCCGTTTTGTTGGGAGAAGCCGGCGTCGGTAAAACAGCCATCGTCGAAGGTTTCGCGCAGATGGTCGTTGACGGACTTGTTCCTGATCTGCTGGCAGAACGACGGATCATCGTGCTGGATCTGGCAATGATGGTTGCCGGAACGAAGTATCGTGGTCAGTTCGAAGAACGTATCAAAGCCGTGATGAATGAGGTTCGACGGGCCAAAAACACAATTCTGTTCATCGATGAATTGCACACATTGGTCGGTGCCGGAGGAGCTGAAGGGGCCATCGACGCATCGAACGTGCTGAAGCCGGCACTGAGCCGAGGCGAACTGCAGGTCATCGGCGCGACAACGTTGGACGAATACCGAAAGTACGTTGAAAAAGACAGTGCTC
>JAQWLN010000267.1 GCA_029247265.1 Fuerstiella sp.
CAGCATCCTTCATCGGGGAAATCATCGATCGGTAGGTCTCCGCCAGCAGTATCCTTCCCGCAGGCGTCTGCCCTTCGTTGAACATACAGACCAGAAACTTTGACAGATCAGACACGCTTGCATACAGGTTCCCAGCAGGGCCGGTGCCCAGCAGAAATGTGGGTGCTTCAAAGCGTCGGCCGTCGTAAGTACGCATCCATCCGGTCGCCAGCTTTTGTTTGACAGCCGGCGTGACGACAAACCCACTGCTGCCCATGTTTAATGGGTTCAGAATGGACTGCCGCACCTGCGCCGCATGAGACGCGTCCAGCTGTTTCTCCAGCACCGCCCCGACAACGGCGATGGCAGCGTTTGAGTACTTCGTTCTGGTGTTGGGCCCATAAACCAGTTTCGTACGGTTCAGGCTGGCGACTGTCGCTGCCAGAGTTGGTTCGGTGGGATCGAAGTAATTGCCCACCGGTGACTCGCGGACCAGACCGGACCGATGAGTCATCAGTTGACGCAACGTGATGGCTATGTCGAACGGATTATTCGGCTGAAACTCAGGCAGATAGGATTCTACCGGAACGTCCAGGTCAAGCCGCCCGCGTTCCACCAGTTGCATTACGGCAATGTCGGTGAACAGCTTCGAAACCGAGCCGACGCGATAAACGGTTTCGGCAGTTGCCGGTATTTTTTTCTCGGCATCCTGAAACCCGAATCCGTCACTCCAGACAACTCGTTCGTCGTCGACCAGTGAAATGGAAAATGCGGGCAACTGTTTCTGTTCGACTTCATGACGAATGGCGGACTTCAGTTTTTCGACAACGGAACTGTAGTCGGTAACGGCCAGTGGCTGCGGCGCAACAATATCGGCAACCGATTCCGCAAGTTGTAACAGACTGACATGCTGCAGATTGCACATGATCGCGACGGAAGTGCCTGTTTCCGGAATCAACAACAGGACGGTCGACGTTCCCGACTGACCGCCCGTGTGCGACACCCGCTTTTGCCCCAGACGCGACGCGACCTTCCAGCCCAGACCGTAGCCCGTATCCTTCCCATCACGAGTTTTCTGGCTGCTCCACATTTGCTTCAACGACTCGCCATTCAGCAGGTTTTCCGTGTTGGCTGCGATCGCGAATCTGACCAGATCGGAAGCCGTTGACAACAGGCCACCGCCCGGAATCTTCATGCTGGTATCGTGCAACGGGGCATTAAACAGCTCACCCGGTTTCGAAGCGTCGTCACCGAACAACGCCGCCTGCCGCTCTTTCGTCGGTCGCATATACCCCCGTGTTCGGTGCGGAATAATGGCGTACTGGTCGTCCACTACGGTCTGTGTCATGTTTGCGGACAGCAGGACATGCTGACGGAGCAGTTCGACGAACGTCTGATTTGTCGCCCCTTCCACGACGTTACCCAGCAGATTGAAACCGAATGTCGTGTAGTGAAACTTCGTTTCCGGTTCGTGCAGCAGCGGATCGTCGCGAAAAGTCTGCAGTGCTGCATCGAGGCTGCTGAAGTACTGAGTCGAAAGGGCCTCCGCTCCGCTCTTGTAATGCCTTACGCCCGCCAAATGGCCAAGTAGTCGTCGTGACGTAACCGGCCAGCGTTTTTGCGGATACTCAGGCCTGTACCGCTGAACTTCCGCATCAAGGTCAATGCCACCTTGCTCAGCCAATGCAAGCACGATAACGGCCGTCATCGACTTGGCGATGGACGCGGTGCGAAAAAGCGTATCGCTCGTGGCCGCAACCGAATTTTCGACGTCGGCCAAGCCGAAGCCCCGTGAGTAGGAAAGTTGGTTGCCAGTAGCCACAGCGACTGAAGCACCAGGTACTCCGTGATCTGCAACAAACTTCGATATGAGCCGCTCAACGTCCGCGACGGTCTGCGGCTTCAGTTCCTCAGCAGGCGCAGATTGAACGAATACTGCCGCTGCAACAGCCAGAACGCAGATGTGTTCCGAATTCATGGGACGGTCTCAGACTTCAGCAGTGAAGGTTAGGGGACGATTTGTGTTGCTGAACCCGTTCGGGTTAAAACGCGACCGGAAAGATTACCGGTCCATTGTTCTCGATCAACTGCCAGCTGCCCGTTGACAAAAACGTACTCGATTCCCTCGGAATATTGGTGTGGATCAAATGCATCAGCCCGGTCGCGAATCCGAATCGGGTCGAAGACGACAAGATCTGCGGGAACGCCCTTACGAATAACACCTCGGTTGGGCAGTTTCAGAATCTTCGCCGGCAACGACGTCGAAACGCGAACGGCTTCCTCAATGCTCATCAAACCACGGTCGATTGCATAGTGCCGAATCTTTCTGGGAAACGCTCCATAGAATCGGGGATGCACCGGTCCATCATCTGGTAACGCAATTCCGGCATCGCTCGACGTGGCTGTCCACGGTGTGGCGGCGAATGCTTCCACATCTTTCTCCGACATTGAAAACGCCCTGAGTCGTGCTCCACCCCGTCGCCCCCGATCTCCGTTTAACTGTAGTGAAATGGCGGCTTCAACGATGGTAGATTTCAATTCTGTGGCGAACTCCTGCAACGTCTTTCCGACAACATCAGCCTTCGGGTGATCGACGATCAGGATATTGTCACTGCCACCACGGCGAGTGATTTCGTATTCAATATCACGACGTAAGTTCGCCGCCAGCGCTTCATCAGCCAGAACCTTCTCGAGCGTCTCGGCTGGACTCAGCGTGTCGCCTGTTTCGGAATTCTCACTGGCCTGATCCGAAGATGCCCAGGCAGGAATCAGAACGACACGCCCGTCAGATCCGCTGGTATTGTACGAATACTGGTCAGCGAAAAATGGCAATCCTTCGCTCCTCGCGTGTCGAATCAATTCATTCATCTCCTGGCTGGAGCCCCAGAAGTCTGTGCCTCTGGCTTTAATATGTGTGGCAACCGTGGTCACTTTGGTGGCGGCGGCGATTTCAACCAGCTCCTTAAGATTATCCAGCATCGACGGCTGATCTGCCGAATCACGGCTGGGCAGAAACCACATCGGCCGGCTGCCGGAACTTCGTTCGTGCACGATGTACACGCCGGCGAAAGAAGCGATCGTTTTCGCCAGTGCTTCCATCTCGCGAGCAGTGCTCCAGCGACCGGGCACATATTCAAGACCGGCTGACATTCCGAATGCGCCCTGCTGCAGGCACGATTGCAGAAGTCGGTTCATTCGTTCCACCTCATCGACGCTGGCCGGCCGTTGGTGGTCCTGCCCCATGACTTCTCTGCGAACTGTTCCGTGTCCGATAACCGGGGCAACGTTCATGCCGACACCAAGACGTTCCATCGTCTGACGTTGATCGGCAAGGTCCAGTGGACCACCTCCGTCCTGGTTCACGACCACGGTGGTAATTCCCTGAGTAATCAGGTTGGGCGCGCTGCGCCGCGCCGGGTCGGCGGCGACGAGACCTGATTCGGCGTGACTGTGCAGATCAATGAAGCCTGGCGATACCAGCCGTCCGTCTGCGTCAATGACGGTCCGGGCGGTCTCGTTTGCCAGCATACCGATTTCAGCAATGACGCCGTCCAGTATCCCCACATCAGCCTTGTCACGTGGTCGCCCGGTGCCGTCGATCACCTCTGCGTTGCGAAGAATGACATCAAACGTCAGCCCCCCTTCTCCGTCTAATTTCGTCGCTGCACGCACCGGATTCAGATCTGCGATGGCTGTCGATGCCGTCGGCCTAGCGGCAACGATCATCGAGAGCAGCTTTCCGAAATCCGCCTTCGACACTGATGTGCCCTGCTGGAACGTATTCACGCGATGACAAATCACCAGGTCCCACTGGGGAATCACTAACAGATACTGTCCGCGATAGCCTCGTGCTGAATACGTGCCGTCCGGAAGTGAAATGCCGGGGAAATGCCGGCCGTCAACGGCAACCCACCACATGTAACCGTAGCCACCTGAGGCTCCCACGCCGGAATAGGATGTTGTGCTTTCATCTACCCAGCGCTCGGGAATCAGCTGTCGTCCCTTCCAATTGCCACCGCGCAGAAACAACAGTCCGAATCGGGCAAGATCACGAGTGCTGAGCTCAAAGGGGTAGGCAGAGTGCACGGAGTTGTCGCCTGTGACATACCGCGTGTGACGATCGCGATGGAAGTCCTCCAGATCAATCGGCCCGGCGATGCGATCCTCAAACTCCTCGAAGATGCTGCGTCTGGTCAGCTTTTCGAAGATAGAACAGGACGCATTGAAGTCCCAGTTATTGTAGTACCAAAAGGTGTTCGGAGCGCGGGAACCGCGTTGCGGTCGGGCTGCTGCCATTGATGCCGTTTCGTACAGCGCGGGATGGTAGATACCAGAACGTGCTGTCAGAAGATCGCGGATCCGTGCCTGACGTTCCGACTCCGACAGTGACGGTTCATTGTCATTGACGCCCAGTTTCTGCATCGTCAGGTTCAGATCGATCACTCCGCTGTCAACGTGTGATCCGTACAACGCGCTTAGCAGGCTCTTCCTGACGGAATGGCAATTCAACGGCAGAGCGACGGCGCCCCATTGATCCACTACACGCCCGCCTTCCACAATCATAATGGCCGCTGTATCAAGCGATTCTGAGAATTCCCTGGCCGTTGCCAACTCTTCGACGGACCAGCCTGCGTCGGACGGCGAAGTCAGCCGTTCCCAGCTGCGTCCTGGAAAATCGTCGCCCGATGCGGACGACAGCACACAGCTACAAATGAGCCAGACGACACACATTTTTCCGGAAATCGATCTTCGCATGAATTGTTTCTCAGTAGACCGGTCGGTAGGTTTCAGACGGTCAGTTTGTCAGCTTTCTCCGGCACAAGCTCCGCACCGTTTCCGTATCTGTCGCTAAGGCGGACATGCCCGTTGATGACTGCAACGCCATCGGCCGGGTCTTCCGCCAGCAACACAGCACCGTCAAGATCGGCATAGTCAAGCAGGGGCAAAAGCTGCGCAGCGGCTGAGATGCCGACGGTGCTTTCCACCATGCAGCCGACCATCGTTTTCATGCCACTGGAACTTGCCTGCCGCAGCATTCGCGCGGCAGCAGTGAGTCCGCCACACTTGCAGACTTTGACATTTACTCCGTGAAAACGTCCGACACACTTTTCGACGTCCGATTCCACAAGGCAACTTTCATCAGCGACTACTGGCAGCGATGATTCGTCAAAGACGCGTCGATGGTCTTTGTCAGCCGCCGCAGCCGGCAGCGGCTGTTCGATAAACTCAACACCCAGTGGCTTCAACTGAATTGAGTTGGCGATCGTCTCTTCGGCCGTCCAGCCGCAATTGGCATCGACACGAAACAGGGCAGACGTGTGTTCTCGCAACTGGCGGACGATCTCAACGTCCTGCGACGTCCCCAGCTTGATCTTGTAGATACCCCAATCAGGTTTTTCACGCAGCTTTGCGACCATCTCACTAATCGGGGCGATCCCGATCGTATAACTGCTCGGAGGCACATTCTGCCACTCCAGTGCCAGTACATCGTAGGTTCTTTGATTCTGGAGTTTTCCGTATAGATCATGCGCAGCCAGGTCAATCGCTGACAGAGCGAACGAATCGTCTTTCAAAAGTGGCTGCAGATGGTCCCACAGGTCCTCCGGGTCTCCGAAGCAGTAGTTCTTCAGAAAGGACTCACAACGGTGAATCGATTCAGTCATCGATTCCAGAGAATGCCCGTAGAAGGCATTTTCTGTGACTTCGCCCAATCCATAGATGCCGTCATGTTGAAGCTCCACGATCAGCGAACGCTGCACGGTCGTGGTCGCACGAGCAATCCGGAATGCGTGTGCCAGAGGCAGCCCAAACCTATGCAGCTGAACATCCATCAGCGTCGCTCCCCGCGGAGAGCGAGAACAGCGTCGGCCAGCGCGTCGGCCCCGTTACGGTAGACGTCACATGCTGGCAGTCCAAGCTCTGAACTCACGCGTTCGCATTCGGCTGCGGTCTGGTCAGCGGACAGGTTGCGTCCGTTTACAGAGACACCAATCACTCGACACGGATTCCGCAACGCTGCCATGGTTTCATATGCGGTCACCAGCTGCTGCAATGGTGGAATCTGAATTTCATCCAGCCCCTTGACCATCTCCCGACCCGCCTCATAACACATGATTAACCCGTCCGGAGCGCACCCGTGCAGCAAACCCAGCGTTACTGCCGAGAAGCTGGGGTGAGAAATGCTGCCCTGCCCTTCAATTAGCAGGATGTCATGTTTTTCGTGTCGCTGGACCAGGGATTCCGCGGCCCCATTGACAAAGTCGGCGACGACGCAGTCAATCGGCACACCGTCTCCAGCAATCATGATTCCAGTCTGTCCGGTGGCAACAAATCGTGCGTCTTCGCCACGTTCTGCCAGGACACGCTGAGTCTCCAGCGATGTGACCATTTTCCCGACACTGCAGTCGTGACCGACCGTGAGAACCCGCAGGCATCCTTGGCGAAAATCCACATGTTGCGCCGTATGCCGTTCGGTATTCCGGCGAACGTCAATCAATTGACAACCGTGTTTTTCCGCAGCACTGGTGAATTCACTGTCATTGCACAGGAAGTCATGCAGTCCTGAGACCACGTCCATGCCTCGGCCTAATGCGCTAACCACAATCTGACGCCAGTGGTCCGGAAGCTTTCCCCCCGGCGGTGCGATGCCAATAAACAGCGCGTCCGCTTCTGCCTCGTCAAGAGATCCGACTACGGGGACGGTGCCCCCGGTTCCGAATAGTGCCTGCGCCGTACTCCCCGCCTCAGTGGCATCAAGAACTGCAGCGATATCGTCTTGTCGGTATCGCAGCAAGCTGATCGCTGTCTTAGCCAGGAACGGCGTCGAGAAGCCATCCGTAAGCAGCATGATTCGACGATACCGATCCAGTTCCGATTCACTTCCGTCTGCTTCGTCCACGATACCTCACACCCTGAAAATGCTGCGTCTGACACGAGGAATACACGACGACTCTCCACAAGTCCGAGCATTAGAGCAAAAGTCATCTCAATCTGCACACGTATGGGGCGAATGCCCGTCCGGGCAAGCTGGGCAAGTACCAATCCACGTTGAGACATGCGGCACGACTTGCCGGTCCACGCCCTGCATCGACAGCGATGTCCACGATGGTGGCTGCCATGTGCGGTCGGATGGTTCCTGGGCCCAATTCGCCTTTAGCCGTCCTACCGGTTGTGACGATCAGATCATTAATCCGCTTTTCTGCGCCGAAGGTTCCTTTGTGCGCTTGAGCGAATACTTGATCAGTCACCTGTCACGTCATACGGCGTCTCTGTCTCAAACGAACCAGGCCTGTGGCATCTGAAAGCCAATCTTCCCCCGGAATGTTCTCCCGATGCGTTGGCAGCATCGTAGGCTATTCCGCGCGCCGACCACGGTTTGTGCTGTGGCTCATGGTCTTCATTGGCTGCGCAGCAGTCGGTGTAACCGTGTCGGACCTGAAGCTTAAGAGTAGTCGATCACATCTGCTGGGGCCCGACCAGGCATGGCAGGACTACAATCAAGCATTTGGTAACGAGGCAGACCTGGTAGTCGTAGTCGAAACAGACGGGCCAAATCCACAACTCATCCAAACGGTGCTGAGTCAACTTGGGACGCGACTTGAACGTGAACCCGAACTGTTTTCTCACGTTCTTTATCGAGTTAACCAGTCGGCGTTGCGACGCAAAGGGTTGCAGTATCTTACCGAGGAACAGTTGCAATCAGCCCTCCGACGAGTTCGCAGTTTCGATCCGATTCTGCGGCAGGAACGATGGGATTTGCTGCGTGTCGAAAAACTGGCTAACCAGCTGCAGCGCAGTGTTCATGCGGCGAACAATGAAGGAAAGACTTCTGCGGCGACCAGTTATGCGGAACGTTTTGCCAGCAGTCTGAGTCATTTCCTGCCAGCAAACGCATCGGACGCTGTCGTCAACAGCGGCAGCTTTAAGTCACCGTGGCCGGAAATTGTCGACACAGAAATTGAACACTCCGCCGAAGACAGCGATCTTGCATACCTGATGAATGATAATCGCAGCGTCGGCATGCTGCACGTCATACCAGTGACCGAAGAATCCGGCACTGACGGAAGCGCGGCATCCATCATCCGTCTCCGCGAGCATCTGGCCGAGTTGTCAAAAGAGTATGGTCAGCTGGCACCAGACCTGCAGTTGTCGGCCACAGGCATTCCCGCGCTGGAACACGATGAACTACACCGTTCCGGACGCGACATGATTAACGCCGCACTCATTGCCTTCGCTGCTGTCGGCTTTCTTCTGGCGTTCGGCCTGCGAGGACTACGGCATCCGGTTCTGGTGCTGATCATGCTGGTGCTGGCGCTGGCACTGACGTTTGGACTGGCGACTCTTACTGTCGGTCACTTGAATATTCTGAGCATTTGTTTCTCGGCCATCATGATCGGCCTGGGCGTCGACTTCGGCATACACTTCGTCACTCGCTACCTGTTTCTGCGACAGGAATTGCACGAGATGGACGAGTCACTGGTACTGACTGGCTCATCGGTCGGCAGCGGAATTCTGACATCCGCCGCAACGACGGCGATTGCCTTCGGCAGCGCCACGCTGACAGGATACCCGGGCCTGGCGGAACTGGGTTTGATTTCGGCCTGCGGAATAATGGTCTGCGCCTTTCTGACGTTTACGTTCCTTCCCGCACTGATCGCTTTGTCTGACGAATGCGTAGACATTGAAGATTTGCCGGAACCCCGATCGGGCAGGATGTGGCGCGTCGCCGTTGCCAGCTATCCGCTAACAGCAATCGCTGTGGCGGTTGTCGCAATTGGAGCCACCGCGTGGCAAGCGGCCAGCTATCAGGACGGCCAAGTGCACTGGCATGTCAACTACGACGGAAACCTGATGGCTTTGCAGGACGATGATTTACCATCTGTTCGAGCAGAAAAGACTCTTTCTGATTCAGATGACTCGCTGCTTTATGCCGTTGCTCTGGCGGAATCAAAAACCGCGGTGGACGAACTCCGTGCCAAATTCATGGCGCTGCCGACCGTCGGACGCATAACAGATCTTTCCAGCAAGATTCCTGATCCTCCGAACACCACGCAGCGCGAACTGATCCTGACCCTGGAATCGCAGTTAACGAATTTACCGACGAAGACACCGACATTTACTACGTCCAACCCGATTCCTGTCGGGAAAAGTATCGACCAGCTGTACAAGTCATTGAGAGCCTCACGAAATCTGGAATCGCAGGAAGCGGCTAAGACGCTCGACAAATTTCTTGATCGGCTGGCGTCACTGTCGTCCAGTCAGCAGGCAGCTGTGATTGAAGCGTACCAGAATCTCATGGTCAGCTCTTTGCTGAAAGAATTCCACCAGGTCGCTCGGGCGACGTCGCTCGAGCCAGTGAGCCACCAGGATCTTCCGCTTGTGTGGCGTGATAGATATCTACGAGCTGACGGTGACCGGGAATTGTGGCTCATGAAGGTCTATCCCAAACGAGGTATCTGGAATCAGGACGCTCTGGGGGCCTTTGTAAAAGACCTGCGCGGCGTGGATCCGTCCATTACCGGAATACCGGTACAGAACTTCGATTCCGCCAACAAGATGCAGGAATGCTATACCACGATCGCGATTTACTCGATTGCCGCCATTGCGTTGTTCCTGCTGTTTGACTTCCTGCGCCCCGGCCAGAAACTGTTGACCATCGTGCCACCGATGCTCGTTGTGGGCTTTGTGGGGTACACGGCGATGCAGCGTGCGACCAGTCTTAATCCACACACGCTGGTTGCCATCTATCTTTCAATGGTGGCGTTCATCGCAACGGTATTCGACGTGCGGAACCTGCGGGACACCCTACTGGCAATGGTTCCACCAGTCGGAGGCGGATTGATTCTGCTGGGACTGATGGCGATGCTGAATGTGGATTTCAACCCCATCAATCTCATCGTTCTGCCGCTGGTTCTGGGGATCGGAGTGGACGATGGCATCCACATGGTCCACGACTACCGCCGACAACTGGCCGACGGCGCCAAGGAATATTCACCATCCGGCGACACTGTCAATGGTGTCCTGTTAACGTCACTGACGTCCATCGTCGGCTTCGGCAGTCTGATGATTGCCGCGCATCAGGGACTAAAAAGCGTGGGAATCGTCCTCGCCCTGGGCATTGCCTCGTGTCTGGCAGTGGCATTGATCCTGCTGCCACCGCTATTAGTGCTTGTCGCTCGTTATCAGCCTGCGTCATTGGAGCCTGTAGTGCCTCCGAAAGCGAAGAAAACAAGTTCTGATGCCGACAACGGGAATTCAGAAACTGCAGAACCGGACAACTCAAAACGGTTGTCACGAAAACAGCGACGACAACAAGCCGCCTGAACAGAGCTTCCGCCGGACTGTGTGAACCGTTGTGGCATCACTCGACGCGTAGAGACTTCAGCATCTGCAGAGTTGTCTCAGTGATCGTCGCGGACGCCTCTGTCTCCAGATAGCTCCAGCCCAATCGCCAGGTTTCGTAGCCACCAAGAACATGCTGCCGAGGCGTTGGCAGATAACCGCTATACCCATTCGCCAGTGCAATCACGAAGGTCGTGCGGAAGGGACTGCGACGTTTGATCTCGAGACCAATCTCAGCAAACACTTCACACGGAATCGCCAGGTCGCCCACAGCGATCGTCTGCAGCTTCAGATTCACGCTTGAAGCACCTTCATGCAGTCGGATAGATTCCTGGGCATAAAGCTCCTCCATCGTCAGTCGTTGTGAATCAGCAGCATTTTCAACCAGGTGTCGAGCACGTTGTAATTCCGTCTCATCGGGCCGTCGCACACCCAGTTCGATCTCTTGCTCACATGCCCGCAGGGCAGCTTCCTGAACAAACCGCACAGAACCGTGCATGCCGTGAACTCGATCCGCGACGATCTCCGCTACAGCCTCCATGCGTTCATACGACACAGCTCGCGGGCGGGGATTCAGAAAATCATAGTTGTTGACGTCGCCGCTGGCACCGTTGGACATGATGCGAACGAATTCCCGGCCGCCATTCAGCCGAGTTCCGATTTGTCGCGCAAAGGCGCCAAAATAGTCCGCCGACAATTGTCCGGGAGCAATTCCGCCTACATAGTGCAGCCCGTAGTTTGCCAGCAATGACAAGGCCGCGCCGTCTGTCGAACGGACACTCAGAAATGTGACGTCCGGATCGACCGGACCAGCCGGTCGAATCAAAAGTCCCGTCCCGCGAGGAGGATTCATGCGAACCAGGACGTCCGTGCGCCCAAATGGATTCGCTGTCATTGCCTCAGGATTAATGAACCAGCGACGGTTGTTGATTTCATCGGGAGCTGCTGCAACTCCCCATCCGATTTCAACCAGCTGCATGCGATCGTGTGCAACAATCACCGCTTCCGCGATCTGCTTTGTGAGGTACACAAGATACTACGGATCGGGAGAACACTGCGCGAGGCTTAACGCCGTTGGAGCCGTGTGAGTATGTGTCGCTGCTGTCAGGATACGTGAACTGGGAATGCCGGTTCTCTGTGACGCTATGTCCTTTGCCTTGTCATGGATGTCCCGTGGAATCAGACAGCTGTCAATGATGACAAATGCGAATTGCGTTTTTCCGTCAGCCAGCACAAGGCACCTTGCGTGCAGCCGGTCGTGAACCCCGGTGGCCCTTCGATCCTGAAAACCGCCAGTCATGGATATCGGCAGATGCAAAGGAGTAACATCGATTGCTGCAGCCCCGGCCCGAAGCGCCCCGGCTTCGCAACGGGGACTGAACAGAACGATCAGCACGATTGGAAAGTATCGCATTAAGAGTCATCCCAGATACAGGAGGAGAATCCGTGAACGCGGCGCAGCAACACTCCAACCATTCTGGCCCTTGTGGCCCAGGCATCAACACTGTGCAACAAAACATAACACAGCAGAATGCCCACGATCAACGATCCCTTCGTTTTCAATCGGCGGCAGTGCGCGTTCACCAGCAACGTGAACATGGGCCGCGAGGCGCGGCAAGACGGTCTAAACCCGAAAATAATCAGCAACGAAATCAGTGGAAATACTAACGCCAGCGGGGGACTCCGCTATTCGCGCCGTAACGCGTGGTGGCATCCGACACTCTCTACGCTAGAATGTGTTACAGGACGTCACTGTCCTCCTTCCTCCATTTCCCAGCTCGCCCTGCTATGAAGGCGGCTGTCCTGCCTCACGTTCCTGCCGAATCACTTTGTCTGCCACATCTTCCTTCCGATGTACCACCTGCGGATTTCGTTTCCGAGTTGAGGATCGATTTCTCGGTCGTATCGTGCGCTGTCCGTCAGACGACTGCGGCACGCGAATTCGCCTGGCCAAATCCAGCACTGACTCTCACTCTCCGGCGTCGTCGCGTACAGAGTCTGGCCCCGAGAACAAGACAATATCCGGTGCTGGAAGCCAACGTAGCGCTGAAAAACCACCGATGCCTCGGACCACGTCTGCGAAAAACATCTCCGGCAGTTGCAAACCGGAGTCTCGCGCACCGAAATGGCAATCGAGATTGATTGGTTCTGGTGGGCTGATGTTCGTGATCGTCGGACTCGCGTTTTTCATAAAAGGCGGAGCCGTCGCCAGTGGTCCTCAGGCATTTGTTCGACGTGATGACTCTTCCGTCGCAATACTCGCGAATCAGCCAGCCCCAATCGCACAAGACAGTGAGCAGCAGTTGGCAGCTCAAAAGGCGAAGGAAAACGAGGCCATCCGCAACGAGACTCTGCGGCGCTTGGTTCTGCCGTATTTGAACAAATACTGCACGGACTGCCACGGAGCAGATGCGCAGGAAGGAGACATCACGGTTCACGAACTGCGAACAGTCGACCAGTTCCTGAACGAGAGGAAGACCTGGCAGCGTGTTTATCGAATGATCAATGCCGGTGCAATGCCCCCGGCCGACCACGATCCTCGTCCTGCCACCGACGAACAGCAGAAGGTCGCTGAGTTTCTCTATGATGAGTTGAATAATTTCGATTGCACACTGGTTTACAATCCCGGGCGACCGGCCGTCCAGCGTCTGAATCGAACAGAATACAACAACACAATCCAGGACCTGTTTGGCATCGAACTGACGCCGGCTGACAATTTCCCGGCCGATGACGTTGGCGAAGGCTTTGACAACATTGGTGACGTATTGTCGCTGCCCCCGTTGTTAATGGAAAAGTATCTCAATGCCGCCGAACAGGTCGCCGACGCCGTCATCGACACGACCGACTATTCACGCCCTCTGGAATTCACTTTGCCTGCAGAGCAGCTGCAGGGGGGCAGTATGTCAGGAGATTCCCGATGGTTGTCGTCCAACGGTGAAATCTTCGGCACCATTGAGCTTCCAGCAACAGGCGAGTATGAACTTCGCGTCGTTGCCAGTGCCACCCAGATGGAAAAGGAAAGGGCCAGGTTCGCACTTCGACGTGGAAAAGATCTGCTGGGCGAATTTGATGTGCAGAAGCACAAGACGGACGAGACGTTTCTGCATCGCATCAAGCTGGAAGCGGGAAGTATTCGAATCGCCACCGCATTTCTGAATGACGCCTACGATCCCGACGCCGGGAACGATCGAAATTTTGCTGTCCGAAGCATTTCTGTTCACGGCCCCATCGGCGGAGGAGTTGTCAACTACGCAGATACTCACAAACGCCTTGTCACTGTCCGTCCGGGCAAGGATATGGACGTGACGGCAGCCGCGCAAAAAGTACTGCGGCCGGTTCTTGACCGAGCGTTTCGACGACCGGTGTCGGAAGACAAGCTGGGCCGATATGCTCGACTGGTGCGAGTGACTGTCGACGAAATGGGAGAGACCTATGAAACGGGGTTGTCCATGGCGTTGCAGGCGATTCTGGTCGCTCCTGAGTTCTTGTTTCGACTGGAAGGCGAGCCGGAACCTGGTCAGTCGGAACGACGATTGGATGACTTCGAACTGGCGTCCCGACTGTCGTATTTTTTATGGAGCAGTATGCCGGACGAAGAGCTGTTCGAACTCGCGAAACGAAGTGAGCTGGGAAAGCCGGGCACGCTACGGCAACAGGTAGCCAGAATGCTCCACGACGATCGTGCCGAAGCATTGGTGGACAATTTTGCCGCGCAATGGCTTAACCTGCGAAACCTGGATAACGTCAGCCTCAACACGGACCTGTTCAAATCCTTCAACGACGCACTGCGGGTGGACATGCGACAGGAAACGGAGTTGCTGTTTCGATCCGTTATGCAGGAAGACCGCAGCATTGAAGAGCTACTGTCGTCGGAATTTACCTTCGTCAACAAACGCCTGGCCGAGCATTACGGAATCAAAGGTGTCGAGTCGGACGAATTTGAACGAGTTTCGCTTGCCGGCACCAACCGTTCGGGTGTGCTGACCCACGCCAGCATTCTGACGTTGACCTCCAACCCCGACCGCACCAGCCCTGTCAAACGAGGCAAGTGGGTCATGGAAAACATTTTTGGCGAAGCCCCGCCGCCACCGCCACCGGGTGTGCCTGAACTGGAAGAAACGGCGAAGGTTTCGCCGGACGCAACATTACGAGAACAGCTGGCGAAGCATCGTGAAGATCCTGGATGTGCTGCCTGCCATAAACTGATGGATCCTCTCGGTCTGGGATTCGAAAACTTCAACGCCATCGGACAATGGCGGACTGAGGACGAAGGCAAAGCGATTGATGCCGCGGGCAGCCTGCCGTCGGGAGAGAACTTTGACGGGCCACTGCAGTTGATCTCAATCGTGCGCAGCCGACGAGAAGATTTTTTTCGCACAATGTCCGAAAAAATGTTAGTCTACGCAGTTGGGCGTGGAGCCGAGTATTATGACAAATGTGCCGTTGATCAGTGTCTGAAACTGCTGCATCAACGCGGCAATCGGTTCTCAGCATTGGTTGAGGCCATCGTTCTTTCCGATCCTTTCCTAAAGAAACGTGCACTGACAGAGTCAGTGAAAGAGAATTAGCGTTGCCTCGTCCCGCAGTACAAAAATCCTCCCACAGCCATATCGGCTGGCCGAATCTCCCTCGGTTTAAGTACAGGTAAGGCGTCACTGATGATATCCAGCTATATTAATCGCAGAACCGTTCTTCGCGGTACCGGCACGGCGTTGTCGCTGCCGTTCCTCGACATCATGCAACCCGCCTCGGCAGCGTCGAAGGCGACCGCTGCTCCCACACGCATGGCGTTCGTGTTTTTCCCGAACGGCGCCATCATGGACCGCTGGAAACCAGACGGCGAAGGCACTGAGTTTGAGCTGAGTGAAACCCTCAAACCGCTGCAGGCACACAAGAATGATCTGCTGGTCATGACCGGGCTTACTCAGCATCACGCACGAGCTAACGGTGACGGCGGTGGCGATCACGCTCGCAATGCCAGTGCATTCCTCACCGGCGCACAACCCAGAAAGACGTCCGGTGCGGACATCGAAGTTGGCATCTCGGCCGATCAGGCCGCTGCAAAGCTGATCGGCGCTCAAACTCGATTACCGTCACTGGAACTGGGAATCGACCGCGGTCGGAATGCCGGCAACTGCGATTCCGGCTATAGCTGTGCCTATTCCACTAACGTCAGCTGGAAATCACCAAACACTCCGACCGCGAAGGAAATCAATCCGCGTCTTGCGTTCGAGCGAATCTTTGGCAGTCGGGAAGCCGCTGCTACTCAGGAACGCCGTCAACGGTTCCGAAAAAGCATTCTGGATTTCGTTTCAGAAGACGCCAGACGCCTGCAGGAAAAGCTCGGTGGAACCGACCGTCAGAAACTGGACGAATACTTCACCAGCGTTCGTGAAGTCGAGCAGCGCATCGATCGCGCCAATCATTTGCGTCCTGAAGACATTCCTGAAGTCAGCCTTCCGGCCGGTGTGCCGCCTGAGCTGTCAGAACACCTGCGTCTGATGTACGACATCATGCTGCTGTCTTTTCAGACTGATTCGACAAGAATCGCCACCTTCATGGTTGGCGATGCCGGTTGCAATCGAACCTACCGCGAGGTAGACGTAAAAAGTGGTCATCATCAGTTGTCGCATCATCGAAATGATGAGGAGAAGATGGCAGAGATTGCGAAGATCGATAAGTTCCTGGCAGAACAGTTCTCAGGTTTTCTTGCGAAAATGAAGGCTGTGCAGGAAGGCGACAGCAATCTGCTGGACAACAGTATGATTCTATATGGCAGTGCGATTTCTGATGCGAACAGGCACGATCATCACGACCTGCCGATTGTTGTGGCCGGTCGGGGCGGAGGAAGTGTGCAAACTGGTCGGGTGGTTCATCACCCCAATGAAACGCCGCTGAACAACCTGCTGCTGGCAATGGCACAGCGTGTCGGTGCCGACATTGGCGAACTCGGAGACAGCACCGAGCACATGAACCTGTCGTAACGCACGGCCAGTTTCTGCGGTATCCAGTGGGGTCCCTCGCCAGCGATTATGGTCGCTATTTTTTTTTGGGGGGGGTAACACTCAGGGAACGACGCAGGCCTTTTTGATTGGCCCGTCCCGCCCCCAACCACGTCTCGAAGCGCGTTCCGTGTCCCCCACATTTTATCCGGATGTTCTTTCCGGTATGCTGGAACGTCGTGATGACGTTGACCATGGACGGCGTTCCAAAACATTGGCCACTGGAACCATTGAGACGATGCGTACATTTCCTGGTTGCGTGCCGGCCATCTGGCTCAGTTGTCTGGCCTGTGTTCCCATTGCTGCTGACGATCCCGTAGCTGACGCCCCTTATGTCGCTGTTTTGGGTGTTGCCCAGGACGCAGGTTTCCCACAGGCCGGATGCCGCAAAAAGTGTTGCCAAGCCGCGTGGAACAACAACGAACTCAGGCGATATGCTGCGTGTCTGGCGATTGTTGACCCGCTGCACGGTCAGCGCTGGCTGATCGACTGCACACCGGACTTCCGTGAGCAATTGCGTACGCTGGAGCAGCTGGCGCCGAAAAATAGATCTTCGCCCCTCGATGGCATCCTGCTCACCCATGCTCACATCGGCCATTACGCCGGCCTGATTCATCTCGGGCGAGAGGTGATGGGCGCGAACGGCGTACCAGTCTACGCCATGCCGGGAATGCGGCGGTTTCTGGAAGAAAACGACCCATGGGAACAATTGCTCAGACTGGAACAGATCACCATCCAGGAACTCACCGCAGGTCAGCCAGTCAACCTGAACCGACGCCCTTCCTGGTACCGCATCGCGACGAGTACTCGGAAACCGTCGGCTTCAGCATTCAGGGGCCTTTGCGCACGGTGATCTACATACCGGACATCGACAAATGGGAACGCTGGGACATCAGCATCGAAGACATCCTTGTCGACGCCGACATCGCCTACCTGGACGGACTTTTTTCGCTGACGGAGAATTGCCCGGACGTGACATGTCAAAGATACCGCATCCTTTTGTGACTGAGAGCATGGCGAGGTTCAACAGCCTGTCCGCCGCAGATCGCGACAAAGTGCGGTTCATACATGCTAATCACACTAACCCCATTCTTAACCCGTCATCTGCGGCCACGCGTATCGTCAAAGACGCCGGGTACCATGTAGCCGAACAGGGAGAACGGTTTAGATTCTAAACGCAGGCCGCGTGAAACGCGGCGGCGATGAGTCGCTGCCGACAACTTTGTCGTGCCGCCTGCGTACACGTCGCTGCCGCATGCATTTCGTTTAACCGCGGGGGCAACGCCCCGCGCCATGGCGGAAATCCGAAGCGAGGCCGCTGGGCACGCGGTTAGTCGAAGGACACTGGTTTCGTCGGCTCGTGACTACTCATAGTCGTTGCCATTCAGACTGTTGATCACAGACCTCCGCCATGCGGTGAGTTCTTTCTGCATCGACAACACACGTTCCGGCTGACTGGCGACCAGATTCTTCGCTTCCATCGGATCCGTTTTCAGATTGTAGAGTTCAATTGTCACCCTGCCAGACTGCTTCGTTCCGGCGCCGATGTGGTGGAGTTTCCAGGGCCATGCCAGCCATGCGGAATGTCCGGACTGTTCGTCATCTGCAAACCGCGTTTTAATCACGGCCGCGTCGGTCACAAGTCGAGCTTCGTCGTGATATTCTTTGCCGGTCTGTTGAGCGGCCAGTTCTTCTCGCATCCATTTATCACTGGGCGTGGAGATGCCTCCCTGATTCATCTTCCAGAAGCCCATCCCGTTTGGCCGCACGTCCGACTTGTCGTCGATGACGGACACCAGACTGATGCCATCAAGGACCGGCTGGTGTGCAGGCTCGATGCCCGTTAGTTCCAGAAGCGTGGGATAGATGTCTGTCGTGTTTGCCGGGATCTGTGTGATACGCGGCTTCTTGATGCGGGCAGGCCATTCAATGATGGCGGGCACTCGGAGCCCTCCCTCGTAGATGGCTCCCTTCTTTGCACGACCACCGCTGCTGGCCGTTTGTAATCCGCCGTTATCCGACGTGTACCAGAACAGAGTATTATCGCTGACACCCACATCCTTCAGAGCCGTGCGGAGTTTGCCGACCGCACGGTCCAGACCGGTTATCTCGCCCAGCCAGTGTGCGTTCTTTTGACCTTCGTAGTGGGCCAGATCTTCCGCAGCCGCTCGATGAGGACTATGCGGTGAACCGAACCAGACGACCGCCAGGAACGGTTTGGATTCTTCTACCTGTGACTGAATGAACTCAATCGCAGCATCCGCGGCCAGTATGGAACTCTCGCCGGGCACTTCGACGGCTTTCCCTTCGTGACTGAGCACGGGATCGTTGTCATAGAAATTGAAGGCGGACAGCCAGTGGTCGAATCCGCTGTTGCCGGGACTGACCGGGCTGCCCTTCAGCACGGATCCCAGATGCCATTTGCCGAAGTGTCCGGTAACGTAACCTGCCGCCTGCAGACGCTCGGCGACTGTGATTTCCTGTGGACGCAGCGGTCGGCCCCATGAGAAGCATCCAAACCGATTCGGGTGCCGGCCCGTCATGACGCTGCCGCGCGTCGGTGAACAGACCGGAGCCGCGGCGTAAAAGTGCTCGAAACGCAGACCGTCAGCTGCCATCGCATCCAGATGAGGAGTCTTCAATAAAGGGTGGCCGTTATATGCCGTATCGCCCCAGCCCTGGTCATCCGCCATGCACAGCACAATATTGGGCAGGGCCGCGTGAGTCCGGAAAGGAGCCGCCACGGACGCGACGACCAGAACCGCCAATGGCAGCGAATTCCTGACTTTCATGAGTTGACACTTCATCGATGTTCCTGATTCTACCTTTTTCGGATGGGCGATGTCTTTATGACAGGCAGTCGTCGACTATTTCTTCCGGTTGCGTTTCTTCTTTTCCGCTGGATTAGCAACGCCCATGTACTGTTGCATGCGGGCCACGTATCCGCTGTGACTGAAGCTGCAGACTTTCATGGCATCCGCATACGGCTCGTGGCCATCACCGATCCAGTCAATAATGTTGAAAATCTTCAATGAGGCATATGAGCTTTCATTCAGTAACTCGTTCCAACAGGCTTGGGCGGTTTCTTTGTCGCCAGCTCGATACAGAACCCAGGCGGCCATGATACGAACATGATGACATTCGTCGGCCAGACTCTTCCTGATCACGTCCATGTCCAATGACGCCTTTTCCTGAACGTTGAAGCAACCGACGATCGCCCAGTAGCGAACTCCCGCATCGACGTCGTTAAAGTCCTTATAAAAAGTGGCGACATTCGCGGCATCCTGTTCCAACGCCGTAGCTGACGCCTGCTGCAGCGCCTTCAGGTTGTACAGCGACGGATCTCGAACAAGGTCATAGATCGTCTTGCCGGCTTCCTCCGACCGTTTGACGATCTCACTTTCCGGCAACAGTGCTGAGTCGTAGTGCTCAAGCTGCCACTGGTCCATGGCTTTGCTCAACCGAGCAATATCTGCCGCGTGCCTGGGATCATCAATAAGATTGTGTACGTTGTCGGGATCGACAGACGTGTCGTACAACTCCTCCATCGGCTTGGTCCCGAAGAAGCGACCAGTGATCGCGTTCGTCCTGCCTTCTTTGTGATGCTGCTCCCATGCCTGAGTCGCTTTCATTGTCCACAGATAGTTCAGGTGCTGCCCCCATGGCGCGTAAGGCATGTAGTTGCGGATGTACAGAAACTTCCGGTCTCGAATGGCTCGCACGTTGTCACAGCGTTCATCCATGCGTGTCCGAAAACTGACGTGATAGTCCCGTGACTCGACGTCCGGCCCCAGAAACACTCTTCCCTGGAGGTAGTCCGGTGTTTCGGCGCCGCACAAATCCAGCCAGGTCTTCGTCATGTCGATAAAGCTGACCAACGTATTAATTTTACTGCCGGGCTCGGCGGGACGCAGATGGGCAAACTTCTCCGGAATCCGGATGACCAGCGGGCAGTGAGTCCCACTGTTAAACAGGAATCGTTTACTGCGAGCGATAACGCCACCGTGGTCCGAGTTGTGCACAACGATCGTATTCTCGGCCATGCCGCTAGCTTCCAGATCCGCCAGTGCTTTGCCGATATCGGCGTCCATTTTCTTCACCTGATCATGGTAGTGAGCATAGTTCCGACGAATGTCAGGAATGTCAGGGTGGTACTCGGCCAGGCGCACATCAGACGGGCTGTGCGTGGATTTTGTAACGTCACCAAAGGCCTTCGATTCATGAGACTTGGTGCTATTGATCACCATGAAGAATGGCTGCTGTTTCTTCAGTTCCGACCAGTCGACCTTACTCGTATCCCACGGACTGCGATCTTCCCGGCCGCCAATGTTGTAGTCGGTCTTGCCAGCGTTTCCGACATAGTATCCAGCATCCTTCATCAGGTCCGGATAATACCGGATGGTATCGTGCGGTATGAGATAGCGACTCCGCATCGGATGGGTTCCCATCGACACGGCATGCACGCCGGTAATCCATGTACTTCTCGACGGTGCACACACGGGTGCGTTTGCGTAGCAGTGCATGTACTGAAACCCCTCAGCCGCCAGCGCGTCGATATTGGGAGTGTCGGCATACGAGTTTCCGTAACAGCCGACCCAGTTGACATTATTATCTTCGCAGGTCAGCCACAGGATGTTGGGACGGTCCGCTGCTGAGGCGAAGGAGGCCGGAAAGAGCAGAACGGCTAGGATCAGTTTCTTCATATCAAATCATTTCCGGGCTGATGTGGCCGGTGCCGTCACAGAGAGTTGGGGGAAGATTTCATCTTCTTCGATTTCCGTCGCGAAGCAAGCAAGCGACTCGCGTATTCGCCAGAGGAGACCAGAGATTCCGCACGGGCAACGCCCCGCGTATCAGGACCACAGAAAAACCGCGCCCCGCCGGACAAGCGGTTAAAGAACAGCAACTCTGATTCGTCAGCTGGGGGGGCAGCGACGGGCGATTCAGCGGAGATCAACGCATATACGATATCACCGATCGGGGCCACCTTGACCTGCGACGACGCCGATGATGAACATCTGCCGAGTCATATTCTCTGCCAGTCCAGGTACGAGAATTGCGTTGTTGGCTCGATTCCAGCGTGGCGCGGGATCGATGCGGATGTCGCCGGAGTAGTCGCCCTTGTCCAGGCCTTTGCTGCGCACGTATACACCGTCGCTGCGGCGATACACCACGAAGCGATTCTCGGTGCCGTTCTTGTAACCGTTGGCAAACAGCGTGCCATCAGGTGACAGCGAAACGTCTCCCTCCGGTTTGGGAAAGATGTCAGGTGTCCCCAGTTTTCCGACAATTGTCTGCTTGTCGACGTCATACAGAATCTGATCATCCTTCCATCGGCCGATCAGCAGATGGTCTTCCGCCCATTCAGGATGCCCACCGATATGTGTATCGTGCATGGTCAGCCCGGTCCCATCGATATGGATCGAAAAGGGTTTGTTGATCTTCGTCCGTCCCTTGCTTCGTTTTTCCCAGTTGCCCCTTGCGAAGAAGTACACACGGTCTCCGGGTCGATTCCAGAGCGTGTGGTTGACAAACAGAGCGGTGTCTTCGATGTCGGGATAAACGCTGGCGAGCTTGTCCGCCAGCTGGCGGTAGGAGACCAGCAATCGCCTGGCGCCGGTATTGATGTCCACCACAAAGATGCCGTCATTGGAGGGAGCATTGTCCTGCTTCGACCAGTCGAGTGTATCTGGATAACCGGTGACCGCACGCAGCCGCGCCAGCCGTCCGTAGTTAATCCCAAGAAACGCCCCACCTTTCTGTGCGAACCCACCGTTGCCGATGGGGGCACGCTCGTCGCGGAATTCCTTGATGCGTTTTCTCTTCTCAATATCGTACAGTACGGCGAACACCTTGCCCGTCTTTACATCACGATCGTTGAAGATGAACTGCGTTTCCGCAGCCAGAGGATTCCAATAGAACATCGTCCCCTGCTGCGGGTTCCACGCATGTGTCCTGTCGATCCGGATGATCCTGTTGTTCTGATGCGTATCGACAAGGATGATGACAGCTGCCTCGTCAGCCCTGGGCATTCGATCGATGTGCTCGATCTCCATGCCCAGGATGTATCGGTCACTGGCATTCCAGGGAATTGTCCGACACTGACCGATATACCCGAAGAAATGATGTTTTGTCCCGAATGTGATTTGATCGACCTTCAGTTCGAATGGCGAATCATCCGCCCATCCTTTTTCTGACTGGCACACGACTGCGAATGCCACGATCAACAGGCAGCCTGTCATCACCCACGCCTGAACGAAAACACCGCGCAGCGAGCGCACTCGACTTATTTCCATCAGTTTTCCTGCCACCAGTTTGCTCTTCAAACGTATCTGCCTCCAACGGCTGATTTAGTCGATTTGATGTACCGAAATGAACCGACAGCCAGACCTGCAATGTCCTCGATCGTCATTTGGAATACACGTCCCAGGCCTCCGCGATCCCCGCTTTCTTCTCATCGCCATCGTGAAAGATGAGACGATGTTTAAGAACGATACTCTGCCCACTGGCGAGTTCAAAGTCGCCGTGATCGTCCTCGCCCGCCACTTCTTTCAAAGCGAAAGGATTGGCCGTGAACAGACCGTAACTGCGAACATGCCAGGGCGTCGGATGACGGAAACTATCAGGATGATTCAGCATCGCCACGCCCATAGTCTTTCCATCGACGGGACCGTTGAAGTCGACCCATGGAACACGTTTCCCCCAGGCCTTTCCGTTCTCTTCGCCGTTGCTGTTGATAACTCGCCCGCCGAGTCCCGCATCAACACACATGCTGTGAGCAACCCGAACCGTGAGGCCTGAATCCTTTTTCCCCACGACTGTGATGCCCTGTTTCACGCCAATGAGGGCAATTTCAATATCCATCACGCGAGAACCGCTGTCAGCCACATGGAAATTCACCGTACGAGTCTGTCGCATGTAGACGTCACCGTCGGGCGTCGTGTTGTCGCACTCAACGACGAGTGTCGCTGAATTCCCCGACGCCTCGGATCTGACAACCTTGGTGTGAACCTGACGGCCCAGTGTCGCCTCCTTCTTCTCATCCACTTTGCCGTCTCGTGTAAACGTCAGGCGCTCATGCCACGTATTATATCCGCCGGCGTTCTGCAGCCCGAAGCACACAGAGCGGTGGTGAGGATGATCCTGCTTTTCACCTTCGACATCTTTCATCGGAAAGGCTCGCGTCATCGGTGCACCACTGGGACCGATCACAGGCCAGAAATAACACTTATTGGTCACCGTATCGGTCGTTACGTAACGAGTGAAAAGCTTGCCATCAATTTGTACCACGATGTCGCCCGAGTCCTCCCGGTCGATCGAAAACTCAGCAGCGCCAGTAACGGACAGCATTGAAAGGGCCACACCGAACGCGACGCTCAGGACGGCAGGTCGGCTGAATTTGAACATACATTTCTCCATATCAGATGATGAGTCATTACTGGTAGTATTACTCTTCAGGAACTTAGTATCCCGCCATACCAGATTAGTCGCCGAGTCCATGATCCAAACGGCGGTAGTACATGATGTACGCTACCACGTCGACAGTCATGACCTGCACGACAGAGTGTCCCTATTTAACCTGGTGTTCAGTGCTTGGCAATTCGCCCGGCAAAGAAGTGTTCCAATTCCGGCCAGGCGGCGTTGACTTCGCGAACAACGACATTTCTATATCTAACCGAGATGACATCCGAATAAGGATGGACTGATACAGCATTTGCGTTTTTGACGAACCAGGGTAAATTGAAAATACTCCTTGTTTCAGCGTCGACAACTACTATTCTCCCGTCGCCCGAATTGGCATACGAATTTAAGTGACAGCAGGAATCAGAATGAACCGTTCAATCAGTCAACGCGTTCAGCTGTAAATGTCAGATTGAGTATCTTGCTCATCGGTCACATAACGCAGGGCCGATGGCACCCGAACCGTTACTGTTATGGGCGTCGATTGTGACACCGCTAATGGGACAACGGCCTTCGGCGGAACTAAACGAGCGGCGACTGTTGATTCGACGGGTTCACAACCTGTGTGTCGGGTATTTGGCGTTGTCTCGAATTCCTGCTAAGAGAGCATCAGCGAAATGACTTGCCCCGACGACGAGAAATCAAGTGCGACAGCCGTTGGTCCAAGGTGGCCGTAGTGGGAGCCATACCTGTTTACTGCCGGTGTCCTCGTAGCCTTTCTCGCTCTGCTCATGGCGTTTGGCTACGTTGCTCGGATTCCTTTTGCCGAACACATCATGTTTTCCCTGGTGACCATTGCTGCAATTGTCCAGGCACTTCGCAGATCAACGCCGTCGTCATCACTGCCTTGCAACATTTCCGTCATCGCCTTTTTCGGGTTGGCCAGTTTCGCTTATATGTCGACGAAGCAGCTGTTACCTGGTGCCGGTTACGCTTTAATGTCGGTGATCTGGCTTGGCTTGACCATCTATGCTGCAATGGTGCGGCACAGACTTGAGAAGGAAAGTTCTGCGACGCTGGCTCGGGCGGTTAATTCGACGCGTCGTGCAATGGAGAACGACGAGTAGCGGGACTACCGACTCATAAGTCTCCATAATCAATGGCTGCGAGGCCCGCTACCGTGACGGGACGGCAACATCCCGTATTTGGCGCAAGGATCAAAGCTGCTAGATACTACGAATCTGCGTACGGAACGGCTCAGGTTCTTTTTACGAAAAACCACAGATCGGCACCTGGTGAATGGACGTACTGCACACGATGGTGCAAATCCGCCAAACAGCTGGGCATCTGGCACCGCAGACTCATTTTCTGATTTGACACGCAGGTTCGCACAATCGCGCCTTCAGCCAGGGATATATTCTTCATGCCGTACGTCATGGTCGACATTGAATCCGATGGCCCGATTCCCGGCGACTATTCGATGATCTGTTTTGGCGCAGTCATCGTGGAACCCGGGCTGGAACGCACGTTTTATGGACGTCTGAGACCAATCTCCGACACGTACATTCCTGACTCACTGGCCATCAGTGGATTCTCACGCGAACAATGCCTGGAATTCAATGATCCACAGGACGTCATGTATTCCTTTGATAAGTGGTTAAAATTGCACAGTAGTAGCCGATGCCTGTTTATCTCGGATAACAACGGCTTTGACTGGCAGTTCATCAACTGGTACTTCCATCACTTTACAGGCAGCAATCCATTTGGGTTCAGTTCGACAAACCTTGGATCACTGTACAAAGGAATGGAAAAAGACACGCTCGTCAGTTTTAAAAACCTTCGTAAAACGAAGCACACTCACCACCCCGTCGATGACGCGCGAGGAAACGCTGAGGCCCTGTTGCAATTGCGGGAAATGGGACTCAGAATCTGTCTCACCTGATGTCATTCGTTGTCGACCTGCAGAACGGTGCCTGTGTCGACTCGCGTCACCTGTTCCATATTTTCATCAATGCTGAGTCCTGCTGTGATCACACCTGCCACACCGCCTTCACAAAACAAGAGAACTCCATGAAAATTCCCACGGCTGCGTTTTACTGTCTTGTTGGATTTTCTGTCGGGGCAAATGTGTTTGCCCGCGACAAACCAAACATTGTGTAAATGCTGGTGGATAACTGGGGATGGGGCGATATCAGCGTCCAGGGAGGCACACTCCCGACACCTCGCATCGACACCTTTACTGCACAGGGGATGCGATTCACCAACTTCAACGTTCAGAATCAGTGCACACCAACGCGATCAGCAATCATGACCGGCCGCTTTCCCATCCGCATGGGAACGCAAAAGGTGGCAGCCCCTGGCGAACCGGACGGAATGGCGCCGTGGGAGTACACGATTGCCGAGCTGCTTTCCGATGCGGGCTATGCGACCGCTCTTTTCGGAAAGTGGCATGTGGGTTCGAAAGTGGGACGGCACCCCAACGACCAGGGTTTCGACGAATGGTGGGGCATAAACGAGGGATCTAATGCGGCAGCATACACCAGCACTCCTCAGTTTGATCCTTCCGTCGCCGAAGTTCCTCACTTCTGGCCCGGCGTGAAGGGCCAACCAGCCCGAACGACGGAAATTTATGACATCCCCGCGAAGGCAACGATGGACCATCGCTCAACCGCAAAGGCCATTGACTTCATAACTACGCGTTCTGCAGAGGAGAAACCGTACTTTGTCTATCTGGGCTTTACTCATTTTCATCCACCATGGGGTGTACACCCTGACTTTACAGGACGGTCGAAGGCCGGTGTCTACGCCGACACAAAAATGGAGGTCGATTACAACATCGGCAGGGTGCTGGATGCCATCGATACGACAGGCGGAGCGAGCAATACCATTGTGATCCTCACTGGTGACAACGGAGCTGCCAACTACCCTTCTCCAGGAGTCGTCACAGGAGAGGTCGGTGGATCCAACGGACCGTGGCGCGGCGGGCTCAGTACCGCGTGGGAAGGCGGTATGCGAACTCCGGCGATGATTCGATGGCCCGGCAGAATTGCGGCCGGCAAAGTGACAGACGAAATTGTGGCCGACCTGGACTGGTTTCCGACCATTGCCAGCTTTGTCGGAGAACAGGCACGAATTCCCCACGACCGCCCGATAGGCGGAATCAACCAGGCAAACTTTCTTCGCGGCAGGCAACAGAAATCCGATCGTGAACACGTCGTGACATATGTCGGCGATACCGTTTTTTTTCTGTAAAATGGCGCAATATGAAGGTGCACTTTGCGACAGCTGAAGGAACTCATTCCATTGTCCAAAGGTACACGTTCCCTCAGGTTTTCGACATCAGGGAGGACGTCAAAGAAAGTTATGAACTGTGGGGCAACGAAGGTTATGCTCACGCATGGGTGATGAGCCCGGTAACAAAACTTCTTGTTGAGTTGCAGCAGAGCATGGCCCGATATCCGAATGTTCGTCCCGGTCAGAACTTTAAGGGATATGACCGAACCAAATGAACAGGACAGGAGCCTGCGTGTAAAGCTTCACGCACACGGAATTCCTGATACACAAGCGTCGAGCGATCAATTGCCACGTTTAGCTTTTTCCTGTTGGTCTGCCGCTGTGTTATCGACCGGACTTCTTTGAAGCGAAACTCTGTTGTTTCTTTACGGCTCTTAACACGAAATAAGAATCCACCATTCGGCAATCGACGAAGCCAAAAATCGCTCGAAGCTTGTTGCGATACCATTTGTCCCGCTTCGTTACGAACCAGAATTCGCCGCCGATGGTAAGGCGATTGAATCCTTTTTGAATGAAATGCTTCGCGACTGCGAAGTCCGTGTGATACGGAGGGTTGCACAGAATTTTCGTAAATCCGATTTCGCGAAATTCACGAAACCCATCGCTGAGTGAAATGGACACATCAGGCACATCGTTCAGAACGGCATTTCGTCCAGCGTACTGAATCGCGATGGGATTACTGTCGAGAAGCCAAACACTGGAGTCCTCAAGTGTCTTTGCGGCGTAAATGCCGACAACCCCATAGCCACAACCGAGATCCAGGACTTTGTCTCCGGCACGTAACTCTACTGTTTTCAGCACGGCCAGCGTGCCGGCGTCAGTTCGGCGTGGCGAAAAAAGGTCCGGGTGCGTCTCGAATGTCAGGGACGTCCCGCGAATCGTCGTTTTATAGGAATACACGTAAGATTCTTGCAACTTCGGGACAGAAATTCGGGACTGATTAGTCCGTTGTGTTGTCGCCCCAGGCTCCGCTGATGTCCTGGAGCATCGAATAGAGGACTATATTCATGGCTACCTTCATGGCGTCTTCCTCGACATAGCCATCACATGCGAGTGAGGCCTGATTCTCAAGGGCGCAGCTAATGTCGTAGCGACTGTAAATCACTGCATAGCGGCCGTCAATTTCGACACCTTCCAGCACCGGCGGACCCGCTTCGGTCCTCGACTTCATAGCGGCATTCGCTGCACCGGCTACCATTTTACGCAGGCGTACACGATCGATACGGTGGCCTGTGACATCAGAGAAAAGCTCATGGTCCACGGGAATCGGCTGCAGCGGATGATCCGGAAACATCTGTCCCATCAGATCGCGAAAGCTGCGATCAAATCTGGTTGAACCACAGCACGCATCAGCGAACAGAACAGGCCCCCGACTCAGATAGTCACGCAGAGCGTCCCGTTCCTGCTGTGACAACTGAAATCGATAGCGTCCGTGCATGTACGCGAGCGGGAAACGCCTCAGTCCGCTCAGTGTGATGGGGATTGTTTTTCGCTTGGGGGCGACTCCGATGCCGATGGTCTCGTTGAGCCCCTGCAATAGATTCTCCAGAGCCTTCGGAGCCGTGTCCCAGCCTCCTTTATGCCGCAATTGGGCAATCTCGATCAGTCCACGTCGAATGCGCGATCGACTCTTCCTGTTCGTGTCCTCGCTGCTGTTCAGTTTAACCGGAGGCTCGCGTCCGGTGGCATAGGCCAGCACGTTGACACCAATGCGGTTCGCGCGAATGATGCGTTGAATCAGTCCCTCAGATCTGGCAGGCGGATCGTGCCGCATCCACTTCTGCCACAGGCACCCAAGATCTTCAGGTGAATAAATGATGGCGGTTCGACAGCCAAAGTCGACACCGTACAGTTCGATGGCCTCTGTATTAGTCAATGCGTATTCACTGCGGTAAACCGGGTGATCCGCCTGCAATCGCTGCAGAGACGCATCGCCGTCCGGGAACATGCGTTTTATCAGGTCACGAAATCCGTCGTCAAAAGTGCCGTCAGTGCAGTTGGCCACTGCAAAAATAAATCCGCCTTCATCCACATATTCACGCAGCCAGGCGACGTGGTCGTCCGTGAGGGTCGGCGCATCCCTGCCGCTTATGTACAGCACCGGGGCCTGATTCATATCGTTGACGGCCGTGTCACCATTCAGGCGTCCAAGCGACAGGACCTGACTGATGAGCCTCGGTGGCCAGCCCTTTAAACCGTCAATTTTTTCAATCAGATTCGGAACGTCAAATGGGTGCCGGTTCCACTCGCCGTTTGTCTCTTCTTCGTGACCGACTGAGTTGTAGTCCAGTTTGTTCACAACAACGCGAGAAAGTCCCTTGGCCAGAAACAACAGTGCAAACGACGACGATAGAACCGGCGTGGAACCGCTGCGTTCGTTCCAGCCTCCGTCGCCACTCTGTGCGGCGACCAGATACCGAGCGCCCTGACGGTACCAATCGTGCTGTCCGAAGAAGCGAACGTTGCCCAACCTGCCGGCACGTTCAAGGCCGTACAGATAGTAATAGTGCCAGTTCTGCCCGGGCGGATTTGTGTTGACTGAAAAGTGCCTGGCAAGCCACTTTCGTCCTTTCTCGAAGGCATCGGGCACGGGATGTGGCGTGCAGCAGTCAGGACGCCCCACTCTGTCAACGTCGCTGTCGTCCTGAAGCATCCGCGTCGTCACGGCCAGTGTTGACAGTCCTGCTGTCGTCATGCTTCCCTTGGCGGGGTCGTTGGGCTTGTAACCCCATCCTCCGTCAGTGCGTTGAGTGCTGAGCCAGTGCTCATGCGTTCGTTCCCAGACAGGACGATCAATTTCGATTCCCGCGTAGGCTGCATCGCGGAGCGCCAACACGGCGAACTGTCCGTTGCTGTGGTCTTCGCCGTTGCCGCCCGGCGAACCACCTCGCCGAACCAGATGGTATCCCCACAATCCGCTGTTCGGGCCCCGTGTGCATTGCGTCTTCACCAGCAACCTGGTGATTCGTTCGATTCTGGCAATGTCCTTGTCTAATTCGTCTGCAGCACAATAAGCCATCACCATCAGTGATGCTTCATAAACGAACTCCGGCTGATTCGGTGGAGCTGACCGCAGAAAGGCGAGGCCGCGCTGCACAGGCTCAGAGTCGACCGGCACGTCACTGTTGATCAATGCCAGAATTGCAAGTGACGTGATTCCGTACGTGTACGGTGCCTCGCTGCCCGTAGCACTCCACGATCCATTGCCCTGCTGACGACGCTTCAGAAAGTCGATGCCATCGCGCAGCGATCGCATGATGCGTTCGCGCAGCTCCACGTCGGACAGCTGCCCGTTCTGTGGCGCGGCTGCCGCCGTGGGGCCTGTCAGCACAAACGACAGAGTCAGCATCAGGCAGATAAACCAGGCGTACCGCTGTGACTCAATGGATCCGGGCATGATTTCTCTCCGTTTGCTGAGCTCACACGCTGTCAGACACATGCAGCAGAACTTTAAGTGTATCGGGCTGTTCAGCGTGTCGAAATGCCTGAATCGCCTGATCGAGCGGGTATTCCGCAGTAATGAGAGACTCTACACGGACAATTTTGTCTGCGATCATCTGCAGTGCCGGAGTAAACGGACCGCAACGGGAACCCATGACCTGCACTTCGTTGATGACCACCGGCGCGAGATGCAAAGGCTGCTCAGCCGCGACGGTCGTTTTCAGAATTACGGTCCCACACGGCCTGACGGTCTGCAACGACAACGGGAATCCGGTCGGTGAGCCTGTACAATCAACTACGAAATCTGCGGCACCAGCGGGCTGGAAGTCTTCCAGCATGGTTGTCTGAATGCCGATGGCGTTAAGCTGCTGCATCTTCCAGTCGTGTTTCCCGACCACCAGCACATCAGCTTTCGTGGTGGAAATCACCTGAGCACAAAGATTTCCCAGACGCCCGTCGCCCAGGATCACCACATGGTGGTCACGGTTAATGTCTGCCTGCTCCAGAATTCGACACGCCGCTGCGACCGGTTCAGTGAATACAGCGTGCTCCGTCGAAATGTAGTCTGGCACAGGGTGCAGGTTTTCCTCAGGCACGAACAGTGAGTCGGCGAAGGCGCCGTCGTGATTCAGGATCCCGATCACTGTGCGGTTTTCGCAATGCCGAGGCACGCCCCGCTGACAAAAGCTGCAGTGACCGCAGGCGCAGTTGATCTCGCCGACGACGCGGCGACCAGCGAATCGCCCCGACTGAGCGATGCCGACAAACTCGTGCCCCAACACGCCGTTGAAGCTCATATACCCCTGCGTCAATTGCAGATCTGTTTCACAAATGCCCGCCTTCAGAACGTGTACTTCCACACGACCAGCCGCGTCCGCGTGTGGGTAATGAGCATCATAATTCAGCTCGCCGTCAAGTAGTGTGATCGCTCGCATTTACTTCGGCTGGCCCAAAGTCGCCTGCAATTCGAGTTGTTCGTCGCTTCGAATGATCGAGATGCGGATTCTCCGACCGGCTTGACTGCCCTGAAGAAACTGAATCAGATCGCCATAATCATTGGTCTCCGTCTTGTCGATTTTCACGATAACGTCACCGACCTGCAGTCCCCCCATGTCCGCCGGGCTGTCCGGCCGAACGGAGCGAATGGGAACGCCAGTTTCTCCTTCAGCAGTGTCGAGATTCGGAGCGATACCCAGGAATGGAGTGCGACGACGTCGAGTCCGTCGGGATACATTTTTGAATTCCGGGGCTGTCCCCAGTGAGTCAATGCCTCTCAGCAGATGTTCTGTGTAGTCAATGACGGAAACAACCCCTTCCACGTTGATTGTGTCAAAGTCGTCGTCCGGTGTGTGGTATCTTGAAGTCACGCCGGTGAAGCAGAACATGACGGGAATCTGCCGTTGAAAAAACGGCAGGTGATCACTGCCGGCAAACGGATGTTCAATAATGGTAACGTCCAGAGCAGATGACTCGTTTGCAGCGTCGACAATCGGACGAAACTCAATAGCTGTGCCGACACCGTTGACCTCAACCCGGTCGTTTCGCAACGTACCAATCATGTCATAGTTCAGCATGGCAACGGTTTGTTCAAGCGGCACAATGGGACTGCTCACGTAATACTTGCTGCCAAGCAGTCCTCGTTCTTCGCCGGAAAAACAAATAAACACGATGCGGCGGCGGGGCGCCGGTCCGGCACTCATTCGTCGCACGATTTCCAGTACAGCTGCTGTTCCCGTTGCATTGTCATCGGCGCCGTTGTGGATTTCGCCTTTTCTGTCTTTGGCTCGTGAACCATAGCCGCCGTAACCAAGATGGTCGTAGTGAGCACCAACGACTATTGTTTCGTTCGCCACGTCGCCTTCACCCTCAAGTATGCCAATCAGATTGTGGGCGGTGACGGAGTTCGTGTCGAACTTAGTCACAACTTCGGCCTGCCAGCCAGCAAGTGGCTGCGACACGGGACGCAACGTGGTATCGATAAAATCCGTAACGTCGAGCAGAGTGGTGAGTTTCTGCTCGTTGCCGTCGTGCGTCGCGGAAATGGGACTCTGCTGCAAAATCTGATTAATGACGCTCTGGCGGACGTGCACAAAAGCAATTCCTGAGCCCTGCGTGCCGAACCCGGTGGGATCAGACAATTCGTCCTGATCCGCAGACCGTACGGTGTGCGGATCGTTGACGAAAATGACTCCGGCGGCTTTGTGTTCTTTCGCAAGCTGCAGTTTTCTGTTGATGTACGAATGCTCAGTTGTTGTGACCCCGTCGAAAGCACCGTCGGCCCGAGCCTGGTGCGGCTCACGACGGATCATGACCAGTACCTTGCCCGCAACATCGATATTTTTGTACTCGTCAAAGTCGTCTTCCGTCGACGTGATCCCATAACCGACGAAAACCAGCTGGCCGGCTGCCGAGCCGTTCGTGCCGCGTCTCAGCGGCTGGAACTGGCCGCCTACTTTGAGGCGAATTGTCGTGTCGGAAGGGCTCTTCAACGCGACTGATGTGTCATTGGATATCACTGCCTTGTCTATTTGAACTTCGAATGGCTGCCTGTAACTGCCGTCGGGCATTCCTGGTTTCAGTCCCGCGCGCTTGTAGTCAGCAATGATTCGATCAGCTGCCAGGTGAATGCCTTCGGTCTGGACTCCACGGCCTTCCAGTTCGTCGGATGCCAGATAACGAATATCTTCACCGACACGTTCCACTACGGCAGTTCGGTTTTCACCTGCAGTGACAGACCAACTGTGCAGCGTACAGGAACCAGCCAGCACGTTGACTGAGACTATCAACAGCAGAAAACGCTTCATGTTTGCCCTTCCGGCAGCAGTGAAGAATCGTGAAGACAAGTCAGCGCGACCACGCCAGCCAGGCCAGCTGTGCGAAGATACAAACTATTGCACCAAACAGCAGCCAGAATGCGGAACTGATGTCGAAACTTTTTCGACTGCTTGCACGTAGTAGTTGAAACAACGCAGGAATTTCATAGACAGACACGGGCTTGCCCAGAAGGTAAGCGCGAAGATCGTCTGTCATTTGAGCCATCGAACTGTAACGGTCCTGAGGATCCTTCAGTAATGCTTTGCGACAGATAGCATTCACTTCCGGTGGTACGGCGCTGCGTGGCATGATATCGGCGGGTGTTCGCACCGGCCCATCCAGAATTTTGCGTTTAATTTCCTTGAAGTTGCGGCCGGACATCAAACTCTGATTGGTCAGAATTTCGTACAGAATAATTCCCATGTTATAGATGTCGGTACGGCCATCGACATCGCTTGTTTCACGAGCCTGCTCGGGAGACATGTAGAATGGCGTTCCCTGAACGTCCCCGCGACCGGTAAGTCTGCCCGACATCTGCTGCTGACCACTGCGCAAAAGTTCTTCAAGTTCTTCGTGGTCTTCCATGTTCCAGACCTTCGCCAGCCCCCAGTCCAGCAGCGTCACTTCGCCATATTCACCGATCATGATGTTGGCAGGTTTCAGGTCGCGGTGTACCACGCCCAGGTTGTGAGCGTACGACAGACACTGGCCGATATGGATCAGCACATTCAACAGTGTTTCCACAGGAAAGGCGGCAATCGTTTCTGCGTCGCCTTCCGCGATTCGGTCAAGAATATCACAAAGATCACGACCGCCCAGTCGCTTCATTGTAAAGTAAGCGTTGCCTTCGCGGTCGCGACTGATCTCGTACACCGGCACCGTTGCCGGATGAGGGATCTGGGCCGTCACGCGTGCTTCTCGCAGAAAACGTTTCTTGTAGACCTCCAGATTCTGCAGCTGCGGCAGCAGCGTCTTCATCACGACCGTTCGCCCGAGATTTTCATCGTAACAGGTCTGCAACAACGCCTCACCGCCCTGAGTCAGCGGTTTAAAGTCGCGATATCGCATGAAGCCGTTTTTCACGTGCTTCGGCAAATCACGATCTGTTTCACTCAGGCTGATATTGTTCGACACGATCTGGCAATTTCAAAAACGTCTCGACGGTCGTTGTTGGGACGAAGCGTAGGGTCTATTGCTGCAGGTGTACAGACCATCAGGTGAATCGTTTTGAGTACTGTCATGCATCGCCGCGCCGTCCTGTCCGTCGTTCAGAATTCTTGCGGTCAGGAGAAAGCATTTCCGTTGTTGCGGCACGCCATGCCAATGGAGAAACCGTCGTCGATCGGCGGAAAAACAGGTGTCATAGCAATGCACCTTTCAGATTTGCGTGTTTGCTCGCTGAAAATGGCACGGCTGGCACACAAATTCATGCCGACGCTCGGATATTGCTGGCCTGTTGCCGGTCGTCGGTGTAAGAATGCGAAGAAGCGCACTGAGTGCTGGTTCGATGGACATTGGGAAGTCAGGAACAGGGAATACGAGTAATGCGTAGACGCGATTTTGTTCAGACCACAACCGGAGCAGCAACAGGAATGGCTCTTGCACCGTCGTTGGCTCAGTCACGAAGTGCGCCCAGGCGGAAACCGAATCTTCTGATCATCCATTGTGATGAATTGAACTTTCGCACACTCGGTTGTTATCGCGATACGCTGCGGGCAGAGCAGGCCTTCATGTGGGGATCTGAGGCGTATGTGGAAACGCCGCACATCGATTCCATCGCACAGGATGGTACGCTGTGCACCAAGTTTTACGCGGCGACTCCTGTTTGCTCGCCGTCCCGATCAAGCTTCATATCAGGCATGTACCCTCACCACACGCCGGTCACGACAAACAACGTTCGTCTGGGCGATGAAGTCGTCAGCTTTGCGCACATGCTTGGAGAGCATGGCTACTCCACTGGCTATGCGGGGAAATGGCATCTTGACGGCGAAGGCAAACCACAATGGGAGCCTGAACGCAAGTTCGGTTTTCAGGACAATCGATATATGTTCAATCGTGGACACTGGAAGCAGCTGGAACTCACTGATAAAGGTCCCCGCGTCAAAACCAAAGATCGCAAGGGGAAGCCCAGCTACAGTGTGGAGGGGGCCGATGACGAGAGCTTTACGACAGACTGGCTCACCGATCGTGCCATCGAATTTATTGATGAGCATGAAGACGAACCCTTCTGCTACATGCTCAGCATTCCGGATCCTCACGGCCCGGATACAGTCCGATCTCCCTATGACACGATGTATGACGATTCGATCGTCGAGGCGCCCCGAACATTTGGTAAACCAACCGAAGGCGTTCCCAGTTGGGCGATGCCGGCGAAAAACTGCAACTACAGGATGGCCAGCTATCACGGTATGGTGAAGTGCGTCGATGACAACGTCGGACGAATCATCGCTGAACTCCGCGAACGGGATCTTCTGGATGACACAATCCTTGTGTTCACAGCCGATCACGGCGACATGCGTGGTGAGCACGGGCGGCAGAATAAGGGGATCCCACTGGAAGCCTCTGCGAAGGTTCCCTTCGTGGTCCGCTATCCCAAATCCATTCCTGCAGCGGCACGCATCAACGAGGTCCTGAACACAGTCGATTTCCTTCCCTCCATGCTATCGCTGATGGGCGTCGAAACAGCAGACCATGTGCAGGGTCGGGACGCGTCACCTCTTTTGCAAACCAGCACGGCGCCTCCGGACTGGAACGACATCACGTTTATGCGGAGCACAGGAAAACCGGGAGGTTCGTTCGGCTGGGTTTCGGCCCTGACACCACGTTATAAACTGATCGTTTCGTCTTCTGATGAACCATGGCTTCTGGACCTGCAGACAGATCCGGATGAACTGGTCAATTTCATTGACTCTCCGGAACACAAACGCATTGTGCAGCACCTTGCCAGAGAACTCAGGAATTACGGCAAACGGCTCGCCGACCCGTACACGACGAACCCCAAGACAAGCGCAACGATCGAGAAGCTGATTGCCTGAGCATCACTCCCGAAATGTCTTCCACCCCCATTAACCATTTTCCGTTTTTTTTTGGGACGAAGTGACAAACACCCCGTCGAACTGAGGGTCCGGCAGCAGGCAGGGATGTTTGTATTGTTCCGGACTGCCACCGGACTTCCTGAGTCGATTGCCAGCGAACCTGCTCCATGAATCCGCTGAGACGCCTTCGCACTGTATCACCGCCAGACGTCCTGTGGCTCGTTTCTCGCTGTATTCGCAGTTCTGCCGACAAAGAGCAGCGTCAACCCGGACTGCGAGCTGGTCCAGGATGGACGTTTCCTCAGCTGCAGCCTGTGCCGTCTGAACGAATAAAGTATATCCCGGTGGTTCACCCCATTCCGGCGTCAGCGTGAACTGCTGCAGGGACACCGTGGTCTGCCGACAAGCCGCGGCGACTGATTCCACGACCTGCGATTCTGAAATCTTTTCACCAGCGATGCTCGACAGGTGCTGGCCCTTGTGACGGAACTCAAGCAATGGAGTTGTACCGAAGAATCCCGTGCAGCGGACGACGTCAAAGATGTTGTATCGGTACAGCCCAGATGATGTTGTCAGAAGAATGAAGTATTCTACGTCACGTTCAAGTTCATGAGCTTCCAATACAACCGGGGCCGTGGAATCAATTTCGTCCACGGGGACAAATTCAAAGAAATGTGATTCGATGTCCAGTACACCGCTCGGCGTATTGTCTTCGAATGGAATCGTCATGCGACCTTCACTGGCGTGCAGACCATGGTCGCGTACGGCAATGTCCCCGAACGTTTCCTGTAACCGTGATGCATATGCTCCGGCGCTGCCTCCCGACCAGACAGCAAGGCATTCAAGGTTGGGCCAGCAGTGCACGGGCGATAGGCCACCGAATTCAGACATGACCAATTCAAGCCCCGCTGCCCGCGATGGATTGCTTTTCAGAAACGGACGTAATGAAGCTGATTCTACATCAGAAAGTGCGTCATCGGTCAGTGTGCCATCGTGAATATCTCTGATCAGGCGTGCTGCGTTTTCGTTCGAATACTCCATTAACTGCAACAGCGTACCGGGATTGGCAGTCACAAACATTCCGACGCAGGCATCGGCAAATGCGAATCGTGCCGTGACGTATTTTTTGGCGACAGCTTTATCAATCTGAGCCGCCTGTCTCGGTACGGTGTACAGCTTGCGAATTATCGGCTTCTGCATGGAGGTGACCAGGCCGCTAATATTGCCGCAGGGAGTACCGTCTTCCGCACGGCTGCGACTATGGCTGCTGATGATCTGCACCATGCGAAGCAGCTTCATTCGTGGATGCGACTGATGAGTCGCGATTCCCCAGTGCTGCCAGCTGCGACGATAGTCGCGGACAAAGTGATCGGTAATCGGAATCAGCTTTGCCCTGTCGGTCGTGCCGCTGGTCGTGGCATACATCAGCAGCTTATTGCAGCTCCCCAGCAGTGCGTCGTGCGATCCGCGCTGCATCTGCTCAATCCAGGGACGAAACAATTCGTAATCAGAAACGGCAATTCGCTTCCGAAAATCGTCCACGTTCAAGTTCGGCGCGATTGAGTGTTCACGCGAGAAACGGCTGTCAGCGTTGAGACTCAATAATCGCTGCAGCGTCTTTCTTTGTGTGTCTCGGCAAGCGCTACGTGCCGTGCGGAGAAACCGGTCCTTCGCCCGAATCATAGGGCGACGAAAGACGCTGCCAACAGCAGAACGAATCCTGCTCCTTAGTGAAATTGAGGCCATCGTGGCGGGCTGCAACCGGGAGGCCATTGTTCAGTCGGATTCTCCGGCGATTGTGCGGTAGATCGCTTCGGCGTTGTCGTAAGCCGCTTTGGCTGCTTCGCGTTCTTCTTCGCGAATCTGGCCCTTCTTCGAATTCCAGCATGTCTGCACAGCCTGCACGCACCATTCTGCACTCTTTTTGCTGGCCCGGATGGCGTGATCGCCGACATGAATGAATATCGGGTTGGTGTGGACCGAAGGCAAAATCCGCACGGCGACCCAGGACGACTTGTCAATTTCGATCGGGATATCAAAGGCCTTGTTGCTGCCGTCTGCCAGCAACGTCTTTGTGGCAACAACCTCGCCGTTGACAATGACTTCCACCGGCACTTTGCGCGTGTCATTGATGCGGCAGCGTTCAATGTGCCAGTATGGTTTTTCGTCCAGCCGCCGACCGCGAATCTGTCGCGTTGAATCGGTCTCCTGTGCTTCCAGCAGTGCTGTTGCGTCAAAAGTGACGTTGACGGTTGATGACTGCTTCAGATTAAGCCGGCTGATTCCGGATTCCGATTGGCTGCCCACTCCGACTCCGTCAACTGCGAAATCCAGGACGTGACTCAGGCCGTCCCCGCAGTAACTTCGTCCATCCTTCAGTCCGTCAACCCAGCTTTCGTATGTGAGCTCCTGATCGTCGTCCAGTTGCACGTAGATTCTTCCGAGACCAACGCGGTCCCCGTAGATGCACGGAAAATCCGTCTCGCCACTGATGCGCGTAGTCATGCCGCAGTTGAGTGTGTGGTACCAGACATTCAGTTCCCAGATCGCGGGAGTGTCGACCGCAGAAATGAAGTCACAGACACCGTGCGGTGCAGTGACAACAAACTCGTTCGCTCCGATGCCGTCGAATGGAGGCATGGCATAGTCGGGCAGCGTGCTGGCGGCTTTGCCTTTCCAGTCGTTCGGTGCGCCTCCCCACGGTCGTTTTACGAATTGCCGAGTCCCATTGGGCATCACGTCTGGCAATGCCAAGCCCCATCCACTGTGACTGTAACCCACGACGCCGCCCTGATCCTGTCCCCATTTCAGAACAGGCAGAGTCCAGCTGGGCCACTGTTCAAGGCGAGTTGTCCCGGGATAATCGTCTTCGTTCAGTTTCAGCAAACACAGATGACCGGCGTGTGACGAAGGGAAGCCGCTGACTTCGACGTCGTACCGCATCAGGTTTCCCGGCCGCGAAAGTTGTGAGACTTGGGCTTCGAAAAATTGTTTCTGGCTGTACCAGCACGGCCCCCAGCTCAGGACGCACCCGACATTCAGGTCTTCGCCAAGGATGTGCCGCATCATATCTTCGGGCCCGACGCCTTCCGTCGGACTGTCGTAGTGCGCACAGCCGGCGGCGTGCACGTGATGGTCACCTGAGTACCAATTCCGTTTTGCGACATGAATCCACCGCTGCAACTGAATATCCAACGAATGCTCTTTTATGTCGGGGACCCTGACGTCCAGTGCGACGGGAAGGTATTCCGGGCCACGGGTCACTGTGATCTCATAATCACCGGGGGGCAGATCAACAGACTCTCCGTCATGACGGTAAACCTGGTGGTGAAAGAAGAAATCGGGAGCCAGACGCCTTGCCGGACTGGGGTAGATGCGTCCCTGTCGGTCTTTGATTACGAACGCCGCAGTTGTGGGATCACCATCGACGTCCTTGACATTCAGCACCACCTTAACGGCCGGCTCGCAGTCAAACAGAATCGGCACGGCGTTGCGAAAACCGATATCCTGAGTGCCCTGCCCAATGTTGAACGCCAGCGAGCCTTCACGTTTGCCAACGTCTCGGCTGAACAGTAACAGAGGGCGGTATTCGACCAGCAACCCCGTCAGTTTTTTCGTCATTGGTTCGCGACTCAACAGCGATACATCCAGCCAGCGATTTGGCACATCGGACGGGTTGACCAGTTTTTCGTCTGTTCGAGGTTGCTGACGCGTGCCCTTTCCTCTCTGGTACACCGGGGCAGCGTTGGGACTCTCAACCTTAAGCTCCGGATTGATACCGGCTTCGTTGTGTACTTTGACCAGAAACGTACGCCAGCCCTGCTGCATCAGTTTCTTTCCGACAGGCCCCTCTTTCACCTTCACGCGACTTTCCGCGTTGATATTGACGGCAGCCAGGCAGAGCGGATCCAGAAGTTCCTGGATGCGTTTAACGGCTGTACGGTCGTCCTGCTCCTTGAACGCTTCCTTCAACTGAGCCACCACGCCAGGAGCAAGCGGCGTACCAGAGAACTGCAACGCTTCGATCAGTCGTTGCGTGGCGGCAACCAACGGTTGCCGTTCCACGTCAGACACGACTGCCAGGTCATCGCCCGACACTCGCGGTGTGGCAGCAACCAGCATCGTAAACAAAACGCCGGTCACGATACTCGGGCAGCCAGCAAGACGTAACATTTTCGTTTCCCCGCACTCGGAATCAAGACTACAGCGTATTACGCTGACTTGTGGCCGCGAACAACGTGTTTTGGATGCAAGTGCAATACTTCCACGAGCCTCTAACGTTCACGACAAAAGGTAAGTGTCCCTATTCGTGACAGGCATTGTGAACGGAATGACGTCCGCGAGCAAACGAGTGGGCGCAAAAAGCCCCCGCCCCTCGGAGTGCCTCAGTCGAAAACCTGGACTGTCGGCCTACGAGTGATCCGTACGGATACGTACCTGCAGAGCCCCCAGCATCTTCGTGATGCGTTCTTCCTTCTGGTTGATGAAGAAGACATTCTCCAGCACGATTGCTCGACGCTCCTGACTGGGGTGCAGAACCAAACGACCGGATCGAAGCAGCATGTATTCGAAGATGTCGTTGATTTCTTTGTCGATACGAAGGTTCGGGGCTGAGAAACGCTCCAGGTCACTCAGAATGCCGTGATGGTGCAGCAGTTCGTTGCCACGCACTTCCCAGTAGTCGAAGCGGCGACTGATCATCACGCACGTAAACAGAAACAACATCATCAAGACGTAGAGCATGTAGAATGAAGCGTTGGCCGCCGGGGACACCTTGTGCAGTTGTTTTGTAATCCACGGGGCGAACGTCGGGTTCATATCAAACAACATCCAAAGTGTCACGCTGACGGCAACGAAGCCAGAGAACAACACCAACGAGTTCGCGCGAGGAAAGTCGAATGCGATCACGACGAAATTGACCAAAACTACCAGTAGAAAGATTATGCCCGGAAGTCGTGCATAACTCTGAGCCGAATCGTTGCCATTGACCCACATGAAAATTGCCCCAAACAACGCCGCCAGGACAGTGGGGTATAGAAACACGATCTTGGGATACGACACAAGGAAGACCGGGCCTGGTGTCGCAGGAGCCAGTGCCGAACTGTCATCGCCGCTGGCAACTTGTGGGGTGTCGGGGGTTTCGTCTGTCATCTGTTTTTGTTTCTGTGCAATGGGACGAGAGGCTGTGCTGACCGGGCGGTGCCGACCGCCAGCGGATTCGAGCTGCCGCTCGGAACAGAAAATTCGAAGGAAATCTGAAATCAGGATCTGGAAGAAAAAAAGTGGCCGAAGCGACGGAGGCCGTTCAATTCCATGCAATGGCTCCGGTCGTCGACACACTTTATCGACAGACCCTAATAACATCCAGGCAGTCGACGGGGCGCAAGACCCCGTTGGTCTGCACGCAAAAATGCCGGCTAACCACTGGGCTTGAGGCCGGCAAACGCAGAAATATTCGCCGGGGATCAGACGGATTACATAATTCCCAAAGAATTCGCAGCTCTGAAACGACCACAGACGGAGATTCCCAGCCGCGAATGGCAGCCGACACACGCCCGCCGCCCCATAGTGCGAGCTACCAGCGCGCCTGATCCGGACTCGACTCAGGCCGGCAACTACGCTGCAGACATCCGACCTCGTCGCACGCGACAGATACTCTCGTGTTTGATCATCAAAAATCTTTATGAAGAAAATCGTCAGGCCCGAGTTGTGTTTTATCCGATACTCACGCCCTGTTCAGCGTTCAGTCACTGCTTCAGATGAACGCCGTGCGACTGCTGAAAGACAGGGCGGTTGAAGATGAGACGTGACCAAAACGGTGCGAAGATTGGACAGGCGCGGCCAGAGGCTCGTTCACAATCACAACGTCACACTGACATCAGCGTGGGTTGCGGGAGCGAACCTGGATTTACGGTTCCAGCAGTTCGACAATGCCCACGCGCCGCGAATCGCTGCGAATGAGCAGTTGACCGTTCTTGTTGGCCTGCAGCTGCAACACACCTTCTTTGAGGTCCAGCTGTGTCAGGTCGACAATGTCTGTGGCGGCCTTGATCGAACAGGCACGCACGAGACCGGTCGAATCCACGAGATGCAGGCTGTTCCCTGATGGGTCGATTGCGAAGGTGTGGAATTCACCTGTCAGCCGCAGAAACGCTTCGTGCACAAGAGCAGTGGGCTGAAGCGTATGGTCCTCCCGCTCATTCGCCATTTTCGCAGCAGCCAGTGTTCTGAGCTCTGCATAGACAAGCGGCAGTAACCTGCTGACCGGCTTCGATTTGCAGAAGAACTGATTTGCAGAAGAACTGGCGTAACGTTGGACATGCCGGGGAAGCGTGACCTGTGCTGCTGCGGGGATTTGGCGGCTTGAAGAGTCAGAATTGTGGCCGCTGCGTCAGGCAAATGCAAGTCGCAGGCCGATCTGCCCCTGCCCCATGTTCGCTAATCCACCACGTTTGCCGCCCTGCAACAGACGGTTGCCTGCAATGGTGTAGCCAGTTGGCCGGGGCCGGGGCCGGGAAGAACCTGGACTTTTTAGTGGCCGTACTCAGCAAGCTGTGCACTCACTATATGGAGTTCCTAACTCTTCGCAGTGCGTGTGTCATATAGCACCGCGTTGAAGGGACGATCTGACGAAGCGACGGCGTTCTACTACTGAACCAGCTCTCGCTCGATCGTCCGACACAGAGTGCGGGTTGAAGACACAGCACCGGTCATCGTGGACTTGGGAAACATCAACTTTGGCACGGAACCCCGTCCCACTCTCTTGTAGAGTTCGACGTGTCGCTTGATGTATTCTTCAGCATGCGGTTTGGCCAGCTCTGCGGTCAGTTCCGCCTTGCCGACCAGCTGTTCTGCTTTTTGTCTTGCAGATACGGAACTGCGGCGAGAGCTGCCAAACAGCCAGTCATGAAAATCCCTGAACTTCGACCGATCCACTCGCCAGACCGCTACGGATATGCGGGCCAGCTCACAGGCATTGGCATGTGACGAAGACGTACTGCGTACAGTGTCGTTGCAGGAACCATCCAGCGGAACAGGCAGGGCGATGACGGCCAGATCTTCTCCGTATTCCTTGAAAGCCCCGTCAATGGCGCGGTGGGTGTTTCGACAGTGCGGACACGTGTAGTCGAACATTTCCACGAAGACATACTTGGCATCAGGGTCACCCAGCAGAGGCCAGTGTCGGGTATCGAGCCGAAATTTTTTGCCCGACACACTCACCAGGCGAGGCTCCGGCTTCGGTGGAGCCACCGGAATTGGGTCTGTTTTTGCGACTGTATCAGTCGCTGACGAATCTTTGTCCTGCTTTGACTCGACGCTGTCTGTCCCCTCATCCGGGGTGGAGTCGGACTGCAAAGTGCCAGCAGAGTAATCCGGGGAAAAGACGATTCTGCTCAGCATGACAGCCGTGGACGGGGATATAAACAGGTAAGCGGCCGTGGCAACGGAGGTGTTCGATCCGTCTGCGGGATCAGGTTTCCGGACAGGATTCTGGACAGGTTCACTGACTTCCGAAGTTGTAACGTCGTCGCCCACAGACGGCTTTTCAGAAACATCAACGACTGGCGGTGCGGGATCGACTGCCACTGCCGACTCGCCTGCAGGAACGGCAGCTGGTTTATCGAAGTCGATCGGAGGCTCGAAGACATTACCGGCGACGACAGGTTCGTCCGTGACCGGCGGAGCAAACAAATTGTCGTCGTCTGCTTCTGGATATGCATCACCAGGTGGAGCGAACTCAATTGCTGTGTCCAGGTCAGCAATATAAGTGTCCGCATTTTCAATGTCGTCGAATCGCTCAACGACAAACAGATCCGGTTCTTCACTTGTCACCTGGGCCGTGATCATGACGGCTACCGCCGCAATGCTGGCGATAGACCACGCTGACGTCTGCCAGTTACCGAGAGGACGTTTCCACAGGATGATTCCGGCAAGAATCAGTCCACAGCTGTGAGCCCCCAAGCAGTAAGCACACAAGTGTTCCAGTTCGAAGACCTGTACGTTGATAAACCACAGCGCTGACAGAGCGGCGGCGATTGCTCCAAAGGTCAGAACCGACCATCCGGCACGCAGCAGCTTCGCGGGCGTGTCACGTCGAAAGAACGCAAGAACGGCCAGCAGAGTCAGGTACAGAGCAACGGCCGGGACACTGACAGGAAGCCCAAAGACCTTGGCGTATTTGCTGGTCAGTACGTGACCACAATCAAATACTTCTCCACCACCACAGCCATAAACGGGAATTGCATTCAATGCGGTCCACGCAAGATACCCGCTGATTGTCAGTGCTGTGATACACAGAATACGAAACGTCCACAACAACTTCCCGGATGGAAGCAGTCCGTTGGACAACGAATGATTCTGGCTGGCTGGGGTTGTCACAGCAAAATCTCCCGAAGTGGGGGGCTTGGGACCTGTTCCTGACAGACGTTAGAGTCCACGTGGACTCAGCGTCCGTGCATATCCTGAATGTTCTCCTCAATTAACTTAGCCGCTTTTTCACCAGCGGTGGCCACGCGAGATGCAAGATTCCTGTATATATTAGTGGAATAAAAGACCTGGGAGTCAAGAATTACCTAGCTTAATTAACCCGCACTCAACAAATCATCGGATAAATCGTGACCGTTATCAACAACCCGCCAGAAGTCTTCGCGATGAACAGTTTCCGCTAAAGTCGTATTACTGCCTGTTCTACGCGGCGTCCCCGTCTTGTTGGGTTTTCGGGAGTTATGCGACAATATACCTTCCGCTACGGGAACTGGACATTTCAAACAGGACGGAAGCGAATGGAGTCGCGGATGTTTGCCGGTAGAAACTTGCTGCACCGATTTCGGATTGGTCGATCTCGCCGCAGGAACGCAATTGGACGATGTTTCGCGGCCGTCGCCGCCGAGCTGGAGCGCCGCGTTCTGCTAACGGCGGCTGTGACGACCGCGCTGCCGGACACGTCGTTTGCCGTCGATGCACAGGCGTTGTCATTGACGTTGACGGATTACTTTGACGATTCGGAGATTTCCGGATCCGCCGTGGCGGTCGATACACCGCTTGGTACGTTCTACCTTGAAATCTACGACAACATCACACCGATCACGGCGCAAAACTTTCTGGCGTTGGCGGCATCCGGTAACTATGCGGACATGTTCTTTCATCGCTCCGTTGCCGGCTTTGTCGTTCAGGGCGGCGGTTTCAACTACCCATCTGGCGCGACCGGCCCCGGCAACGTTGTCAATAATGGAACGATTGTTAACGAATTCAATAACTGGTTTGATCCACAGTTGGGGGGCCTGCAGACAGGGGACCCCGTTAATCTGCGCGGAACCGTGGCGATGGCGAAGTTGGGTGGTGATCCCGATAGCGCAACGTCACAGTGGTTTGTCAGTCTGGCTGACAACTCAACTATCCTGGATCCTCAGAACGGGGGCTTTACGGTCTTCGCTCGTGTCCTGTTTGATGGCATGACAGTCGTGGACGACATTGCTGCGCTCTCTCGAGTTAATGCGGGAAGTCCGTTCGACACACTTCCCGTTCGAGACTACACATCCGGTGCCATTGAACGGCAGCACCTTGTGACCTCATCCACGACTGTTGTGGGTGAACTTTCCTTTGCAGTGACCGGCAACAGCAATACGTCACTGGTAACAGCGACCGTTGTGGACGGCGTGCTGCAGCTGACCCCGGCGACAGGGCAGTCGGGTAATGCAACGATCATTGTCCAGGCGACCGACCTGCAGGGCAGTACCGTGTCCAGCACGTTTCAGGTTGCGGTCGGTGTACCATTCACAACCGATTTGACGGGGCCAACGGGCAACAGCATCTCAAGCCGGCCGGCAATCACATGGAACGCCGTCAGCGGAGCCGATTCCTATGAGCTATGGGTCAATCAGATCGGTGGAACAAATGCCATAATCCGCGAGACAGCACTAACAACGGCGTCCTTTACTGCCACGGCAGATCTGCCTGACAGCACCTATCGGGGATGGGTCCGTGCCAGGAACAGCGAAGGGTATTCGAACTGGAGCGATCCATTCGATTTTCGAATTGGAGTTTCAACGCCGGCCCCAGTTACCCTGACCAGCCCGTCTGTGGCAATTGTCGAAGGACGTCGGCCAGTCATTGAATGGACGGTCTCTGATCGTGCGACGGAATACGATTTGTGGGTGAATCACCTCGGAGTGCAGAATCAGGTCATTCGGGAACCGAATTGGCCATCGACTTCGTATACACCTGCCACTGATCTAGAGGATGGGAATTACCGCGTCTGGGTTAAAGCGAAGAACACCGCCGGAGATTCAGTATGGAGCGATTCTGTGACCTTCCAGGTTGGCGCCACTCCGTTGATGATCACCGGGCCAACTGGATCGTCGATTCCAGCTCAACCAACGATAGTGTGGACATCCGGCGGCGCTGGTGCCACATATGAGTTGTGGGTCAATCAGATTAACGGTACGTCTCGTGTCATCCACGAAGCTGCACTGACCACCACGTCATTCACTCCGACGAGCGACTTATCCGAGGGTGACTATCGTGCCTGGATACGCGCCACACCGTCAGGCGGCGTACCGCTCACATGGACCGATGCGTTTGACTTTACCATCGGCGCAGGGACCAGTCCCGGCGCGACAGAAGTGACCACAGTTACCGGCACAGACACCGCTCGTCCAACGATCTCCTGGACGGTTGCGACAAACGCAGTCCGTTACGAACTGTGGGTTAACAGAGATGGAGGAGCGACGCGCGTTATCCACGACACACAGTTGACCGCTCTTGAGTTTACAGCTGCGGAAGACCTGGTCAGTGGTACCTATCGAATCTGGCTGCGGGCATTCAACGCTACCGGCGTCGCCGGTGACTGGAGTACGGCCTTCGATTTTACGGTGACGTGATTGCTGAGCAGCGCCGCGCGAAGTTCCGACGTACGATCACGTCAGTTCATCGCATATTTCAGACAGTAACGTCGTCGCGAACGTTCCTGCGGCTAAATCAAATCCAAGTTGCAGACTTCCGTCACTCTGCACTTCCGCCGAAACGTTCCGTGGGAACTCGACGTACTTCCGGCGAGTACCCGGCGTCAGCCTGGTGTTTCGGGAAAAGTCATCGTCACTTAACGACAGACGCGCCATGTTTTGTTGTTCCGACGCCTGGACATCGCCGAACGTCTTTATCATTTTTCCGCCCGGCATGGGGCCCATCGGGTTGAGCTCTGTGATATCGACATCTGAGTCGGGACCGTAGACAAATGGTTTGATGCCGTTTTTTCGACATGCCACATCGCCATACGAAACCGCTGAACATGTCTTCTGTCCGACTCGCTGCGCCAGACAGAGATTGAAGACGGCCGACTGCACCGCACTAGCCGATAGCTTCGACAGGAATCTACGCTGCTGTCGTTTCCATGATTTCGGTGGCTTACCCGATGTCAGCAGTTCGATGCCGTCACTGATGGAGCTGCCGCCGTGGCCGAAACGCTGCGGACCGAAGTAGTTCGGAAAGCCGTTTGATTCCAGAAGTTGCAGCCGTTCTGACACGGCAGCCGCGTCTGTTGCACTGAACGTCGCTCCGTCCTTTCCACGCAGTACGATGGTAAACCGATTTCCGGAAAGGTGTCCGGTTCGTAGTTTGTTGCCGTGGGCAGAAATCGACAGGACCTGAATTCCGGCGTTTAACAGACTGCAGATGTTTTCCGCGCAGCTGCGCGGCACCGAGACAAACTGCCGAGTTACAGCGCGACGATCCTTTTGTCCGGCGACGCCGATATCGCGCGCGGACACCTTCAGCCCCCTCGCCAAACGGGAAACCAGCTCACTGGCGGACACGTTACGTTTCTGAATCCACAGAAACAGGTGCTGACCAGTCCCGTCGGGCAAGTACGTGGGAATTTCTTCAACCTGAAAATCTTCCGGTTGCCAACGAAGAACTGCCGCCGGCAAGACGGAAAGATTGCCGCGTGGCGGAGAAATGATTTCTTGCAGCAGAGCGTCATCCATGACATTGCGGTCCGTTGGTCGCGATGAATTCACCGATTGTCGATCGTTATTCCGGGCCAGCTGTCAGTACGAAACGGAGTGACCGGCAGGCCTTCCCGGTTCTGCACATTACAGACAGGATTGTCCGCCCATGCATACCGCACTGCAACAGGAGCATCCACAGAATCCGACCAGACTTCGACGGTATTTTTGCTGACAATTTTTGCTGAGGCCGACACAAACTTTTGATCGTCGCCGGCGATGGTGAATCCTATCGGCATGGTGACATCGAACGTATCCAGCCCGCCGCCAACGTGATCGAACGTAAGGATCACCTTCTTACCGCTGACGTTTATCGATTTATACACTGGGCTGCGATGCACAACATCGATGCCGTAGTCCTTCGCCAACGCCCAGCGGGCCAGACGCTTGGCAACATCCTGCTTGTTCTTCGGATGTATGTCGGCCGCTTCGCCAAGATTCAGAATCACCGCTTCGCCCGTGTTTGGCAGTTTGCTCATCGTTAATGTCTGAGCTTCACGAAGTTCAGCCCAGTCGCTGTCTGCCGGTGAGGACTGTTCTGCTTTGAAGTCGGCCAGTTGGACCCAGTAAAATGAAAAATCGCCCTGAGCCCATTCGTTTCGCCAGCTTTGAATCATCAGCGGAAAGAGATCACGGTACTGGTACGCTCGACCCGTGTTGTGTTCTCCCTGATACCAGACACAGCCCTTGATCGTATAGCCCAGCACCGGCTTCAGCACCCCGTTGTACAGATTTGCCGGACGATGCTGACCGGTCAGTGGATTACGTGGGGCTCGTGGCTGGCGTCCCTTCTTGCTGGCCTTCCATTTCTGAACGCGTTCGTTCCAGACTGAGACGGCCGCGTCATGGTCATACGTCACTTCGGTCTTCTTCCAACGATCAAGCAATGGGCCATACAGATCTTTGTCCGACAACAAATCACGACGAACCCATGCTTCACATGCGGATCCCCCCCAGGCTGTGTCGATAAGACCGATCGGGACGTCCAACGTCTGATGCAGTTGCCGACCAAAGAAATATCCCACGGCCGAAAAGCTGCGAACGGTTTCCGGATTACAGTCTGTCCATTCACCGTTGAAGTCGTCCTGCGGTTCCTGAGTTCCAACCTGAGGAACCGAGATCAGCCGAATCTTCGGATAATTGGCCGACAGAGCTTCCAGTTCAGGGTCGTTGGATGATGACACGGCAAACTGCATATTGGACTGGCCGGAACACAGCCAGACTTCACCAACCAGTACATCCTGAAACGTTTTCGTTTCGTCGGCATTTACGGTCAGCGTATACGGCCCTCCCGCAGCCACAGGGTCCAGATCCAGTTGAAAGCGACCATCCCTGTCGGCCATGGCCACGGCTTTCTGGGACGCAATCTCAACAGACACGCTTTGGTTCGGGTTGGTCCAGCCCCAGACACGGATAGGCTGTTTTTGCTGCAGCACCATGTGGTCGCCAAATACGGAACTCATTTTGAGCTCCGCCTGGCACGGCGCCGCAATCACAAGACAGATGGAGGCTAATAGTAGACTGCGTATCATAGATTTCTTCAGTTGCTGTTGGGGGACGACTTCCGCGCCCCGTAATCCGGAGCTGATCAGACTTTGCGTTGCTGCGAGCAGCTTTTCTCGGCGGCCGAACTATGATGCGTTCCACGGCCCTTTTCAACTACGCCGTTGCTTTTGCCGCGCCGCGGAATCCTTCTGCATGCTGCACATCCAGTCGCGTAGAGTATACCAGGAACGTCTGACTCACTACAAAATGGAGACCATCCGCCAGTTTCGATCAATGAAAGATCCGTCATGCCCCGATTGCTTCTGTACCTTTCTGTCAGCGTTGTTGTCGTGATCAAAACGGGAACTGACGTCATCGCCGACGACGTAGAAGTTAACGCTGGTGCCGCGCCGGCGGTAAGCTGGGTACGAGCAACGGAGAACGCAGGGTGGCAGCCTCGCGATTCTCAGGGAGAACTGGTCTTTGACAATAAGCTGTGGATTCTTGGAGGCTGGTACAACTCGTTTGAGGCTCCTCCAACTGATGTCTGGAATTCATCGGACGGAAAAAGATGGAGCATGGTGCGGAACGATGCGCCATGGAAGCACAGCGACCTGTCAATGTCTGTCACATTCAAGGACCGCATGTGGTTTATGGGCGGCTGGTACAACGGTCGCCTGCCCGGACATTCAGCCAGCAACATGGTCTGGTCGTCAAAAGATGGCAGTACCTGGGCACAGGAGACGGACCACGCGGGCTGGTCGCCTCGACTGGCTGCGGGGCTTGTCGTGTTCAAAGACCGAATGTGGATGCTGGGCGGAACGGAAAACTACTATTTTGGGGACGACAACAGCTTAAAGAACGACGTTTGGTCATCGGCCGACGGCAAGTCATGGAAGCAGGAAACTGCAGCGGCACCGTGGCCAGCCAGAGCATATCTACAGGCGGCCGTTCTGAATGACCGAATTTACGTTTTCGGTGGCGGTAACTACGTCCCTGAATACAAGGCGTTCAACGATGTCTGGAGCAGTGCGGACGGAATCGACTGGCGTCAGGAAACACCCAACGCTCCATGGCATGAACGTCTATGGTTTTCGTCGGTCGTGTATCGCGGTCAGATCTGGGTACTTGGCGGCTGGTCAAACAACCCATCGACGAACTGGGGTGACGTCTGGCATTCGGCAAACGGTCGCGATTGGAAACAGCTGCAAACCGATGAATCATGGAAAGAACGCCACGAGCATTCGGCCTTCGTCATGAACGACCGAATCTGGATTGCCGGCGGCCACGCCAGACCGCTCAGCAGCGAAGTCTGGTCACTGAACCTACCGAAGAACTGGGCAGGCCAATAATGGCGTTGCCCAGACACGGAATGCCAGCACAAACGAACTGGTCTCCGCGTCAATCCTTTGGAGCTTTGCCTAGTGGCCACAGTTCGAACCGGCGGACAAACATCTCTGCCTGTTCGGTCTGCAGCAGTAGCCTGCCGAAGTCGGGTTTCGCTGCGAAGGCTTCATTGACGACCGCACCGTTGACCTTGTACAGCAGGTGACCTCCGTCCGCGATGACTTCCATTCGCGTCCATTCGCCGAGCGGACTTTCCACGTCATCGCGGCCACGAAATCCGATCGTGTCGGCCCAGTCGACGTCACGTCCAAACCAGTTGATGCGGCCACTTGAAATCGTGACACGTTCACCACCCTTCTTCCAGACCTTTTCTCCATCGCGGTCCTTTGTAATCTCGGCCGTCAGCGATGTTGGCAGGACCTGTCCGGTGTCAGGGTCTGTCCCCGACAGCACAAGAATATCACCGACGCCACCTTCAATAATCTGGGCCTCAATGGAAGCCATCCAGGTGTTGCTGTAACCCCCGTTCGGTCCCCAGCAATGCAGCAACAGACCGGAATCGCGTGTACGGTCGACTCGATTGCCCCAGGTTTTTCCGCCCCATTTGAATTCCACGATCAGATGGTAGTCGCGGTAGGATTGATTCGTGATCAGTCCGCCATAACCGTTCCCTGAGATGTGAATCATACCGTCCCTGACGGTGAACACCTTGTTGGGATCGGAATAGGTTTCGTCCCGAATCCAGGTGTAAAACCCTTCCATGTTGCGACCGTTGAATAGCTTGATCGGCCCATCGGTCGGGCTGACAGCAACATCGCGCGAAGGTGGTGAAGCCGGTTCACCCGGCAACTCACGAATGGAAATATTGCGAAACGCCACGGGGTCGTTGTGGCCGGCAAATCCGAAGTGCCCACTTTTGACTTTCGCACCTGCTGGCACCGCCCCGTCCTTTGATTCGGTAACTTCACTCAGATCTGCATCCAGAATAGTCGAACCATTCAGTTCGACCTTGATCTTTGAACCTCGCACGGTGACCTGCTGGAAATTCCATTCCCCTGTGGGGCGCAGATGGCCGCGGTGAGCCGGGACGAGTCCGTACACGGATCCGTGATACTGTCGCGGATCCAGCTTCGCGTATTTCGGATGCTCAGAGTCCAGCACCTGTAATTCCAGTCCGTCCAGATGCGGTGCGCCTTCACCCGGGTAACGAATCGCCAATCCGTTATTGCCGCCGGATGGCAGCTTGAATTCCAGTCGCGCGATAAAGTCCGAGTACTGTTTTTCGGTAAAGACGGTGCCGCCTTTGCCTTCTTTGCACCGAATCGCACCATCGACGACTTCGTAGTTTTCTAACTCGCCTGTCCAGCCGCTGAGGTTTCTTCCGTTGAAGACACTTTCATACTTCTTTGCATCCTTCGCAGCCAGAATGCTATTCACCTCGTCTGACGGCAGTTCACGGACGTACAGATTGCGAAAGTACAGAGTGTTGCCGTGGTTCTGCAGTTCAATCTGGCCACGGGGGTAGATCGGCAGTTCGCGTTCCCAATAGTTTTCCAGCACGACGTCATCGACGATCAGTTGACCGTTCAGCTTGATGGTCACGCGTTCGCCCACCATACGGATGACAAAGGTATTCCATTCGCCAACCGGATTGTCTGCCTTGACCAATGGGAACCGTGCATTCTTCTTATTGTTCCACATTGATCCGGAACCATTTTCAGCTCCGTGGCGAAAGTAAGCCTCGAATTCAGTGTCCCAGATCTGCACCTGTGGACAGCCTCGCAGATACAGTCCGCTGTCGCCGCCTTCCAGAATCTTCCAGTCAACATACAGCTCGATGTCGCCGTAGTCCTTTGCCGTACACAGGCTCTTCCCTTTGCCATCGAAGACCAGTTCGCCATCGATGACACTCCAGTGAGCTCGCATGATTTCATCCGCCTGCTCCTGTGCGGTCGCAAGTTCATCCGATGACATTGCCGCTCGGCTCTTAGGATTTCCGACCAGCCCCTTCCAGCCGGTCAGGTCCTGGCCATTGAACAGGGGCGTGAAGCCGGACGGTGGCTCAGCCTGCGCGGATGTCGTCGAAGCTAACAACAGCGCGAGCAGCAGTGTTGCCTGTGAATATGATCGGTGGCTGAGGGGGCTGGTTAGCATGTCTGTATTCCGGAGCGTCAAGGAAGGTGTCGAGGGGGAGGGGTTGCCTCTGGGTGTCTGAGTCAGGCAACAGAGGAAACTGGCTGGTCCGGCGATTCACCTCATCGCCTGTTGCAGAACGTCAATGGCACTCAGGGCACGACCATACAGCTTAATATCCGACAGACGACCTGTGAAGTAATCGTTCGGTCCGACTCCGATTCGAAGCGGCAGGTTGTTCGAAAGATCATAGTGGGCCGCATCGAAACCCGACTCGCCACCGGTGAGTTTTCCGTCAAGAAAGATCTTCAGCGAACCGCCTGACCGGACGGCCGCGACGTGATGCCAGCCTGACGGCAGGGCTTTGTCTGCCATTGCTATCCGGCCGGCCCGCCACGAATAGATTCGTCCGGATGGCAGCGTGCTGCAAAACACCTGACCACCATATTCTGCCATCGTCCACGCTCGGCGATAGCGGACGTCCGGCGTGTGGTCCAGCCGCGTCAGATGCTTCCATCTTGAGCGACCATCGAATTCGTAAACGTCTGCCAGAGGTAGTGTGCCCGCAATCAGCCGACCGTTGTGGTTCAGCATTCCCATAACCTCAAGCTCCTCCCCAAGTCGTCCTACGTCAGTCCAGCTGTGCGGTGCTTCGAAACGATAGACTCGTCCGCTTCGCCACGTTCCCACAAACAGGCGGCCAGCCTGGACGGCAAAGGCATAGGTCTGCGTGTTGTCGCCCAGCTGTCCGCAGTCAAACCACTTGTGTCCGTCGAATCGGAACACTCGACCGCCGTCGTAACTCGTGGCATACAGCCAGCCGTTGTAGACGCCCAGCGCTTCCATTCGCATGTGAGTCGTTTCGCCCGGCGCATCATCCGGCCGGCGAGGGCTGCCACAGTCCTGCCACATCTGTCCGCCTTCGTACCGAAAAAATCCGGCCGGACGATACAGCGAAGACGCATAAAGTTTCCCGCGAAACACGACCAATCCTCCGACGGCTTCAGCATTCGTCAGAGAACCACAGTCGGTCCAGTGGCCGTTGCCATTGTATCGGAAGATCTTTCCGCCCAGTGTGTTGTTTTGGGATTCTTCCAACGCCGATCCGCCCAGTCGATACTTGCCGGTTCCCGCATAGAGTTTGCCATTAAAGGCGGCCAACGAAGTGACGGCGTTTGAGTCGTCGGGGGAGCCGCAGTCGGTCCACTGGTCTTCCCCGGCATAACGATAGACGTGCCCGGATTCGTTGACGCCCGGCTCGCACGTCCCGGCGTAAAGGTTCCCCCTGAACGTGCACAAAGCAAACGCGAGCACAGCGTTTCCTGGCCGACCTCGATCTCGCCAGCGTTCCTGCGCTCGGTTCTGGTCAATGCCGAACTGTACTTGACGATCGTTCGCCTGTGAAAATGTAACGCCGGCATTGGTCTTCACCGCCAGGTGAAACCCGCATCGCGATTTCGAATCGTACTGACTGAGAATATCGCCTGGAACATCGTCGAGATCGGCAGCCGTGTGAACCCAGGCGCTCACGGTAAAATCGCTGACGCCCAGCTCTAATTGTTCATTCGCCGGCACCTTCATCCAGGCTGTACGACCGTCAAATATCGCGGACGTACGATGATCGGCCCCGTCACCGGCAGAGAATTTCACGCCATACATCGTTGCGTGCAGACCATTCCCGGATACGTCCTGGCCATCACCGGCCAATGGCCAGTGGCCGATCAATTTCTCGTCGGCTCCGGTTGCGGCAGTACAGCTCACGATCAGAATCATGAGTCGAGTCAGTTGTTGAGACATGCTGTACGCTCCTGTGAATATTCCAGTCCGATGGTCATTCAATGATCCTTCACAAGAATAATTCATCGATCGCCGTGCCGTGGTCCGTGATCGCGATCGGACGATCACCATCGTACAGTTCAGCGGACGGGTTCATACCGAGTGCCGTCATGATGGTGGCATGAAAGTCCGGGACCGAGACAGGACGATCAACAACCGTGCGGCCCAGTTCGTCGGTTGCGCCGATCGCCTGTCCTGTCCTCAGTCCTCCGCCAAACAGTGCGGCACTGAACGCTGCCGACTGGTGGCCTCGGCCGCCCTGGCCGTCGAACTCGGGAGGCCGACCGAATTCAGTGGCCACGACGATCAGTGTTTCGTCGAGCAGGCCTCGCAGGTCCAGATCTTCGACCAGCGCACTGAGAGACTGGTCCAGGTCTTCGATCAGCAGATGCTGATCCGCCTGGCCCTGTCGGTGAGTATCCCAGCCAGTGCCGTTCGTGAAGTTCAGATCGTACGCCACTTCAACAAATCTCACGCCGGATTCGATCAGGCGGCGAGCCAGCAGGCATCGTTGACCAAAGGTGCTGCCGTACCGCTGTCGCGTTGAGTCTCGTTCACCTGCAAGGTTGAACACTTTCGCGAATGAGCCGTTCATCAGCTTCTGCGCTTCAGTGATGGCATCGTTGTAATCAATAATCGATTGGTCTGCGATGGACCGACCACCTGCCTTTTCACGCAGCAATCCCAGAAGACTCTGTCGACGCCGCTGCCGGAACCGGTCGATATCGCGCGGACGACTAATGAACTCCGGACCTGCTTCAGGATCCGTCAGATACAAGTAGCTGTAACGACTGCCGAGGAACCCGGGGCCACGGGTGACATTCGGATACCCCATGACCACATACGGCGGAACCGAACGGTCGCGCGCTCCTCGCTGATGACTGACCAACGAACCAAGCGAAGGGTAGACGACTGTTCCACTGGTTCTGCGTCCGTTTTTAAGCAGGTTCGTCGAATCTGCGTGATCTACTTTCAGCGGATGATTTAACGTGCGCAGCAGGATTCCACGATCCAGCAGGTTGGCGGTGCGTGACAGATGCTGACAAATTCGGACATCAGGAATCGCTGTGGGAATTGATCTGTACGCAGACCCCGCTTTGTTCGCCAGAGGATCGCCGACGGTTTTGGGGTCGAAGGTGTCGACGTGACACATCCCCCCCCCCAGCCAGATCAGCACGCAGGACTGAGCATTTCCACGGGGAATGACAGGTGCTGAAGTGTGACCGGTAGCAGTGGCCAGCGAAACAGTTCCGGCAGCAGCCAGTTCATTGAAGGCGCGACGAGATCC
>JAQWLN010000273.1 GCA_029247265.1 Fuerstiella sp.
CCGAAACTGTTTGCCATCGCCGGGTATTCGGACCACTTCTTCACCTTCGTCGCTGATTTCAACAACGACAATCGTCCGGACATCCTGGCGATTCCCATCCCCGGGGCGCCGGCACACTGGTTCCAGAATCCAGGCGACGCCAAAGGCACGTGGAATAAACACCTGGCACTCAGCGACGTCAGCAACGAATCGCCGATTTTTGACGACATTACCGGCGACGGAAAACCGGAACTGGTCTGCATTCACAAGGGGGCTTACGGATACTCTGTGATTAACTCCGCGGCGCCCGCAGAGCCATGGCAGTTTGTTCCGATTACGGACGACAAAGGGTACGGCCGCTTTACTCACGGAATGGGTGTCGACGATGTGAACGGCGATGGTCGACCAGACCTGCTGGAAAAAGACGGATGGTGGCAGCAAACGTCGACTTCCGACGAACTGTTCAAGTTTCACGCCTTCCCATTTGCTCAGTCGGGCGGCTCGCAGATGTTCGCATACGACTTCGACGGAGACGGCGACAACGACGTCATTTCCGTTCAGAACGCCCACGGCTGGGGGCTGAAGTGGTTTGAGCAACGAGGCGTAGACGGTGATATTGGCTTTGTTGCGAGGCAGATCCTTCCGGAGAAATACGATCCGGCGGCCACACTGAACATATCTCAGATGCACAGCCTGGCTTTGGCGGATATCGATGGCGACGGCGTCAAGGATATCGTCACCGGAAAACGGTTTTACGCTCATGGTGGCGGTGACCCGGGGGCTCATCAACTGCCTGTGCTGTATTGGTTTGGTACCGTGCGGGGTGGTCCGGAAGTTCAATTCGAACCGCATCTCATCGATAAACTCACCGGCGTGGGAACCCAACTAACCGTCGGTGACGTGACGGGCAACGGCCACGCGGACATCGTCGTGGGCAACAAACTGGGCACGTCCGTAGTGATCAATTCCGAAGCTCTTCTCGACAGCGACGAAACTCTCACCCGGCTTCAGAAACAGATTGGCAGTACTGATTTCGCGGAAGTCGTACGATCGGCCGGACCACTCAGCCCGGAAAAGGAGAAGTCCACATTTCTGCTTCCGCCGGGTTTTTCCGCCGAACTGGTCGTTGCGGAACCGCACATCGCCAAACCGATGAACATGGCGTTTGATGACCGAGGACGACTGTGGGTGACATCCTCCGAAGAGTACCCAATTGCTGCACCGACGGATCGAGAAGGCAAGGACAAAATCGTCGTTCTGGAAGACAAAGACGGTGACGGTCATCGCGAAACCATCACGACTTTTGCCGACGGGCTGAACATCCCCATCGGGCTGTATCCGTACAAGGACGGTGTAATCTGTTTCAGCATTCCAAACATCTGGTTTCTGCGCGACACTGACGGAGACGGCAGGGCTGACAAACGAAAAAAGCTTTACGGCCCGATCGGATTTGAACGTGATACTCACGGCATGTGCAATGGGTTTACGAGAGGATTTGATGGCTGGCTATATGCCTGTCACGGGTTCAACAACCACACGACAGTTGCTGGCGCAGACGGCCACGAAATCACCATGCAATCCGGCAATACCTTTCGCATGCGACTGGATGGTTCGCGGATCGAACACTTTACTCATGGACTCGTGAATCCATATGGAATGAGCCAGACACCATCGGGCGATCTGCTGGTCGCGGACTGCCACACAAAGCCAATCACACTCTTAATTCCTGACGGCTACTACGATAGTTTCGGCAAACCTCACGATGGACTCGGCTACGTTCCCAACGTGATGGATCATCTGCACGGTTCGACCGCCATCGGGGGCATCGCGCAATACAATTCCACGGTCTTCCCTGCCGCCTACCACGGCAATACGTTTGGCGGAAACGTCATGACGGGCCGCATCAACAGAAACTCGCTGCAGCAGGTTGGGGCCAGCGTCCAGGCTCGCGAAGAACCCGATCTGCTGATCTCGTCAGATTCCTGGTTTCGCCCTGTGGATCTGCAGGTGGGACCGGACGGAGCCCTTTATGTGGCCGATTTCTACAACCGCATTATTGGCCACTACGAAGTGAAACTGGACCATCCCGGTCGAGACCGACATCGCGGGCGCATTTGGAAGATTAGTTACAAGCCAACGGAGCAACGCCGCGATGCCGGAGCTGATGCTCCGCCTCTGAAACCGTTGCAGGCACGAAGTGCAGATGAGTTGTTCTCTGTGCTCGCCTCGCCGGACCAGACGCAGCGAGCCGTGGCGACCGATCGTCTTGTCGATACGTTTCCTGTGGCGGCAGCAGCGCTGGCGACGGACGGACTTTCGCACGACAGTGATTTTGTCAGGGCCCACTCGATGTGGATCCTGCAGCGGCTGAACAGGTTGTCCGAGCGAGACCTTGTTGCGGCAGCGGCCGATGAGACTGAACTCGTGCGAATTCACGCTTACCGAGTTATGCTTGATGGCGCTACCCTGACAGCCCCCCTGCAGGAAACGCTCTCGGCCGGATTGCAGGATTTGTCTCCGCTGGTCAGGCGAGTAGCCGTGCATGTGGCCGCGCAGCATCCGAATCCAAAGATGATCGGACAGCTGATGGACATGTTCCACAAAACGCCCACCAACGATGTTCATCTGCGACATTCGATTCGGATGGCCATTCGTAATCTGCTGCGTGATTCGACGCTGATGAAACAAGTCGCTGCGGCCATACACCCTGACGACGTAAAATTGATTGCCGGGATCTGTCTGGGGCTGAGCACGCCGGAAGCCGGTGAATTTCTGGTGAAGAATCTTCGGTCGCTCAGTAGTGCAGATCCGGCGGTGTTTGCGGAATACATCAAGTTCGCCGTACGGCATGTGTCCGCGGATACCGTCGCCGAGATCACCAGCATCGCTCGCGAGCGGTTTCCGAGCAACGCAAGCCTTCAACTGAGTCTGCTGCAGGCCTGTCGTGAAGGATTCCGTCAACGGGGTTCTCAGTTGCCTCCGGTGATCAAAGCCTGGGCGACGGACGTGGCTGGCCGGTTTCTTGACCTGAAAGACGGTCAACTGCCGCCGAAAAGTGCTCGCCGTATCTCATGGAACTACGTGCCCCATCCCCAATCGCCGGATAGCAACAACACGTTCGCAACGTCTACCACTCGCGCGTCGTCCGATGGCATGCAGAACACACCGCTGATCAGCAGTTTTCCTCGAGGCGAACGACGCACGGGAATCTATCGTTCGGGCGAGTTCGAAATCGACGGTTACTTTCATTTTTACATGGCGGGACATGACGGCGTTCCATCGAAAGATCCAGGCCGGAAGAACTTCGTGCGGCTCCGTGACGCGTCGACTCACGCAACACTACAGACCTGGTACCCGCCGCGAAACGATACGGCTCAGAAGTTCGAACGGTCGTCGGACACATCACACCCCGTCCGTGCTTATGTCGAGATCGTGGACGGTGATACGGAAAACGCGTTCGCGTGGCTGGCGGTGGGACGATTCTCTGTGACCGGTCTGAATCCTCGTGATTCCGCTGGCCGGCAGAGCAAGGGCATTGCTCTTGTCAGCGACTTCAACCTGACAGAACTTCGACCTGTCATGGTTGAACTGCTGAGACGCAGAGGATCAAACGCTCAGGCAGCTGCTGTCGTTGCAAAGACGCTGGCGACGATGCAGACCGACAGCCAGCTGCATGCACTTGCTGCTGCCGTGACAACACAGGGAATGACGCAGCAACAGCGGTCCGCAGTGTATGACGATGTGATTTCCGGAGTGGACAGCCAGACTGCGGAACTGTTGGCGGGCATCATGAAAGTCGCCACGTCAGCGGAGCAGCTTCGAATTGCTCAGGTATTATGTCGTGATGTCGAAGGAGCGTCTTTGCTGGTTGCGATGGCAGAAAAAGGCGCAGCCGCTGCTGGGTTACTGCGTCGTCCCGTGATTGCCGATCCGGTCACCGCGTTTGGCAATGCCGACCTGAGTTCCCGCGCAAACGAGGTTGTCAAAGACCTACCGGACG
>JAQWLN010000279.1 GCA_029247265.1 Fuerstiella sp.
ACCACAGCGAATAATATCCAGCAATCCCGGTCTGGACTTCCACTGCATGGATTGGAGCCGCTGATACGTCGCCATGGATTCGTTGATGAAGCGTCGATATTGTTCGCCGGCTCCGGGCCAACGAGCGTCAAATCCGGCGGAGGTTGCTTCGAACGAGCCGTCGATCGAAATCGGCTCCGTCGAGCCGTCGTCCACCTGGTACACTTTTGGGATTCGATGCAGTTGAAAATGTTCAGCCGGGGCTAAGCACAGTTGCCGAAAGGCCCATTCAAGTCCGGGGCGATCAAGCAGTACGTACGGGCCCGCGTCGAAATGAAGCCCGTCGATTTCGAATCCGGAAGCCAGGCCTCCGGCAGATCGGCGCGACTCGACAACCGTCACCTCGTAATCATTCTGAGCGAGGCGAATGGCGGAGGTCAGACCGCCAACTCCAGCTCCGATAATCACCGCGCGTCGCCTCATGCGCCCCTCATTCTCTTGAAGCACTTATGTTCAGGCACAACAGCCAGCGGATTAGCCGGCGAGTATTTCTGAGAAAAAACTTCTCCCGATCAATCAGCGGAAACACCAGCGGATCCATCTCGGGGAGAAACAACGATCCACGGCCACTGCCCATCACATACATGGGATAGGCCATGATACTCAGGAACGATCGAAGTTCGTTGTGGTAGGGGCCACGCCAGTTCTTGATCGGTGAATTTTCGCCCGCAACTGTGAGCTGATTTGCGGCGCCACCAAACCACTGTGAGGTACTGCGAAGCAGGCTGGATTCCTGAAACTGCTGGACGCCGACATGTTGCAGCGCGACCGTGTCGACGGCCAGTGCATCGCGGCCGGCATAGAATCTCAACGGGTGGACCGGATTCTTACATCCCATCACGCCAACCAGTCCATCCGGAGCATTTTCGAAGGCATCCACGATCCCGAAGTGCGGTGGAAAGTCGTTCAGCAGCATCATGACCGCGGTGGCTCGGTCGGCCTGTCGTTCGAGAAAAAGGTACTCGTCGCATCGCCCCCCAACCCACTCGATGTTACCGACGCAAAGCAGCGCCATTTCAATCGGGTGACTTCGCAGCTTGGGAAACGAAATTCGAAATTCGGCGTCGCGCCACGATTTTGCAATTGTGTATTGTGCCATCCCGCGCGAGTACTGATGCTGAACCTGCTCCTCTTCTGTGTCGACGACACGGTAGTTCTGTGACCGAAACCCAAAATGCTCTGCGACTGACTGGACGGAGCGGTTGTCAAAAAAACGATCGTAGATGTTTCGTCCTTCGACGACGGTAATGTCGGAACATCCGAGTTCGCGCAGATATGCCGCGAGATCGTCGACGAGTTCAGGGTCCGTCAGAGGCGACAGGTCTTTTCTGTCGTAGCCGAGCATAAACGTCGGTTTAATGGCGATCTTCAGGCAGTCAATGGATTGCTTCAGAAACCGGGCACGCCTGCGAACTGCGTCGCTCAGTCCGCATTCGTCCAGCAGCTGACGGAATGAATCACGCTTGGCTTCCCTTTCTTCGGAGCTGATAACACTTACGACCTGACCGCTGCCAATCGGGTTCTCAATATCGGAAACGCGGCGCTGGTCTCGTGGAAGAAATTCATCACCAACTTCGCGGATTTTTTCTACAAGTGATTCGACGGTTTCGTTTTCAACCAGATGATCGTCGTCGCCAAGTGCGTCCGTCAGGATTTCGAAAATCCTGCAGTGCCGATCTTCATCTTCGGCAACACGTTTGAAATCGCGAGCCAGCTGCCTGTCGAGATCCGGCTGCGATTCGGCAAGTTCCGCAATACGATACCAGCAGACAGCTGCAGTTTGTTCGGCATCGATATTGAACTGACAGAAGTTTCGAAACGGTCCGAATTGCAAATGCTGTTTGACATCTGCCGGTACCTTTCCGACAAGACAGCCCACCGCTGTAACAATTGTTGCTGCCAGTCTGGAGACGGGCGCACGTGACCAGTGACTGTGCTGCATGACTGACCCCGCCCAGCCTCCGATGCCTCCAGCCGCCTGAGAAAGAAATGCCTGAGTTCTCAATCGCCACCCTCCCAGCTTAAGAATCGCACCACGAATATAGATCGTGTGCATTTCCTCATCTTTCCAGATCCAGATGAGAGTGTGCCGGATCAACCGCTGAACATCGTCCGGCAGCGGCATGGACGTGATGCGCTGCTGCATCAGGGATTCACGATACCCGACAGATACCAGTTCCTCGCGTTCGAGAGCCATCAGGAACAGCTGAATCATCTCCCGGCGTGGATCCCCGGCACACGACTTCCTGACGATCGCGAGCTCTCGTTTGAATTCTTCGTAAACCGCTCCCATTGTGTCTGTCCGTTTCGAATCAGGTTTCAGACGCTGCGAATCAATGCGTTTTCCTTGTGCCTGCAAACCGCGCTGGCATTCAGGTCTGTTGATTCGTCAGTCTGTTCCGTCTCCGAATCCGCCATTGCCGACACCGTCCGCACCAAGTCCTTTTGGCGGCGGTCCGGATTTTTCAGGAGAGTCCTTTGCTGAACGGGCATCGTCCTGACGACGCCCCTGTTCGCGTCGTTTCGCCAGCGCTGTGGCGTATAACCGCAATTCAGCCGCATTGAGTCCGCCGTCCCTGTCTTTGTCAAATGTGAGTGCGAATCGGAGGATCTGCTTCGAATCGACCGGGCTTCCGTCGCCTCGGGTATTCGACTGTCGACGGCCCCGCGGTCCGGGACTGTTGCCCTGTCGGCTTTTCCCTCGCCGTTGTCTGGAGTTTTGTGGAGACTGTCGCGCGGCCGCTGCTTCGTCCTCAATTGCTGACAGCTCTGATTGGTTGAGCATTCCGTCACCATCGGCATCGTGGGTGTCGATCAGTGTTGACAGGGCCCCGGGCAATTCATTCTTTGCAAGGAGTTCGTCTGAGTTGCGGTCGAGGGACATCATTCGTTGCACATAGGGTGACCGGAGCGTCGCATCTGCCGCAGATTTCCCTGACGTCTGCTGTTGAGCAGGCAACGATGTTCCACACTTTGCCCAAATCAGACAACAGATTGATAAAGTCCTGATCATTAGTCCTGCTCCGCATCGTTTGGATTGACATTCTGCCCGCTGACCGCAACTATTCTAACAAGGCGGGTGCGATAGAACACATGAGCTTATGTTCTGCATTCGGAACGCCCGGAACTGGTGTCGTAAGGCAGGGAATTGATGCTACAAGTAATCGGTCTCGGATATCCAAGAACCGGCACCATGTCATTGAAGCATGCGTTGGAGGAATTGCTGTTTGGCCCGTGTTATCACATGATCGAAGTGTTTGACCGTCCTGGCGACGTCGAATTCTGGCTGTCTGCTCTCGAGAACAATGGTCAGGACGCAGACTGGGACACGTTGTTTGACGATTTTCAGTCCACGTCTGATTGTCCTGCCTGCTACTTTCGAGAATCGCTGTGGCGACATTATCCGGACGCCAAATATGTTCTTACCGTTCGTGACGCGGACACTTGGTATGACAGCTTCCGCGCGACAGTCTACGAGGCCATGTCGCACCCGGAAAGAGCCCCCGACCAACAGCATCTGAGCGTCCAGAATATGGCGAGGAAGCTGATCCTGGAAACGATGTTCGAAGGGCGGTTCGAAGATCGCGAGTTTGCGATTGACCTGTATAAGGCACACAACAAATCCGTGGTGGACACTCTGCCGAAAGAGCAGTTGCTCATATTTGACGTCGCGGCCGGCTGGGAACCCCTTTGCGATTTCCTCGATGTGGAAGTGCCTGAAACGTCGTTTCCACGATCCAATACGCATGCTGAGTTTCAACAGCGTTTTTCCGTCGTGCCGCCGTCCGGGACCTAGTCCCTTTGCATAGTTTGCTCAGAGGAAGGGTCGTGTCGGCCGAGCATGCTCATTTCGGCGACAGGTCTCTTGCCCTGAATGCAGGATAGTCTGGCGCATAACGAGTCGCTCGGAACATGGCGACGCCGCCGAGACTGGTTGTCGCCCCGCCCTTTGTCTGTCGCTTCTGAGTCGTTGCGCCAAGTTCGTTGTGAAAGTCCCACACAACAGTACCGTTTCGAGCCACTTCGAACACGTGTCCGGTTTCCCCGGAACAAATAAGCGTGTTGCCATTTGGCAATCGCTGAGCTCCCGAAACACGCTGCGAAAACAGATTGTCGGGATCTTTGAACTGCCATGTTAGCGTCTTCGGTCCGAAGGCTCCCTGACCCGATCGTTCATAATTTCCATCCTGATTCTGAGGTGGCGTCAGCTCGTCGACGGTGGAAAACGATCGCTGGTCCCGGTCGCTGCCGTTGTTGAAAATCAGAATGTTTCCTGCACCGGGAAGTCCGGGCGGAATCCAGTGCGGGTCATGCTGTCCGAACAAAACCTGATCGAAGGGCGATCCCGCAAACCAGGCGAATGGATTTCCCCAGCGGTACAGCATGTCACCGCCATGGCCGTAACGTCCACCAGAATGTTTGGCGGCTTCTGCTGTGGTCGTGCTGTGATCGATAACCCAGATTTCATCGAACGTGCGTCCGCAGAGCAGAATCTGGTCGAGCTGCGGGTTGTAGTCGATCGAATTCATATGAATCCAATCCGCAATCGGGCGATCCACGTAATTCAGGTCAATCAGCTCAGGGTGTTCGGCGGGCTGACCAAAGTTCGATTTTGACTTATCGAACGATTGCACAAGGTGATCCCAGAGTCGCCATTCCCAGACAACTTCCCCTCCCGTTTTGCCGACAGGCTGGATCTCCATGACCATCTCCGGCCACAGGGCGTTATGTTCAATTGTTGCGGGGTTACGTCCGGCGGCAATCGCTTCGTCTCGACTTTTCAGTTCCCACGCAACAACCAGAACGTTGCCGTTGGGCATCGGTTCGATGTCGTGATGCGCAAGCCTTTGATCGTCAGCGACCATGTAATCCCAAAGCAGTTCACCCTCCCAGCTGATTTTTTGAATGCCGCCTGCCGGGCCGCCGGGGATGTTGAACGTGCTGTTTGGAATCTTCGCTGTTCTCAGCAGACTTCCGTCTTCCAGCAGATACGCCGCCTGGCTGGGTTTGCGTTCGGTCGTCCACGAGTGCACAACCTGTCCGTCAAGATTAATCAGAAATGTCTGCTGTCCGCCGAACGGTGCGATCAATGTATAGCCGGGGCTGGCTTGCGGTGATTTTCGCACAACGCCGCGTTGCCCGGGCTGGGCACAGGCAACGACATCCACGAGGACAAACAGGATCAGTACGGCGAATCGTTGGCAGGAAGGTGCGGGCGTCTGCATGCTCAACTCCAGAGACTCAATGAATGAAACAGCTACAGGTGAAGATAACGGACCGGTCAGCACACCGCCAAGCAGACGGCAGGAAATTCGGGCGGCTTCGAAGCTGAACCGGAAAACCCGATATTGAGCGACTTTGTGTTCTCAACGTATGATGCTTGCCGACGTCGACAGCAGTTCGACGCGCTTCGCTCAATTAGCCACGGATGGCTGTCATGGATCCTCAATATCACGCCGAATTCCTGCAAAGGATCGGGCACACGGTCAAGGAACATTCGGGAACCCTGTGGTTTGACGCGTTTTCCCGGGCGTGGACGACTATTCCCTACGACGCACCGGTTGATTCGGCTGCATTTGATGCGTCTCAGGTGCTGGGAGACAATGGCCTGATCGCGCGGTATTCGTGTTCTCTTGAAACAGGTGTCCACAGTTTTCAGCAGGTCGTCACCGACAAAAAATATGGCATGCCGACGCTCATCAACAAGGCACGCAATAAGACCCGACAGGGACTGCGAAATTGTACTGCGGGCCAGATCGACCCCCGTGACCTGGGTGACGCCGGCGTTCAGCTGCATGCGGATACATTGATTCGTCAGGGACGTAAATTGCCGAATGATTTTTCCGAATACTGGAGGAATTATTTCGAGGCTGCCGCAGCGTCGCCTGCAGTGACAGCATGGGCTGCATGGCACGACGGTGATCTGGCTGCATACCTGATTTCGTTCAGGGCGGGTTCAAGAGAATACATCTCCATCGTTCGGTCCAGTGTTGAGAAGCTGAAGTACCGTCCGAACAATGCGATGCTGTTCACCTTTCTGGAATGGGCTATGGCTCGCGATGAAATCAGTGAAGTTTCCATCGGTCTGCAGTCGCTCCAGCCCGGCGGCGAATCACTCGACCTGTTCAAACGCGGCCTTGGGTTTCAGGAACGGCCGATTGGACAGCGGATTGAGCTGCGTCGAAGTCTGCAGACTGCAATTCCCCGCCCGGTCGCTTCCATCGCGGCTGCTACGCTGAAGTATCTGCCCGGCGGCGAAAAACAGGCTCGGCTGACCGGCGCATTAAAATGGTATGCTTCGCAGCCGGATATTCGACCCGCAGCGTAGTGCCCGCTGAACGATAGCGTATCACGCTGACGTGTGGCCGGGAAATTTTTTTCCCATAGCGGTTGCACACTTTCTATCTTGTCATAGCCCCGCGATTTGAAAACCGTCGCGAGCAGTTCTCTTAAGCAGAACGTTGGCTTCCGGCATGTTGGTGATGTTCAGGTTATCGGCGTTCCACATCAATTTTTTACCGGGAAAACGATTGGCGACTACGCCCAGAAGCAGGGCTTCCGTTAAAGGACCGGCATAACCGAAGGGAGAACTGGTCTTGCCGGTTCCCATACACGCGTCGACCCACTGATGGTAATGGTTGCGCGGTTCCAGATCCGGCCGAGCCGCAGATTTGAACTTATCCTCCGGGAACAGTTGCGGTTCGGATGAGTGCGGCAGCAGCATTGTGCCGTCTTCGCCGACAAAAAGTGCACCCTGGTTGGGCAGTTTCAGACCCTCCGGCACTCCCAGTCCATCCATCGCAGGTGGTGCATCGGCTCCGTCGTACCATGTCCAGCGCATCGTGTCCGTGGTATACGGCGTGCCGGGAAACTCGTACTCAACAACGTTCTTTTCCGGGTGACCCACGCCGGTGGGTTTTCGGCAACTGGTCCGCACCCAATTTGGGTGTGTCAACGCGAGCGCTCGGTAGGGAGTGTCAAAAATGTGGACGCCCATGTCGCCCAGCGTTCCGGTTCCGAAGTCGATCTGTTTCCGCCATGTTCCCTGGTGATAGACGCCCTTTTTATACGGACGCATGGCTGCGGTGCCGATCCAGAGGTTCCAGTCGAGACTGGCCGGGACGTTGTCAAAACTTGAGAACGTCGGGCCGTCGTAGCCCCAGTTCTTATACGACCATGCGAGTACTCGGCTGACCTTTCCGATCACACCGCCCTGAATCATCTGAGTTGCTCGGCGGTACGGCAGCCCTGCACTTGCCTGAATTCCCATCTGGGTGACAAGTTCCTTCTTCTGAGCGATCAGTCGCAACTGGCGGGCTTCGAAGACTTCGTGTGTCAGTGGCTTCTGGCAATAGACCGGCTTGTCATGGTTCATGGCCGTCATTGCTGCCGGAGCATGGGTGTGGTCTGGTGTGGAAACAACGACCGCATCTATGGTGTCGCCCAACGTGGAAATCATCTCACGATAGTCACGGAACGTGCGAGCGTTCGGAAATGTCGCAGCCGCTGCCTTCAGAATGTTCGCATCAACGTCGCACAGCGCCGCGACCTCGACTCCCGTATGAGACGATACCGACTTCAGATCGGCTCCACCCATTCCACCGACTCCGACGTGAGCCGTTCTCAACCTCGCATTTGGCGAACAGGCCTGAGTCAGCGATGGCAGGATGCTGCCGGCTGCGATTGTCGCTGAGGCTTTAACGAACTGACGTCGCTGGATCGTTCGGCTCATGGGGGGGCTCCGGTAGAGGGATTCGGGGGCTTCAGACTGTGACGAAAGTCTTTGGTCTCGTCATATAAGTTCAGTGACTGATATTGTGCGGGATTTCGATTGATGAAAACTCGAGAGAGAGCCCTACGGGTCTTCGTCGTTCGTTGACGGCCGCTGCTGAGTGCGCAGCTTGTCCACCCAGGCTCGGAATTGAACTTCGTGGCCGCGGGGAACGGGTTCGTAATACTGTTTTGGAACGCCGAGATAATCCTGCTCGACCCATCCCTCATCGGAATCGTGTGCGTATTGGTAGCCCACGCCGTGTCCCAGTTTTTCCGCACCTTTGTAGTGGCCGTCGCGCAGATGCATCGGGACCGGCAACACGGAGTTTGTACGGACGTCCTGTAATGCTGCGTCGATCGCCTTGTACGCGGCATTCGATTTAGGGGCACATGCCAGGTAGGTGGTGGCTTGTGCCAGGTTGATGCGGCATTCCGGCATGCCGATGGTCTCGGTGGCCTGAAATGCAGCTGTGGCGATCAATAGTCCCTGAGGATCTGCGTTGCCGATATCTTCTGACGCAGAAATCACCAGGCGTCGGGCAATAAAACGCGGATCTTCCCCGGATTCCAGCATACGGGCCAGCCAGTACAGTGACGCGTCCGGGTCGCTGCCACGAATACTCTTGATGAAGGCACTGGCCACATCGTAGTGATCGTCTCCATTGGGGTCGAAACGAATGACCCGCTTCTGCAGCGACTCCTGAGCCACCGCACGGTCGACATTTTTTGTCGTGGCTGCTACCGACAGCACTGCAATCTCCAGGGCCATCAGAGCGCGCCGTGCGTCTCCGTCTGAAAGAGTGGCGACCAGTTCCAGAGCATCGTCTTCGACGTTGACGCTGTGTTTGCCCAGCCCCCGTTCTGAATCCTGCAGCGCTGCATTCATGAGTTGCAGCAGGTCAGTTGTATCCAGTTCGCGGAACTCAAATATCTGACTGCGACTGATCAGCGGCGCGACCAGTGAGAAGAATGGATTGGCGGTTGTCGCTCCAATCAGCGAGATCGTACCGGACTCAACATCAGGCAGCAGGATGTCCTGCTGGCTTCTGCTGAAACGGTGGAGCTCGTCGATGAACACGACAGTCTGAGTGCCGTTTGTGCTCAGAGCGTTCTCTGCTTCTGCCAGAAGCTCGCGAACTTCTTTGACGCCTGCCCCGGTCGCATTCAAGCGGCGAAAACGCCGCCTGGTGTGATTCGCCATCAATTCCGCCAGGGAAGTCTTTCCGATGCCAGGTGGTCCAAAAAAGATGACGGAACCCAGCCGATCTGCATCCAGCATGCGCCGCAGCAGTTTGCCTTCGCCAAGAATGTGTTGTTGCCCATAAAACTCATCCAGGCTGCGAGGACGCATCCGCGCTGCCAGGGGCCGAGCTTTTTCACGATTCGTTTCTTCTTCGGCGGCAAAGAGATTCATGGCATTCTGCAGACAGAGTTTGAACGCGAACTTGCGGGGTTATATGCGTTTTAGGCCTCATGGACCGCAGATTCGTTAAGGAACGTTGCCGACGCACATGGTATCCTGCGGTAGGATGGCTCAAATCCCGATCATTCTGAAGGCAGTAGCTGTAATTTGTTGGCGACTCAGCCAGATCGGATGCAAAATTAAACAGGTCGTCTGTGCAGTTTGTACAGACATTCGGCGGCTTGCCGCTACGAAATAACCGGGGTGACTCAGACATGGTGGCCGTGCTACAGCCAGTCGGTGAAGGCAAACTGATTGCTATCGACCGTGCCGTCGTTCTTATTGGACGCGGGGCCGACTGTGATGCTGTGATTACGGAGAGTCCAAAGATCTCGAGACGACACTGTTGCATGGTTCAGGTGGACGAAACGTATTTTGTCAGAGACCTTGGAAGCATGAACGGGGTCTGGCTGAACGGCGAACGCGTCAATCGAGAATCATTGGTTCAAATTGGTGATCGCGTCGCGATTGGCGACGTCGAATTTTTGTTTCACCCCAACGCTCGAGTTGAAACGAAGAAAACCGTTGCTCCCTCGGTGGACGGAAAATCATCACCGCCGGTGGCCCAGGTCGATGGCGTCGAACTACTGGATTTGCCTGAGTCCGAAGAATTCGTTGCCAATGAGAACGTTTCGCAGAGTGAGTTGGATGACGTTCCCGTCGTTGAGGTGATGGACGACGTCATTGCACTGGAAGAGGAGTCTGACCCGACTCTAAAAGAAACGAACGAACTTGAAGGCATCGATGAGCCCATTCACGATTCGGAATACAGCGATGACGATGACGGAGGGGATTCCGAGGAACTCATCGTACTGGATGACGACTAACGCACTCGTGGCGGTCAGCTGAATTCAAGCGGAGTTGAACCATTGGCATTTGGGATAGTGGCTGTCGATGTTCAGAGACAGGAGCTCTTGTACGACCTGCATGGCTGAACGGAATCTGCTTTAGTTGAGCAGACTGTCGAGACTTCCGATGCCGATTTGCTCACGGTTCAGCAGCGGTTCGCCATAACTTTTTCCAATGGACCAGCCCCAGTAGCGCGCGCGGTCGCGAATGTCGTCCAGAACCGTCGGATGTTCCGTTGACCGTCCTTCGATCAGCTGACTCCGGTACGCAGCGACAGCCCCCATCTTTGTTTCGATGTGTGCGGAAATGTCGACGACGACTGACGCGGGCGGATGAATTCTGAGATGAATGCTGAAATAATGCAGCAATGACGGTGGCCAGAACGGTTCGCCGGCCAGATCGGACCGGCTAAGCTTCGCCCAGAATCTGGCATCGTCACATAAGCTACTGGCAGCGACATGGTCCGGGTGTGCGTCCTGCCAGTACGGCGCCAGGATTATTCGTGGCCGTGTCGATCGGAAAACTTCAGCGAGTTTTCTTCGAGATTCCAGCGTTGGCTGAAGACTGCGATTCGGCAGGCCCAGATTGCGACGCCATGTCAGATTCAGGATCTCTGTTGCCTGACTGGTCTCTTCGCGGCGTAATTCTGGTGTGCCATGCGGGGTTGGTTCTCCATCGGTCAGTTCAAGTACGCCGACCCGCAGATTCTGCGACAACGACAGCGCTATCGTGCCACCCACGCTGATTTCAGCATCGTCGGGGTGGGGGGCCACGACAAGTATGTCGAGTGGTTCCATGCAAAACTTCCTCTGGGCGCGGTTTTCAGAATGTGACAATATGGGTTGCCTCTCCTGTGCCTATATGGCTGTTGCAATCGTCCTGCTCGCGGCAGAGCTGCGGGCCGGTGACCACCGTGAGTCTGCTATGAAACGATCAATTTCTTTGTACATCGTGGCAGTTTTGTCTCTCACGTCAACTGGCTGCACAATGCTGAACGCCGGACGCGACGCTGTTTCGGAGTCCGTTCGAATGTTTAAGCCGAATCCTCACGACGGTCCAATCGAGATGGATTCTGAAGCCGATGAATGGGATTTCGTCGGAAAAGAGGGACGCGCTGATCAGGAGCGGGAACGGGACCCGGATCGTTGGTGGCAGAATCTGATGATGTCACAGGAAGCTCGGAATATCGAGCGAAATCTGGGCATCGACTAGTGCTGCCAGGCCTGAGCCGCCGCCGCGGCTCGCGACAGCGTCCATAGATCGGCAACACCCGCCGCGCGACAGCCGAGTTCGGCAAAGACCTATGGACACGATTTTGCGAATCCGCTAAATCTCACGCACTTCATGCTGATTGGCCTCACCAATCGGCACGAAACCTGTCAACTCTCCCCTCAACTTCTCCTCACTCTTTACCTGCTAATTGCGGTTCTGCAACCGCATGCAACGGGTTCCTTCGGCGTCGAAGACTCACCGCAGAGTCTTGGATCCGAATTTGGAGTCTCCCTATGTCTTTCCAGACGAATTACGCCAAATACGTGGCCGTTGCACTGTTCATTCCCGTCTTCACTGGCGTGGCCGGCTGTATGAATCCGGGCATGTATTATGGAAGACCGTACGGTCAGCCCATTATGTACGCACCGCCTCAGACGTTGAATCCGGCGTCACCCGGCATGCTGCAAATTCCGGAATCAGATGCACCGCCATACGATCCACAAACGTACGATCAGGATCCAAACGACGATTTTAACCGTCCTTCGCAAAACGGACAGTTTTTCCAGGAAGACGATGACGATTCTGTTCCCAATCCACGTGACCCTGGTAACTTCGACGAACTTGGAGTCCCCACGACCCAGATGTCTGAGCCGACCAGAAATACTGCGGCTCGACCATCTTCGATTCAGCCAGTCGGCGCACGGCACGTGGAATACGGGTTCGATACAGCCAACTATCGTTGGTTAAGAGGCGTACTTCGCTATGATGGCGACCGTCAGCTCTGGGCCATCACGTATAGTGTGGCTGGAAATGACGAGTTTGGGGGCATTCTGAGTCTTGCCGTGACAGCACAGCAGATCGGCGATTTGACTGACGGCGATGCAGTGGACGTCAGCGGGCTTCTTGACGCGTCGACCAGGGATGCCCGTGGTCGTGCGGTTTACCGAGTAGAGTCGATTCGTAAAATGGCCGTTCGCGTCGCAATGTGACGTGCGTGCCGTTGCGGCATCGACAACAGGGAACGTGTTGAAGATGTCAGGAAAGATCGCCAGTGTCACGGTGACCGCACCTGAGCCCCCCGGGAAGGCTCCGGTCGACCTGCAGTCGCAGGTTTGGCTGACATGCTGCTGTATCGCCCTGCCGGTGTTATGGGGCGTCGTTGTTCACTTGATATTTAGACGCATCAGAACAAGAAAAGGCCAGCCGGAACGCGAACAGGAAGCCGGCTGGCCTGACTATCAGATCTGAGGGTCTATTTGACCTTGATGGCGTACAGACGTGATCGGTCGGAAACGAACATCGTTCCGTTGGCGATCGTCGGCGTGCTGTAGATGGACGAGTTGAACGTCTTGGTTTCGATCTGCTCCAACTTGTCGCCAGCTTTCAGGATGACCATTTCACCGTCTTCGTCACCGAGCAAAACTCGACCATCAACAACCATCGGCGATCCCCAGACAGCAGCAAAGGTGTCGTAGACCCATTTTTTCTCTCCGGTCTTGAAGTCAACACAGTGCAGAAAGCCGCTGAGATCCGGCGCGTAAACATAACCGTCTGCCACGGCGACGGTTGAAATGGTACGGCGGTACAAAAGGCCGTTTTCTTCGCCTGTGATACTGCCGTCTGTGTCAACGCCACCGACGTGCCAGATCTGTCCGCTGTTGTCGTTGTCTTTATAACCGTCACCATCGGCAACTTGAGGACTGATGTCGCCCTTCTTTGTGGCGTCAATTCGGTACAGATGACCAACCCCTTCACCGTGTTCCGGGTCCTGTCCAACGGACAGCAGTACGCTGTTGTCGGCGAAGACCGGTGTGGAGATGATGGCATTACGAGTACCTCGGCCACCGAGCTCCCATGTGGATTCCTTGGGGTTAAGGTCAAACCACCAGACCAGTTCTCCGGTTGCAACGTCGTAGGTGTACAGGACTCCATCGCCACCCGGCATGAAGGCCAGCATCTGGCCATTGACTTCGCCAAGTGCTGGTGAGCCCCACTGGCCGTGAAGGATATTGTCGAACGGTGCAGGTGCTTTCGAATCCAGGGCTGGTGAGTTGTCTTCCCAGACCAGCTCGCCAGTATTCTTGTTGACTGCAATAAAGCATGGTGCCCGTGGTGACGGGACTTCGAGGTGAGCTTCGTCGACACCGTTTGAGGTGACCAGCATGATCAGGTCGCCATGAATAACGGGCGAACTTGTGGCGAGGTTGTGTGGGAAGACACCCAGTTCTTCAATCATGTCAAGCGACCAGATGATGTCGGCATCCAGTTCTTCTGTGTCAGTTTCGTCTTTGTACGGACCGTTGTTTTCTCCGTCACGAAATCCTTCAACGTCAATACACATCAACTCGCAGCGATTCGTGGCCACATAAAGGCGGCCGTCTTCGATACTTGGCGTCGAACAGATTCCCTGTTCGGGCCAGTCGTTGACACGGCCCTGAGGCAGTTTTTCTCTGGTCAGCTGCCACAGGAATTTTCCGTCTGCTTCGTTGAAGCAAAGGAGACAACCACGGTCGCCTTTATGTTTTTCCCGGTATTCGCCACCGTTGTTTGTGCCGACATAGACCTTGCCACCTGCGACAATAGGATTGCCATAGGTCTGTGACCCAAGAGCGGCTGTCCAGAGCACATTCGTGCCTTCTTCGGCATCGAAGTCTAGGTTAATTCCGGTTGTCGCGTTGACCATGTTGCGAGAGGGGGTGCCGCCCCACATTGCCCAGTCACCTGCTGTGACTCCTTCAGTGGGAGCAGGTTTGGCTTCGACGGAAGCCGGTGGCTTTTCTTCTGCCGCGGGAATTGTTTCCACGATTTCCGGTTCAGGGGTCGCCATGGGAACACCGCCTCCGACGCCGCTGCCGGATTCCGGAATCGGTGGTGGTGCGACCGGAGTCGTTGTGGTCGAACTATCGTTGCAGCCGAGGACAATTAGCGTCGTCAGTATCAGCGACAGCGTCTTGAAGGATTGGATACTCATCAAATCTTTTCCTGGAATCTTGGATTCAAAAATGAGCGGGCGGTCAGGCCAGCGGGCAAATCCCACTGGCTAACGTCAACGCGCCCGTTAAAAATGCAGCCACTGCAGTTCTTAGCTGTGATGGTCGCCTATTCAGTAACCATCACATTATCAAAGTAGCCATCTGCCAGCGTGTACATGTAGAGTCCTGGCGCGCCCTCTGTATTGGGATGAGGGTCAATGGCTTCGAGCGTCCATTCTGCTGGCTCGTCCGTGCCTCGCTCCCAGACTTTGCCGAGCACATGAGCGCCGTCGTCTTCGATTCTGACAGTTGCTTTGACGGTGTACCAGGTATCCGGGTTGGACCGGAATCTGACTTCTTTAGCCATTCTGAGATGGGGGGCCCACGTCTGAATTCCGAACTTGCCTGTGTTGCCTTTAAGAATGACGTTGTACCGCTGCACGGTGACGCCCATATTCGGCAGCTTGCGTTTCTGTTCAGTCATGTAGACGTCGGTCTGAACCGTGTACCCCTTCATTTCCGGCAGGCCCAGCCAGAAATAGGTACTTGGTCGTCCTTTGCCCGGTGACCGTTTCAGAGCCATGGTGCCATCGAAATCCGTTGGCTGCAGTTTCAGAAACGAGTTGATCCAGGTGGCTGGCACCTGCTTGGGTTTGTAGCCTTCGAAGTCCCATTTCCACGGCAACGGTGGATACGTACGGACTCGTGCGAAGGCCGTTGCATCGCCAAGTTTTGCGGTTAACTCTCCACCCTGCTCCGGGGCATCGGGAGCGACGGTAAGCTTATTACCGTCCAGAGTGACTCCCGACCATCCATCGCCAAGCGTGAGTTCTGCTTCAACTTCACCAATCAGCTGTCCCAGCTTGTTGTAGCCGACGACTTTGTAGTCGATGTCTCCCCCACCGACGACACGGTCTTCGAAGGGGTGAATCTGAATACTGGCGACGTCGGTTCCGCCGTCGCCTTCCTTCAGTTCGGGAATTTCAACAGGTGCCGGTTTGCCGGCGTTTTCGTTGCCGATGCAGATAGTGCGGTCGCGAGTCACGAAGAAGACGCGTCCGTCAGAAATAGCCGGCGTGCCATAAATCTCATCGTCGCCTTTACCATTGGCTGCGTGAACTTTTACGCGAGACAGCGATTCACATTTTTCGCGGCTGGGTTTCAGGATATGAATATTGCCGTTCACTTCCATTGCGTACAGCTTACCGTCGGCCCAGATGGGAGACCCTTTACCGACGGTTCCCAGACTGTAGTCCCACAGCTCTTCCCCCGACTTGCTGTCGAAGGCGTGCAGTTTGCCGGTATCGGCAATGACGTACAGAACGCCGTCCTTGACAACAAGGGCTGTATAGCCGGCTTTGATGCCGTCGATTCGCCAGACGCTGTTCGATTCCGTGATGTCACCTTTGCCACGAGCATCAATGCACTGGATACGCCCGAATTCCAGGTTATCGATGTTGTCTTCGCCATGAGAGATGAAGACGTGATTTCCGTCAACGACGGGTGTCGCATTCAGGCCACGTTTTGACATGCGAAAGGACCACACATGTGCGCCGGTGCGGGCGTTAATCGCGTGGATTCCTCCATCCGCTCCTCCACCAATCAGCAGACGCTGACCTTCAATGATCGCGATTGTGGGATTGGAATAGTTTGTGTCGAACGGACCGCCACCGACCGGCGATGTCCACAGCAGTTCCCCGGTCTTCTTATCGAAGCAGTAATAGGTCATCTTCGGCGGCGGCGCTTTGGTGCGTCCCCAGTTCAGTCCGAAGAAGCCGACAATAATGCGGTCTTCGTCGACAATGGGAGTCTGAGTTCGACCGCCGTAGCCGGAAATCTTGCCGTACTCTTCAAACAGCGACTTTTCCCAGACAACGTTTCCGTCTGTGTCGTAACAGCGAAAGATTCCACTGACCGAGTGCATGTAAACGTTGCCGGTTTCGGAGTCGCCCGTCATGGCGGCCCAGCCCACTCGCGGAGCCGGAATATCTGTCTGAAAGACGTTGAAAGTCTTTTTCCAGATGACATCACCAGTGGCTGCATCTCGACAGACAACCTGTTCCTGAGCATCAATCAGCTCTTTGCTGCCGGTACTGACATCGTGTCCGGTACGACATTGCAGGTAGATTCGTCCGTTCAGCACAATCGGAGCCGCTCGACCGCCAATGGGTGATTCCCACAGCACGTTCTTCCCCGATTTCAGATCCCACGATTCCACCAGACCGGTTTCTCGCGAAATTCCATTGTGTTCCGGGCCACGCCACGAAGTCCAGTCAGCGGCGATACCGACACTCATGGTGCCAGCGATGGTTAGTGAAAACAGAAGAAAGCTTCGCATTCTGTTTGTTCCTCGATACGAATCTGAATGCCGATGCGCAGAAAGAACGATTGTCTGCCGCGGCGTATGGAAGGTGGGATGTTTCGACTGGGGCGAGACGTTCAGACAATCTGCCTGGAACGATCGCTCCTTGTGTGCAGGCCAACATTTTCCTTAGTCAAAGTGCCATGCTGGTTGGAGGATTTGAGTGTGGCCATCAATTCTGTCGCTGCCCAACAGCAATTCACCTGCTTTGGTCACGATTTGGTCGACTCATCAGGAATATTGGCCCGTTGGATTTCGTCAGACGCCCCCCTGTACTCCTCCCCGCAGTGTATTGGAGTCGTCAGTGAATGCAATCAACAGAGGGCGTATTGCCGGCTTCCCGCTGCGTCACGAATCGTCCTTTGACTGGATTTCGGGCTCGATTACGGAAAATTCAGTGGGTGACAGTGACTCAATCTTCCATGTGTCGTTGTCGCGTGACAGCACGATCTCACCAGAGAATTTCATCTGTCGTTGGTGAATATGTCCCCAGTGATACACGCTCCCGTCCACAACCCACGTGCAATTAGCATACAGCTCACTCGGCGAAGACAGTTGCTCGTCCGTTTCCATGCTCAAAACGTTCGTCTTTGAAAAGTTGATCAGAACACCATCGGTCTGGTCATTTCCAAGGCACTGCACCGTACTGAGGTAAATCTGTTCGGCCAGATCATCACCGACTACGGTGGAAAGATTCTCTGCCATAACCTCAGTGCCGCCACCCGCGATGGCGCGATAGACATTCGACAGCAAATGCTCGGCAAGGTCCCCTGCCCTTTCATTGTCGACATGCCGGATTGTGTCCGGCACAACAAATACCAGCAGCACGCTCAGCAACAGTGCTGCCCGATAGCTACGCGGAAAATTCGGTTGCCACGACTTTGCTACTCTAACCAGCCATATGCAAAATCCGCCGGCAACGCACACCAGAAAGCTCAATGATCCCAGTCGGCCGGGGCGATGTTGCTCGATGTGGACGGGCGATTTCGTTGCGGCCGTCGGATTCTGAAGTGCTTCGCCGGCCGACAGAAGGGAGACATTCAAACTTCGGTCCCAACGGAACCGCAACCCCGACGCATTGTCTGTGGCTTCACCGTTGAATTTCACAATCTGTGTCTGACGCTGCGTTGCCGTGACAACGTCGACAGTCAGTTCGTTGAATTTTCCGGGAGATTCGGCCATCAATAGCTCAACCGATTCCACGTGCTGCGGGTACGGAAAACGCATTCGTGCCCCCACCCAGGTACCGATGACCGGAGTTGTTTCAAATGCACTGAGTACCGAATTCGCCCCAGAAGATGAATCTGCGGGACCGCGAAAAAACTCTACTGAGATCTCTGTGCGCGACACAACCTCACCATTCACATGCAGCTTGCAGCCTGGCTCCAGCCATGAGGCGATTTGCTGTCTGGTTTTCAGCGCAGCTGCCGGGGCCAATTCACTGCCGTTGGAGATCCCTGAGAGAAGCTGCTGACGGAAATCGGCAGCTTGTGGCCACGCCTCGTCCAGCAGCAGCAAAGGCGCCGTGAATTCATGGATGACTTCGCTGGGGGTGACCACAATTCGTGCAGCTGGGGTGTTGATGCTTGTTGGGTTCGATGGTTCTGTACGCGAACTTTCGAATGCCAGGACGACGGTGTGCGGTGTTTCCGGCGCTACGACGGCATCGATTCGTCGACCGGATGGTTTGTGCTGAAGGTGCAGCCGCAGCTCACCCGGTTGAATTAAATCCGGGTGTGAAAAATCATGAACAAAGCACAGACGGCGAAAGCCACCGTCCTGGGGATCGGCAGGCTTAAACTGCAGTGTCCACGATAGTTTGAGCGATGCGTCGACCGTCAGGTCGATCACGTCCGAGTCCGGTTTCCATTCAGGAACCGAGACGACATGGCCAGTAAGACGACGACCATCGGCGTCGAAAATGTGCAGCTGTTTCTGTAACGTCTGAGAGTGTTGCGCAACCGCCGCAACGGCCTGAGCGCTTGCCATGGTCGTCCTGCCGGAGTACAGCTGTTTCTGGTGTCGCAGGGCGTCATCCAGGAAGATGTTCAGTCGCACGTCGATGACGTCTGAGACTTTGACCCATGCATCCGTATGCGAGACTGGATGAGCATTCGCTGACATTGCGCAGCAGCACCATGTGATGCTGAGGGAGACAACATGGTGTTTATTTCGTGTGTTCACTGAATTTGTCGGGAACGGCTGTGCAGGCTTTGACAGAGTGCCGAAGGCAAGGCGATTCTATCGTGCCGCGACGTACGCGCACCCGGCAAACAAGCACAGGGTTTCGGATTTGTCGGTGGTTTTCAGATTTGTCTGTGGCCACTACATCCTCGCACGAAAACAGGCGACATCGCTGCCGCCTGTGATCGCGTATTGAAATTTTGCATAGTTCCGTCAGGAAATTATGCTTTCGGTGCACTCTCCGCCGGTGGGGCGGGAGCTGCTTCTGCCGGTGGGGCGGGAGCATCTTCCGCAGCTTGTGCGGCTTCTGCTGGAGCTTCAGATGCACCACATCCTGCTGAACCACATGAGTTAGAGCTGCCGCATGACTTCTTGCAGCGTGTCTTCTTGCAACGTGTTTTCTTGCAGCAAGTGGTTTTCTTGCAGCAAGTCGGCTCACTGTCACAAGCCGCCTGTGGGCAGGCTGTGGCTTCTACTGCCTTACCGCAGGAAGCGGTACGGAAGCAGCATCGTCTTTTGGCTTCAGCAGCCGGAGTCATCATCAATACAGCGCCCATGGCGAGTAGAATTAGATGTCGCATTTAAGTTGTCCTCATTGTTGAACGAATGTCAGAACTCAGGAAATTCCGGCACCTGGGCCAGAATCCCTGTGCGATGCGGCCACACGTCCGCTCGCCGATATACCTATCAGCCGCAACCTACC
>JAQWLN010000280.1 GCA_029247265.1 Fuerstiella sp.
CCAGATACTGAACCACGGTCGCGAGGCATTGCGTATCGACAAGCCGCTCGCAGGGCTGCTGCGTGATCTGCGACAGCGCGGTATGCTGGAAGACACGCTGGTCATGTTTACGTCCGAATTCGGACGTACACCGTTTACTCAGTCGGCCGCGAATGTCGTTGGGCCTGGCCGTGATCACAACGAAAAAGGGTTCAGTATCTGGCTGGCTGGCGGCGGAATGAAACCGGGCATCGCCTACGGCGCGACGGATGACATCGGCTGGCAGGCGGTTGAGAATCGAGTGCACTGGCACGACCTCCATGCCACTGTGCTGCATCAGCTGGGAATTGATCACGAACGCCTGACATTTTATCACAACGGGATTGAACGTCGACTGACGAACGTCCACGGCGAATTGATCCGCGACATCATTGCGTGATTGCACCACAGACACACCGTCTGCAGATCTTCAGTGAATGACTGGTTCCTGACATGACCGACAAGGACTATGTAGTTGTCCGCACAATGCTGGAAGATGATCTTCCGGCAGCCGATGAACTGCGAGCGATTGCCGGATGGAATCAGCTGCCAACCGACTGGCTGCGAGTGCTGCGTTATCAGCCGGACGGTTGTTTTGTCGCCACCATCGGCAATGAACTTGTTGGGACCGTCACCACCACCAGCTATCCGCATAATGTCGGTATTGGTGAATCCGTCCCGCTGGCGTGGATTGGCATGATGCTGGTGCATCCGGATCAGCGTCGCAGGGGCATCGGCTCGTCACTGATGCAGAGGGCTGTTGACTACCTGAACGCGTCGGGGGTGGAGTGCATTAAGCTGGATGCGACACCGGCAGGTGAGCCGGTTTATGCCCGGCTGGGGTTCCAGCCTGAATGGCGGTTCAACAGATGGCAAAGACCCAGTGATGATTCTCCGGCCGTTGTGCCGTCGTCGGGCCCTGAGACTCTGTTAAGCGACCTTGATCTGGCAGCCTTTGGCGTGGACCGCGGAGCCTGGCTGAACACATTGGCAGCGGATTCGGCGGTCGTCGTGAACAACAATGGCTTTGGCATGATGCGAACGGGCCGAGTTGCGACGTATCTGGGACCGATGACTGCAGACGGGCCCGGCGCTGCTGGTGAAATTGCAGACACGCTGTTGAGCGGAATACATGGCCCGGTTGTGTGGGACATGCCTTCACCAAATGCAGCCGGCGAGCAGCTGGCCCGCGAACGCGGTTTTGAACCGGTCCGCGACCTCACTCGAATGTGGATGGGCCAGCGTTTGCTCGCCCCCGAATTGAAGTACCAATTCGGACTGGCCGATCCCGGCGCCGGCTAGGAAACTTTCGCAAAGGCGTACCCAGGATTGAGGTGAATCCATCCACCGGGAACCAGCGACTTCCGGGGCTTCCTTCGTCCCGCCCCGGCCACCCGCCGATCCTGGGTGCGAATAATGGGGCTCAGTCAGCAAAGGCGACGGTCGCCCCGGGCTTCAGCACATGTTTTGGCATCGGATGGTCTTCGTCAAAGACTCGCATGGTTTCGACCGATTCCATCACGTTGCCGGTTTCGTCGAACTGTGCCGTGGCGTTGTCGACGATCCCACTGGCATCCAGCCCGAAGTGTTTGACCATGAAGGGATACATGGCCTGACGTTTCTTCACCTGGTATCCATGTTGCTCTTCCGGGAAGTGCGTGTTCTCGACAGTCGCTGCAGCTTTGTGCAGTTTGTAAACGCTTTGGATGTAGGGAAATTCGACCTGCGGCGTGTTCTTTGTCCAGTCACCACCGACGGACACCAGCAGCATCGGACGCGGTGCCGCCAGTGACGCGATTTCGCAGTTATTGGTTTCCAGTTCGGCTGTCTTGTGAATCGGCATGCCGCTTTCGCAGTGACATCCTCCGAAGAAGTGCGCTGACACCATCACGACAGGCACTGCAACTTTGACTCGCTGGTCAAGGGCCGTCAGCAGAAAGGTCTGAGTACCGCCACCCGAACAACCTGTTACGCCCAGCTGCTGATCGTCAACATCAGACAGGGATTCCAGAAAGTCCAGGGCTCGAATACTGCTCCATGTCTGCAGGGTCAACACCTGCTTGTGATTGTGATTCCATCCGTAGTGCTCGGAATCACCGAAGCCGACCATGTCGTATGAAAACACAACGGCTCCCATGCGCGCCAGTGTTGCACAGCGATGCTGCTGATCCGGACGCAGCCGTCCGCCTTCCGGGCCACGGGCGTGGCCGTGTGGACACAGGATTCCCGGGAACGGTCCCTTACGCCCCAGCGGTCGATACAAACTGCCGTAAACCAGGAATCCCGGCCGGGCTTCGAATGCCGCTGATTCGACTGAGTAACCTTCGTGTTCACGTTTCTTGTGAACGATGGAATTCAACGGTGTGCGTTCCGGCAACGGATTCAGGTTCATACCTGTAAGAATCTGCTGTCGAATGTTCTCCGCCCGCCCCTGCCACTGATGCAGATTGGAATACGTCGCTGAGATGCGTTCCAGCTGGCGGACAGCATCGGCTTCGGAATGATAGTTGCCGACGCACAATGTTGGTCCGGAAGCCTCCGCAGCGGACTTATCGTCGGAAGCAGGTACGCGTGACACAGTAGCAAGCAGCAAGGCAATAATAATGAACGACTGATGACGCATTTTGTCTCTCCGACGAACTCCTAGACGAAAAACAGGCAGGCTGCCTGCACAACGCAGCTCGCCCTATCACACCAGAATTCATTGGGGCAAGCAAGTGGCGTGGTCGTCTTACGGCCACCTGAAGAGCCTTCCTCTGACCCCGCCGCTGATATTCTCAGGCTGTGTACCGGTTTCGCACTTGGAAGTTGCGACATCAGTTGCCAAAATGGTGGCCCAGCCATTACCCCCGCCGAATATTTACCTCCCTCCTGCGACGACCGTCATGCTTCGACTGTCACACATTGCGACGGCGATATCTGCCGTTCTTGTTAGTTTGCCTGCCGCTCATGCGGTTGACGGTGAATCTGCGCCGCGGTTTGAGACCCACGTGCGATCTATCATGAAGACGCATTGCTGGCAGTGTCACGGAGAAGAAGAACAGCCCGAGGGCCAGCTTGATCTGCGGCTGGTTCGTTTTATGGAGAAGGGTGGTGAATCCGGAGCAGCTGTCATCAGCGGTAAGCCGGATGAGAGCTTGCTGTATCAGCGACTGCGTGATGGTGAGATGCCGCCGGACAGCAGCAAATTGCTGTCTGCGGAAGAACTGAAGGTCATTCGCGACTGGATTGCCGCGGGTGCGGAAACCGTTCGTCCGGAACCTGAGGCTGTCGACGCAGCCAGCTTCATCACAGACGAAGAGCGTGCTCACTGGTCGTTTCAGCCAATCGTTCGTCCTGCTTTGCCGCAGGTCGCAAACGGCCAGGCCGTGGTTAACCCGATCGATGCATTTCTGCTGGCGGGACTGGAAGAACGGGGCTTCTCGTTTAGTCCACGCGCAGCGCCGCACACGCTGATTCGTCGCCTGTACCTTGACTTGCATGGTTTACCACCGACTCCCGAGGCGGTCGCGTCGTTTGCCGAAGAAAATAACGCCGACACGTGGTTGAAACTTGTGAATCAGCTGCTGACTTCGGAACGGTACGGAGAGCGCTGGGCCAGACACTGGCTGGATGTCGCTGGATACGCGGACAGTGAAGGCTACAACGATGTCGACGCCGAACGGCCCCATGCATGGCGATTCCGGGACTACGTGATTCGGTCATTTAACGCAGACAAACCTTTCGACCGGTTCATTCGCGAACAGCTGGCTGGCGACGAAATGGTAACATCGAAGCAGAACAACCTGTCTGCTGCGGATGCCGAACTGCTGGCAGCGACCGGATTCCTGCGGATGGCCCCGGACGGCACCGGCGGCGCTGTTCCCGATGCGAACGTCGCTCGCAACGACACGATTGCCGACACCATTAAGATTGTCTCGTCGTCACTGATGGGCATGACGGTCGGATGTGCTCAATGCCACGACCACCGATATGACCCGATTTCACAGGCGGATTACTATCGCTTCCGAGCCATCTTTGAACCGGCGTTTGACTGGGAAAAATGGCGCAATCCAAGCCAGCGACGGATCTCGCTGTACACCGATGACAACCGCGCAGAAGCGGCGCGAGTGGAAGCCGAGGCGAAGAAGATCGATGCGGAACGATCAAAGAAACAATCAGAGTTTATCGGGGCCACGTTCGAGACACAGTTGGCGAAGCTGCCCGCAGAAATCCATGAACCGGCGCGAGCCGCACACAAGGTCGACGCAAAAAAACGGACGTCCGAACAGACGGCACTGTTCAAGAAACACCCCAATCTGAATGTAACCTCTGGCTCGCTTTACCTGTACGACAAAAAGGCGGCCGATCAGCTGAAGAAAATGGCGGACGATGCTACGAAGGTTCGAGCGAAAAAGCCGAAAGAGGAGTTTGTTCGGGCGTTGAACGAGGTTGCCGGACGTGTGCCGGTGACGAAGCTGTTCTTTCGCGGCGATCATGACCAACCGAAACAGGAATTGACGCCTGCCGGTCTGACCGTGATTTCAGAAACGGCTGAGCTGAATGATATTCCGGCGGACGTGACAGACATCGCGACAACGGGCCGTCGCATGGCGCTGGCTCGGCGACTGACCAGTGCAACCCATCCACTGACCGCTCGTGTCATCGTGAACCGAATCTGGTTGCATCATTTTGGTCGCGGACTTGTGACATCTCCTACCGATTTCGGCACGCTCGGTCAGGCTCCCAGTCATCCGAAACTGCTGGACTGGCTGGCAGCGGAATTGATCGACAGCGGATGGAGCCTGAAACATCTGCACCGATTAATTCTGACTTCGAACGCCTGGCAGCAGCAACTTCGCAACAGCGACGATCAGGATGTGGCTGACCCGGACAATGAATTATACGGCGGAGCACGTCTGCTGAGACTGGATGCGGAAGTTCTGCGTGACAGCATGTTGACAGTTGCCGGCAAATTAAACGATAAAGCCTTCGGTCCGTCGGTGCCCGTGATGGCGGATCGAGTCGGACGATTTGTGATCGGCAAGGAGAACCTGAATGCCGGGCGTCCCGGTGCGAAAATTGATATGAAGGGCGAAGAGTTTCGCCGTAGCATTTACATTCAGGTTCGTCGCAGTCGCCCGTTGTCTGTGCTGGATACGTTTGACCGACCGGTCATGGCCCCCAACTGCGACATGCGACGGCCTTCCACCGGTTCAACTCAGTCGCTGCTGATGATGAACAGCGATTTGCTGCTGGATTATTCACGCCATCTGGCCGCACGTCTGGCTATCGATGCAGGCGACGATGTAGTGCAGCAAATTCAGCTGTCGTGGAGACTTGTCTATTCCCGGCCTCCCGAACATTCAGAGCTGGATGCCGCAACGGCGTTTCTGGCTGAACAAACTGCCATCTTCGCTGAACAGGCTGCCTACAAACCCAATGAAAAGAAACCTCCAGCGCGTACGGCGGCCCTGGAAGCGGTGGCTCTAATGTGTCAAATGTTGTTGAGTTCCAACGAATTTCTGTACGTCGATTGAACCGATATGAGTGAACAACAGAACCAATCTGCTCGTCGTCACTTTCTTGCCTCCAGCGCAATGAGTGTCAGTTCGGTGGCATTGGCGTGGCTGCAGAACAACGAACGCGCGTCCGCTGAAATCAAGAAGCCGGATTTGCAGCGTCTGAGTTTTGACACAACACCCAAAGCGGCCACAACGGAACCCAAAGCCAGGGCCATGATTTCGCTGTGGATGCAGGGCGGCCCCAGTCACCACGACATGTTCGACCCGAAGCCGGAGATGGCGAAGTACGACGGTCAGGAGTTTCCGGGAGAGATCAAATACGACAACGCGGCTCAGGCCAGTTCCAAGGTCTTCGCCTCACCATGGAAGTTTCGCCCTCGTGGCGAGTGTGGTATGGAACTGTCGGAACTGGTTCCTCACACCGCTTCGGTTGCCGACGATATCTGCCTGATCCGATCCACTCGAACGGGCGTGAACAATCATGGACAGTCGATTCGAGCACTCCAAACCGGACGAACGGTCGAAGGCCGACCGACGCTGGGCAGCTGGCTGACGTACGGTCTTGGCTGTGAAGCGGACAATCTTCCTGCGTTTATGGCGCTCATTGATCCCGGGCAATTGCCGGTCCTGGGGGTCGAGAACTGGTCGAATGGCTGGCTGCCTTCGATTTATCAGGGCACCGTCGTGCGACCGACGGAACCACGAATCCTGGATCTCACCCCGCCGCCTCACCTGAAAGGCAAGGCTCAGAAAAGAGCCCTGGAGTTCCTTGAACAGTTGAATTCCAGGCACATCGCGGACCGTCCCGGCCAGTTGGATCTGCACGCGAGAATCGCCAGCTACCAGTTGGCAGCAAAGATGCAGACAGCTGCGACTGATGCTTTGGACCTGAGCAAAGAAACCAAAGCCACTCAGGAAATGTATGGCATGCACCAGAAGGTGACAGCGGAATACGGCACCCGTTGCCTGATCGCTCGTCGACTGATCGAACGCGGGGTTCGGTTTGTACAGGTCTACACATCCAATCAGTTATGGGACAGCCACGGCAGTATCCTGAGTCGGCTGCCGGCAGCCTGCCAAAAGGTCGATCAACCCTCAGCGGCCCTGGTAAGAGATCTGAAGGAACGAGGGCTGCTGGATTCCACGGTCGTGCACTGGGGAGGTGAAATGGGGCGCCTGCCGGTTGTTCAGAACGACGCCGGACGCACCAAGATCGGACGTGACCACAACACCTATGGGTTCAGTATGTGGGTCGCAGGTGGAGGATTCAAAGCC
>JAQWLN010000016.1 GCA_029247265.1 Fuerstiella sp.
CGCGAATGACAGTTCCCCGCCTGCCATGTGAGCTTCCCACGAGCCCGAACGTGCTACATGTTTTCGAAAACTGCTCTAAAGCTGCGAATGAATCACGACCGTTTTCATTTCGGTCATTTCTTCGATGGCATACTTCGGACCTTCTTTGCCCAGGCCGCTGTCCTTGAGACCGCCGTATGGCATCAGGTCGGTGCGCCACATGGGGCCCCAGTTGATGTGGATGTTGCCGCTGTGGACGTGGCGAGCAAACTTCATGGCCGCATCGATGTCCTGAGTGAACACGCCGGCACTCAGGCCGTAGTTCGAATCGTTGGCCATGCGAATGGCGTCATCGATGTTGGTGGCTCGCAGGACGGCAACGGCCGGGCCGAACACTTCTTCGCGGACAACCCTCATGTCTGCGGTGGCCCCATCCAATAGCGCAGGTTGTACCACGGCACCGCTACGTTCACCACCGCAGACCAGTTCCGCTCCCTGGCTGACAGCTTCGTTAATCCAGTCGTAAACACGTTCGGCATCCTGAGTGCGAACCATCGGCCCCACCTGCGTATCGTTGTTTAGCTGATCGCCGGCCGCGATGGCTTCGACTTTCGGTTGCAGCGACGCGACTAGTTCGTCGTGAACTTCGTCCAGCACGATCAGGCGCTGGGCAGAGATGCAAACCTGACCGGCGTTTGCATAGCCGCAGGCCAGTGTCGCCCTGGTGACCATGTCCATGTTGGCATCGGGCATGACGATCAGCGGGCTGTTGGATCCCAGTTCCATTGTGACGCGTTTCAGTCCGGCAACCTTACAGATTTGCTCGCCGACTTCCTGACTGCCCGTAAAACTGATCTTGCGAACTCGACGATCCGCACAAATTGCGTTGCCGACCGTGGAACCGCTTCCAGTGACGCACGTGATCGCCAGCGGTGGCACGCCGGATTCCAGCAGAATTTCAACCAGCTTAAGCGCAACCAGAGGTGTATCACTGGCGGGCTTCAGAACGACCGAATTACCAGCTGCCAATGCTGGTCCGACTTTGTGACAAACCAGGTTAAGGGGGAAATTGAAAGGTGTGATGGCAGCGATGACGCCGCACGGCACTCGCATCGTAAACCCCAGCTTGCCTTCCGTGCCCTTGCCTCCATCCAGTGGCAGGAACTCACCGCCCAGACGTTTGGCTTCTTCGCTGCTGAGGTCAATGGTCTGGGCAGATCGTTCCACTTCACTCAGCGATTCACGAAGCGTCTTGCCTTCCTCCATGCTGATCGTTCGCGCCAAATCGTCCGCTCGGTCTCGCATGAGATCGGCCGTTTTTCGCAGCATCACGTACCGATCGTACGCGTGCACGGCCGCCATGGCCGCGGCACCGTCAACGGCTGATGCAAGAGCGGATTCGACGTCGCCGGCAGACGCCGCGGGAACCGTGTCGATGACGTCCCCGCTGTACGGATTGGTGACTTCGATTACCGCGTCCCGATCCTGCCATTCACCTGCCAGATAAAATTTCATCACAACCTCCTGAACCTGTTAAGCATATTTCAGAGGGATTAAACGACAACCGTGGGCACTTCGCAATCATACGGCCGGATAAGGCGTCGCCATGTTGTCACGATTATTCACCAGCGGAGGCATGCTGGCAGAACTGAAACGGTGTAGACTGAGGGACCGGTTCCACAGCGCTGGTGATCCATTTGTCCGTTTATCGAGGTTCAGTTTCATGCGTGTTTTGCTATATGTGGTTTTCGCAATAGTTGCAGTTTTTCAGATCGAACAGGCAGCCGGTCAGCTGCCTGACGGAGCGAAGGAGTTTCCGAAATTACAACTGGATTCCTGCAAGGCGTACCAGCTCGGCACTTCCGTGATTATCGCGCTGGATAGTCTGCCTGATGACAATCAGTTGATCGTGCCCAGAATGGCGAACGTCGTTGAACGCATTCGCTGGATCGGTGGTGACGCGACAGCGACTATGACACTGAAACCAGAAATCGACCATTGGGTTGTCCGGCTGTCCACGCCACCAGCTGGTGAAAAGAAGTTACTGGTGCTGGAACTCGATTCGGCTCCAATGGCGTTTCATGGCAAAGCGATTGCTGTTGAAAACAAAGACGGCGTGATATCCCTGCCGGCAAAGTTCGCCACCGTGCATGGTGAGAAGCTTCGGTTCGAACCTCAACCGCACAAGAACACGGTCGGCTACTGGGCCGTCGAGAAAGACTTTGCGGAATGGCATTGCAACATTGCCCACGCAGGCCGATACGACGTGGAGATACTGCAGGGATGTGGCAAAGGTCATGGCGGCAGTGAAGTCGAACTGCGAGTGGCTGATCAGCGACTGTTGTTCAAGGTTCAGGAAACCGGACATTTTCAGAATTTCCGGTGGCGACATCTCGGTCAGGTACAGCTGAATGCCGCTGATGACCTTCTGCTGCAGCTGGTCCCGCAAAAGAAAGTTGCCGGAGCCGTGATGGACTGTCGCGAGATTCGTCTGGTGCCAGTAAAAAAAAACGACGGGTCGTTGCGCCGAACAGGGCTGAACGTAGATGGCAGACGTGCTGACGGCAGGACCGTGCAGCACAAGCGGCCCAACGTTCTGCTGATTCTGAGCGACGATCAGGGCACGCTGGATGCCGGATGCTACGGGTCTCGGGATTTGTTTACGCCGCGCATGGACGGGCTTGCTGATTCTGGTGTGAGGTTTACTCAGGCATATTCACACATGGTGTGCTGTCCGGCTCGTGCGATGCTGATGACCGGTCGACATCCGCAACGATCGGGCGTAAATACCTGGACTCAGGGAGATCTGAATGCCGAGCGCGGCATCAACATGGCCTCCGATGAACTGACGATTGCCGAGATTCTGAAACGTGCCGGATATCGAACGGCCCTGTTCGGCAAATGGCACCTGGGCGCCGCAGACGACTCGGGCCCGACCACTCAGGGTTTCGAGGAATTCTTCGGGCATCGCGGGGGATTCATCGACAATTACAATCACTACTTTCTGCATGGCAGTGGGTTTCATGACCTGTATCGTGGTACCACTGAGGTAACAAGACGCGGGCAGTATTTTCCTGATCTGACCGTTGAGGAAAGCAAACGATTCCTGAGTGAACATCTCAGCGATCATGCTGACGTGCCGTTCTTTCTGTACGCCGCATTTAATATTCCGCACTATCCCGAACAAGGAGATTCACGGTTCGATCAATTGTACGCAGGGGCGAAGATGCCGCGACAAAGCTACGGTCGCATGATTACGACCGTCGATGATCGCATCGGGCAGATCCTGGACGAACTAGATCGCCTGGGTGTGCGGGACAACACTGCGATTGTCTTTCAGAGCGACAACGGTCATTCGGCAGAAGACTATCAAATCAAGCCTGACAAAAATTTGTCGGATCTTCCGCAGGGGCACAATTACGGTGCCAACGGCGGAGGAGGGAACGCGGGAAAGTGGAAAGGACACAAAGCCACGTTTTACGAAGGTGGCCTGCGAGTTCCGGCGATTGTCAGCTTTCCGAAACGATTGCCATCAGGTGAGGTGCGCGATCAGGCCATTACGCTTTGCGACTGGTTGCCGACAATCACAGAACTCTGCGATGTGGAACTGCCTGAAAATCACGTACTGGATGGCAGCAGTCTGTTGCCGATTATCGATGACAACGCGAAATCACATCATGCCGTAATGCATTGGCAGTGGCAGTCAAAGTGGGCTGTTCGCGATGGCGACTGGAAACTGATCGGCAACGCCAGACGTGCTCCGGAACTTGTCAATCTGGCCGACAAGGCACCGGAGAGTGTCAATCACGCAAAGGAAAAACCTGAAGTCGTGGCGCGTCTGCAGACGCTGCATAACGAGTGGATTGAACGCGTTCGGCAGCGTTGAATGTGTGCGGGCAGCGCGTTGAAATTGATCGAGTGGGACGGAATGACTCCGGTCCGATTCCTTCGACTGCCGAAAGTACGTAAAGATCGCCCCGTCATACCGGTCTTGTTGTCTGGGAACGGTCAGCGTAAAACACGGACCGGCGTAATCTGCCGGTACACAGTCCCATGAATGGATGCATGGAGCGAACGATGAAATTTACGATTGCCGTCGTTGCGTTGACCGCATGTTCGTCAGCGGTCTCGGCGTGCCCGTTTTGTCTCGCTCCCATGCAGACATGGGCTGAGATGATTGCGGACGCCGAAGTTGTGGTGCTGGCAGAATTAGTTGCGACGCACGAGGGATCGCCGACGGAAGAGCCATCTGCAATTCTGGAAATTGTCGAAGTCCATAAAGGTCAGGGTGTGCTGCCGACGGGTAGGCGTGTGCAATGGAACGACTATCTGTATGGTAAAAAGGGCGACCTGTTTCTGCTGAGGGGGGGGCGGCGTGAGGCAGATACACCGCAGGTCGTCGAAACATTCGCGACGGACAGACCCGAACCCACGACTGTTACCGTGCCTGCTGAGATCCGGAAAGTTTCGGGGACCGAAGCGGTAGATTCGGTGGTCTCGCAATCGACGTCAAAGACGTTCGAGTGGGATCGCGCCGATCAGGTCTCAGATCGTTCGTATCGATACATCACTGCTGCACCCGACCCGACGAATGAAACCCAGGAACGGTTGACATATTTTCTTCCGTTTCTTGAAGCCGGAGATCCGTTGGTGGCGGCCGATGCGTGGGGTGAGTTTGCGAATGCGGGTTACGAAGACATCGTTGCGAACGGGAAACAGTTTCCCGCGGACAAACTGCAGACCTGGATCGCAGACAAGCAAACCAGTCCGGAACGATTGGGTTTGTACGGCATGATGCTTGGTCTTTGTGGAGGTCCACAGGACGCAAAGTTTCTGGAGCAGCAGATCGCTCGGCCGTCGTCTGATGAAATTCGTTTCGGCGTTGAGGGGCTGATGGGGGGATTGCTGCTGCTAACCGGCGAAGACGGTCTTCGTTTTCTGGAAGAGTCGCGATTGAAAAACGTTGGTGCATCACAGTTCGACTGCTTTGCCGTGGTTCAGGCGCTGCAGTTTGTCTGGGCCTACGAACCGGATTTGATGCCCAAACAAAGACTGCGATCGGCGTTGTATCCAATGCTGAAGCGAGAAGACCTGCGCGAAATTGCGGTGCGGGATCTGGCTCGCTGGCAGGACTGGAAAGCCCTGCCTTTGTTGTCCGGAGTGTACGAGGAATGCAAGGCTGACGATCCCCGCACAACGCGAGCGATTGTTGGGTTTCTGTTCGTCTGCCTGAAGTCTGACGGCAAGAACGATTCTCAAGTCGCTGATGCCAACGTGTTGCTCGATCGTATTCGTATGGAAAACGGTCGTCTTGTGAGGTCTATGGAACGCGACTTTCGCTAACCTTTGATTGGATTATTCTTTCATCGTGGTTATGAGGGGCTGAATTCGTAGACTGGTGACGCAGGACGCCCGGCTCGATTTCTCTGACCAGTGTGGTAGCAGCTCTTTGATCACGGTTTCCAGACTCACCAAACAATTCCCGTTGTCCGACGGCAGCGTTGTGACCGCAGTTGACGATGTCTCGTTCACAGTGGAACAGGGAGAGGTGTTCGGGTTGCTGGGACCAAACGGTGCCGGCAAGACAACAACGCTGCGAATGATTCTCGGCCTGCTGCAGCCTTCGTCTGGAGATTCCAGTATCGATGGCGTATCAGTGGCGGACAACCCGGATCAGATCAAACGGCTGATCGGATTCGTATCGACCAGCGTCGGCGTCTATCAATGGCTGACTCCTCGAGAGATGTTGTCCTTTGTGGCTGATCTTTACGATGTGTCCCCACCTGATCGTGCCGAACGTATTGAACGGCTGGCGGACGTCCTGGACTTTCGGGAATATATTGATCGCCGGTGTGGTGTGCTGAGCACGGGACAGAAACAGCGTGTAAATCTGGCACGGGCACTGATGCATGATCCGCCTGTCATGCTGCTGGACGAACCAACGCGAGGCCTTGATGTTGTCGGCAGTCAGGTCGTATTTGAGTATCTTCAGCTGCTGAGATCGCAGCGGAAGGCCGTCATTATTTGTACTCACCGACTTGATGAAGCCGAGCGGTTTGCTGATCGTTTCGGGCTGCTGCATCACGGGCGACTGCAGCACTACGGTACGCTAGTGGAGCTGCAGTCCGTGACACATGAACAGACGCTGACCCAGATGTTTGTCAACCTGCTGAAGAATAATCCGGAGGCCACGACATGTCCCGGTGGGTAATGGTGTACACGCTCTTCCGGCAACTGCTTGAAGGCCGTCGGCCCGCTGTTGTCAGTCGCTGACATTGATTCAGCGGAACATGGTTTTTTATGTCGGATAAGTCTCAATACGTGCCTTCAAGAGAATCCAGCAGCCGAACATGGCGACTGGCAACAAAGGAGCTGCGCGAGATTCTGCGTGATCGCCGCACCGTCATCACGTTGGTTCTGATGCCACTGCTGGTCTATCCGTTGCTGGGTGTGATTCTGCGCAAAGGTCTGCTGAACAACCTGACACATCTGCAGAAGGTGGAAGTTCATGTCTGTCTGGAAACAAAGGAAGATTCCCGGAAATTTGCGGCGGAGATGATTCGTGGTGAACAAATACTCGACGCGCAGGACGGGACAGCCGAGGAAACGCCTGAAGTTTCAGCTGCAGCGGATGTTCTGGGCACAAGTGGTGCGCAGGAATTCGACTTTGTTGTGTTCTCGCTGGACGAACTGAAAACAGACTCTTCTCTCGAACAACAGGTCACGGAACGCTACGCAGATATCGCCGTGCGGCTGACACCCGTTGATGATGTCGAAAGGGGATTTCGTCGTCGAGGCCCGCCGTTTTTGAATTGGCAAATTCTGCGGCGAGACGGATCGGCACTCAGCGATCGCGGGTATAAGGAAATCACAAAGCGTCTGGATGCGGTCAATGAACGATACGTCGATAGGCTGCTGGAACGCAAACAGCTGTCCAGCGTTCGTCCCGCCACGGTATCCACCCAGGTTCTGTCATCCAACGAGGCCGGGAGCGGCAGCTCTCTGATTACGTTCATTCCTCTGGTACTGGTGTTAATGACCATGACCGGCGCCGTTTATCCGGCGATCGACCTGACGGCCGGAGAACGCGAACGCGGCACGATGGAAATTCTGGTCGCGGCTCCCGTTTCACGAATGACTCTGCTGGCCGGGAAATTCGTCGCTGTGCTGACCGTCGCACTGCTGACGACCACGATGAATCTGATTTCCATGTTTGCCACGCTGTTTGCCCTGGGGCTGGAAGGAACGGTGCTTGGCAATGTCGGTCCCACGATGGTGGTCCAGGTGATCGTGCTGATGGTGGTCTTTGCCGCCTTCTTTTCCGCCGTGCTGCTCAGCATCACCAGCGTTGCCCGCAGTTTCAAAGAGGCTCAGGCGTATCTGGTTCCGTTGATGCTGATATCTCTGACACCCGGTGTGTTCAGCCTGATGCCGAATCTGCAGATCAACGGAATACTGGCCGTAACACCACTGGTGAACACAGTGTTGATGGGGCGAGACCTTTTGCAGGGGGATGTCAACTTGCTGATGTTCGCCATCGTGCTGATCTCCACCGCGTTGTACGGCGTTCTGGCGTTGGCTATTGCCGCAAGGATTTTTGGTTCTGATGCAGTTCTGTATGGCAGCGGCGGCACGTTGACAGAGTTGTTTAAACGGCCTCAGGAGACGATTGACGTGGCTTCGATCCAGACATCGATGTCGTGTCTGGCCATCGTGTTTTCATTGTTCATTGTGGCAGGCTCGATCCCATCTCGACTGAACGTCAGTCTGTCAATTCAGTTGCTGGCGGCAGGTTTGGTTTCGTTGTTCCTGTTTGTCTTGATCCCCGCCTGCCTTGCAGTTTTTTCGCGAGTACATCTGCTTGGCGGGTTTTCGCTGCGTCTGCCGAAGTGGTGGTTCTGGCTGGCCGCCGTGCTTCTGGGAGGATCTCTGTGGCCGTACATTTACGAACTTGAAATATCCATTCTGACAGACGGCCGGATTGAGGAACTGAAACAGATTTACGAACGATTTGAAGGTAACCTGAAAGCCGTGCCCTTATGGATCAAGCTTGTATCACTGGCTGTGGCACCGGCCGCGTGCGAAGAATTCTTCTTTCGTGGGTTTTTTCAGAATTCCATTCGTGTTCGCACTTCCGCGACGATGTCTATTCTTTCGTCCGCTGTGCTGTTTGGTCTGTTTCACGTCATTGTCAAAGACGCGTTGTTTTTTGAGCGGCTGCTGCCCAGCACTCTGATGGGCATTGTTCTGGGCATCGTTTTTGAACGGTCCGGCAGCGTGCTGCCCGGCATGTTGCTGCACGTGATGCACAATGGCCTGCTGATCATTGTGTCCGAATTCGAATCCGAACTGACGCAACTGGGGATCGGTATTTCAGATCGCCAGCATCTGCCGGCATCCGTTCTGATCGGAGCGGCAATGCCGATCGCTGTGGCCGTGATGTTGTTGACGAGAACCGGATTAGAACGGCCAGACCAGGGGCGTGATGACGACGGTGATGACTCCCACGATTATGCTGAGTGGAATTCCGAGTCTTAGATAGTCTGAGGATCGATAGCCACCCGGCCCGTAGACCATCATATTGGTCTGGTAGCCGAACGGCGTGGCAAAGCTGCCGGCGGATCCCATGATCAGGGCGATGATCAGCGGTTCCGCGTTCACATTCATCGCCGTTGCCGAGGCCAGTGCGATCTGCAGCACAAGAACTGCCGCGGCTTTGGCCGTAATCAGGTTGGTCAGTACCACCGACAGCGTGTAGATCGCAATCAACATTGGATAGTGACCGTTACTGACCAGTGTTGCCATGAGTTCGCTGACAAACCTGTCGGCCTGGCTGGCCTTCATCGCCTCGCCGATTCCCAGCCCCGCAGCCATCACCAGAATGACGTTCCAGTCGATCGCACGACGGGCGTCGTCAGCTCGCGTGCACCGAAAAAACAGCATCAGCATCGCTGCAGGCAGTGCGGCCAGAAGAGCGGCATCATTGATTCCCAATGTGCCAAATACAGACGCCGCAATGACGAAGCCGGCCATGATCAGCCGAGCGATCCAGGCGTTTTCGTGACGTACGGGAGCAGAATTCTGAACTTCGCTCACAAGGAAGAAATGTCGCGAATTGCGCTGCTGCTCAATAAAGTCCTGGTTGGATTCCAGCAGCAGTGTGTCGCCAGGCTGCAGACGAATATCGCCAATTCGGCCGGGCAGACGAATGCCGTCACGATTGACCGCGATGATCGCGGCGTTGTAGTGCGAACGAAACTTCGATTCTCGAATTGTCATTCGCAGAAATGGATAGCTACCTGACACAACGGCTTCCATCAGACACCGCTGAGAACGTGGACCGTCCAGTTTGAACAACTGATCGGTGGCGGGTTTGAGTCCGGGAATCTTCTGCAGATCCACGACGGATTCGACGACTCCAACAAAGACCAGGTGATCATTCGCGCGCAGCAGACTGTCGGAACTGACCGCCGGCAGGACGTGGCCATCGCGGTCGATTTCCATCAGATACATGCCCGGCAAATGTCGCAGACCGGCTTCTTCAATCGTGTTACCAACCAGCGGGCTGCTGGGGTCAACCTCCATTTCCACGGTGTACTCGCGAGGGTCGTCGTTGGCCGTGAATGCGGGTTGACGTTCGGGCAGCAGTCGCCGTGTGAATAATGTCAGAAAGCCGATGCCAACGACCATGCATGGCACGCCCACCCACGCCAGTTCAAACATCGTCAGACCGCTGTCCGGGTTGTGTTCGACCAGTTTGCTGTTCACGACGATGGTGGTACTGGTTCCGATCAAGGTACACATGCCGCCGAGAATGGCAGCGAAGCTGAGCGGCATAAACAGGTGACTGACTGAGATGCGGTGCTTGCGCGACCAGTCGCTGATAATTGGCATCATCAACGCCACCACAGGCGTATTATTCAAAAACGGGCTCAACAGAGCGGCGGGCACCATTGTTCGTAATTGAGCGGATGTTGTGCCTTTTGGCGTTCCGAGTAATCGCATCCCCAGCCAGGCGAATGCTCCGGTCCGCTGCAGGCCATCGGCGACGACGAACAGGACAGCGACGGTCAGCACGCCCGGATTTGCGAATCCCGATAGTCCCTGAGTGACCGACAGACCGTGTTCTTTGTCAAACGCTCCATACACCAGCAGCAACGTCAATCCACCCAGCAGAGAAATATCTGCGGGGAATCGATAATGCATGATCGCGACGATCACCGCCACAATCACACCCAGAGTCAAAGCGATCGGAAACCACTCCATCACAAACTTTCCGCTGAGTTCAGGAGGGTTCTAGTCTGGAGAATTATCCGTTACGGCAGCCACGACAGCATCGTGAAACCGTCCGTTTGTCACAACCATGCCTTCGTTCTTTGCCAGTGTCGCACCATGATGAAACTCCGGGACTTTGCCGTGAATGTCTGTAACCGTGCCACCAGCTTCTTCAACAACAAGGATCCCACCGGCATGGTCCCAGATCTTTTCCTGATAACCTTTTCGCGTCGGCAACCGCAGGTAGATGTCAGCGTCACCCATTGCCACTGCCAGGTACTTGCACTGACTGTCGATACGAAAGGGTTCTCGACTGATCTCCAGCTGTCCCGCGATCTGGCCGGACCAATCGTGTGAACTGTGACCCGATTCGACCGATTCACAGAAACGAGCGTCACTGCTGACGGCCGTGGACGACACTCGTACTTGTTGAGGTTCACTGTCTGGCGCATCGAGTGGTTGAATGAAGCTGCCTGCGCCGTTGACGGCCCATGACAGAATGCCTCGTGTACCGTTGGGCTCAGATGAATCCAGCGGCATGTTAGGGCAGCCGAGAATCCCAATCTGAATCTTTCCATCAACAATCAATGCCAGCGAAATGGCATACTGCTCTTTCCTCAGGAATCCCTTCGTGCCATCGATCGGGTCAAGTGTCCAGAATCGGGACCGATAGTCCTGCAGGCCACCACGATCGATCCAGTCACAGATTTCGTCGGGCGTTCCGCTAACGCCGACGGCCGCACACTCGACAACAATCCGGGCCAGAAAATCAGTACCGGCTGGCTCACGAAGCTCTTCAGCTCCCTCTTCACCAATGACGGGATCATTCGGAAAGGCTGCCTGTAACTGCCGGCAAATCATGGCCTGGCTGGCAAAGTCCGCTACCGTGACTGGACTCTTGTCTTTTTTCTGCAGCGATTCGGCCGAGATTGCGGACTGAACTGCCCGGCAGACATCAGCTGCCTGGCGGACCGCCTGCAGGCCGGTTTCCAGCTCTTTTGCGTACAAAGACGTCATCGACAGCTTTCGTGAATTGTTTTCCGACTCAAAGGCGTGCCTTTTACCGCAATTGCATGGCTGACAAAAGTGGTTTCGGCAACAGGGACCGAGTGTTCGACGCATTTTCGGCGGGGCTGTGACCTTTGAGCGGTAGCCCGAATCCGTTTGCGGGCCGTCCCGCGTCAGATAAGCATGAGACTCAGCAGAAACGATACAACAATCGCCATAATGACCAAACGCATCCACATCTGTCTCTGGCTCGCTGGCGAAGTCGGTTCGCCGTGTTGCGGGAATTCACGAGCTACGAAGTCATCGTAGTCGAAATCATCCGCATCATGCGGGTCGTAATCGTCACCGGAATCAATGTAGTCGTCGCTAAAGCCGCACTCTCGGCAGACTCTGGCGTTCGAGGGCAGATCGGATCCGCAGTGCGGACACGGTGACCAATCGTTGGGTTCGGTAGTTGGCATTCTGAATGTGTTATACCCGACGGAAAGCGATCAGAGCAGAGACTCCGGCTTTTCGAAGGTGGACTTCCTGAATGTGGTAGCTCACCGTTCGCAGGAAAATTCTGTCCCTCGCTCAACGACGGACTTTCTGTGTCGGCGACGAGACGGCGTCGACTGTTTCCGGTATGGTTTGTGAGTCTGTCTGAGTTGTTTGTTCATCCCGGAGTTCCCGCATGGTTCTTTCTTATCTTCGTTTCACGTTCGCATCTGCAGTAATGTTCGCGGCAGTGACTCTCAGTGACGGACTGCTATTCGCTCAGCAACTGACGGAAACGAACTATGATCGACTAGTGCCTGCCGGAAAAGAAGTCGACGCGATCTACGGTGACTTCGCCCTGCAGAACGGTGCTGCCAAAGCGGTCATTGCGTTTCCCACGACGACTCGAAACTGCAACATGACCGTTCGTGGCGTTGGTGGGTGCCTTATTGACCTTGCCACAACGTCGCATGACAGCGATCAGTTAGGTTCTTTCTATCCGGGCCGCCGGAAGTTTGCGTTTTCACAAGCGCGGGCCGATGAACGATCAGTCACCGTGACTTCACCGGGGTCTGAGACACGACCGATGTGTGACGTTCGTTACAAAATCAACACTAACCAGCCAGTCATTGAAGTCACGTCGACCTGGTTGAACACCACGAAGAGCGACTGGACGCTTGCCCTTGAGGACGATCTGCGAGCGGACGGTGGCAAAGAGGATATGGTGCGGTCCCCGAACGGAACCCACGGTGTGTTCTATGTTGATGATGTTTATTGGCAGCAGGCCTATGCGATCTGTGCGGCCGGCTATCGAATTCGCAGTAACAGCAACTCGCGGGAATGTGTGCTTGTCTACGAGCCCGAAGATGGGAACGCCGTTATCCTTAAGCCAGGACAATCGTTCACTCTGACACGTCACATCGTGGTTGGCCGGGCTCTTCCAAACGTTCTCGCGATGGCAGAACGAATCGCGATGGTCCCATCCGAGGCGCATCCCTGCGAAGTCACGCTTGTCACCGCAGTTGGAGAGCCCGCAGAAGACGCCCGAGTTACGTTTCGTCGCGGAAAGGAACTCCGCGGGACTGTCAGAACAGACAGGAACGGAGCGGCGCATCTGCAGCTACCGGAGGGGAAATACACTATAAATGCAACGATTGGCGGAGTCGCCCTGCTGCCGCCAAACGCTGTTCAGCTTGACGTGCGTCAGGGCGGCAACAAGTTTGAGCTGCAAAGTGCCAGCTATCGGCCCGGACGTGTCACGGCGACAATCACCGATGGCAACGGCTCGCCGATTCCCGTGAAAGTTGAGTTCATCGGCGACGGTGAGACTCCCACACCGAACTGGGGCCCGGAATCCGCCGAACATTTCGTCCGCAACCTCGCATACACGGCAGACGGTACATTCACCAAACCGTTGCAGGCCGGGAACTATGACATCATCGTCAGCCATGGCCCGGAACACGACGCGGTGTTCACCAGGCTGACGGTCACGGCGGGGCGAACGACGAAACTTGAAGCGACGCTCCCACATTCCGTGAAGACACCAGGCTGGGTCAGCAGCGACTTTCACAGTCACAGCTCACCGTCCGGCGACAATACCGGCAGTCAGAAGGGACGTGTCCTGAACCTGGCAGCAGAAAATATCGAATTCGCTCCGTGTACAGAACACAACCGAGTCAGCACGTACGACGGGCATATCGCTGAACTTGGATTGAAGCGATTTCTCGCAACCGTGTCCGGCATGGAATTGACCGGGCAGCCGCTGCCGCTCAATCACCAGAACGTTTTCCCAATGAGGTACACTCCACGAACGCAGGACGGCGGTGGACCGGTGACGGACTCCAGTCCCGAAACACAGATTGAACGGATCGCCCTGTGGGATGACCGCAGCGAGAAACTGATTCAACAGAACCACCCGGATCTCGGCTGGTTGTTCTATGATAAGAACGGAGATGGAACACCCGACAAAGGATACGCGAGGTCGTTCCCGCTGATGGACGTGATGGAAATTCATCCGATCGATCGGATTCTGAATGTGACACAATTCGACGAACGCGACGGCAAGGCATTTGGCAACAACCGTATGTTGAACTGGCTGCAGCTGCTGAATCAGGGCTATCACATCTACGGAGTCGTAAACACTGATGCTCACTACAACTTTCACGGTAGTGGCTGGCTGCGTAACTGGATTCAGTCAGGTACCGACGATCCGGCGATGATCGACCCGATGCAAATGGTTCACGCCTCTGAACAGGGGCGGCTGGTGATGTCGAACGGACCGTATCTGGAGGCCACGTTTTCGGCAGCCGGCGGCGGTGACGCCTTTGTCAGCGGCCAGGCTCTGGTTGCAAAATCCGGAAAGGTCAGGGCACACGTCCGTGTGCAATGCCCGAATTGGTTCGACATTGACACCGTTTTCGTAATGATCAACGGAAAGGTTGCGGAGCAGCTGCAGTTCACTCGCGATCAGAACGCCGACATGTTCAGCGATGATGTGCTGAAATTCGACCGCACGCTCGACATCGTGCTTACGGAAGACAGTCATGTTGTTGTCGTTGCCGGTCATCGTACAGAGACTCTGGGTGACGTCATGGGGCCATATGGCGGGAAGCAGCACCCGGCCGCGCTGACCAATCCGGTCTTCATCGACGTCGATGGCAACGGATTTCAGCCGAACAAGGACACGTTAGGATTCCCATTGCCAGTCAAATTCGGCCGGCAGAAGTAATGCCGCCCGTCTGCGACGGTCGGAATAAACAGGACGCGTGCGAAATAACAAGAAAGTGTATCCGGGGATATCCTAGTCACGACTGTTCACCATCATGCCCGCTGCATTCGATTCATCTGACACAAGTCTGCAACCGCCGGTGACCGCTGTCGTCATCGTGGACCATGGTTCGCGCAAGCCGGCCAGCAACGAAATGCTGTATCAGGCCACGAAGATATTTGCCGCTCAATCGGACTATGCGATTGTTGAGTCGGCGCACATGGAGCTGGCTCAGCCGGACATCGCAGCTGCCTTTCGCAGGTGTATTGAACAGGGGGCCGCACGAGTTGTGGTTTTTCCATACTTTCTGTCACCGGGACGACACTGGAGCGAAGACATCCCTCGGCTGGTAACGGAAGCCGCCCGGCCGTTTCCTGATGTCGAATGGCTTGTCACGGCCCCGTTCGGTCTGCATCCGGAAATGTCCTCCATCATCACTGACCGTATCCGACATTGTCTGGGTGCAGCAGAAGGCAAGCCGGATGTCACGTCCTGTGATGTCTGCGAAGCAGGTGGCGGTTGTGAGTTGCGCGGCGGGCAATGATCACCTTTAGAGCAGTTTTCGAAAACATGTAGCACGTTCGGGCTCGTGGGAAGCTCACATGGCAGGCGGGGAACTGTCATTCGCGGCCACAAGTCAGCGTAATACGCTGTAGCCGATCTCCCTGAAGGACTTACGTGACTCGCAGAAGTTTCGTCAGCAGTTTGTCCAGCCGGTTGGCGAAGTTCTGTTTGTCTTTGGGCGTGTATGGAGGTGGTCCGGCAGTCTGAATGCCCGCAGCGCGAAATTCTGCCAGAAAATTCCGTGTCGACAGCCGAGACCCGATATTGTTCTTGTCCAGCTGATCACCGCGCGGATCAATCACGATAGCCCCTTTTTCAATCGCATCGGCAGCCAATGGAATATCAGCGGTGACCACCAGGTCTCCGTCTTTCAGCAATTCCACGATGCGTTGATCGGCCACATCTGCACCGGCCTTCACCAGTTCGAAGCGTATCAATTCCGACTTCGGATAGTTCATCGGCTGATTGGCAACCAGCGTCAATCGCAGACCGATTCGTCGGGCCGCCTTGAACAGTACGTCCTTGGCTTCCGCAGGACAGGCGTCGGCGTCAATCCAGATTTGCATGATGTTATGTTTGTCTTCCGTTCAGAAAAAACACGTCGTTATTCATCCAACGATACCAACCCATAGAAATAAATTCGCAGTTCCGAGCGTTAGCTCGCATCAACTGACGAAGTCGGATTAGTTAAACCACAACGCGAAGTTCAGGAAGTTGCCACGAAAGTTGGTCATCATCTTGCCCCATTTTTCCTGCGAAATAATGTCAGCTTCCTCAAGATAGGGGGTCAATGCTGTTCCCTGAACCCATAACGCCAGGTCAAAACGAGTCGGCTGGGTAAATATTTTTCGAACATTGATGCCGATCTTTGGATTCTGCGGCAATCTGCTCCCCAGAGGAATTCCCCCCTTGATACCTCGCCAGAACGGCACCAGTTTTCTTCCCTGGAGAATGGATTCCATTTCATCCAGAAATTCGTGCCAGCCGGAAATGACATCACGGCCGACGTCGAAGCCCTTCATGACTGATGTCTGGTCAGCACTGGGAACCCACTCGTGGTCATCGTCTGTTTCGGCTTCAATGAAATTCCATGACACCCGACTGAGTCGGATGACGGTTTCCATGTGCATCAGCGCTTTGTGCATGCGTTCCGGTTCAACCACTTCGTAGTTGATGGTGTGCAGCCATGCAATGAGGTCCAGAATATTCTGAGGCCCAAAACTCATGAAAAATCCCGGACCTTCCGTTGCCAAGAATTCGTATGGAGAATCGACTCGTGGGTAGAACAGATGAGCCGTGCGTTCAAACTGGTCCTGCCAGTCATAAGCCAGCACGATCTCTGCAACCGCTGACAGAGCGTGACAGTACCCCTGAAGCCACGGCACGTCAGCAGCATCAAAAACAATCGGGAATTGCTTCGGAGGAGCGACGTTGTCCCCCACGCGTGGATTCTGCAGCACCTGGCTGATATGCCACATTGTTTCTGCGTTGGTGTGTTTGCCGTCGCCGTCCAGGTCGATCTTGACGGCGCCAAGCTTGAGCGGCAGTCTTACGTCATCCGGTGTGACTGCGGTCAGCGTCTGCTCAGCCTTTGTCAGCCTGTCAACAAGTCTCTGCACCAGCGCACGGGCTTTCTGGTAAGAGATTTCATCGGGTTCCGGGTTCTCCGGAATCGGCAATCGCATGAACGGAATCGCGCGGCTACGACCACCCAGTAGTCCGTAACGGTACTGGTCCTGCCCAAGGCCTTCGATGGCCTGAAAAAACTGCACCACGCCAAGACTGAATCTCGCCTGTTGATCTTTCGGATCGTCGCTGACCAACTTCTGCATCGCTGCCGCACCATCGGCCAGCTTTCCCTGCAACAGGAAAGATTCCACCGGAGCCGCAGGATCCTGGGCTGTTGCCTGACCCGTTAGGTGCGCAACTGCGACGACAAGCAAACAGCCGCTGAATGGTTTCAGAACAGAACGCTTCATTGCTGTCACCCCGTTTAAGATCTGACTGGAAATTCAACCCAAACCGATGGCCCATCCACGCGACTGAAACACCACATGGCTATTCGACTTAATCGGCGGCTCCAGCGTCACCGTAGTCTCCCCCAACAGGCCACGCCACCGTCCTGACCGGGACCCCCGGTCAGGACGCCAGAAAGTTGTTGATCTTAAGCCAATTTTCCAGATGAGCGGGCCAGGTGGACAGAATCGGGTCGTTGCCGCCAAGACCGACCCCGTGACGGCCTTTTTGATAAATGTGCAGTTCGCAGTCGACACCGTGTCGCTGCAGGGAGGAATAAAATTCCGTAGCGTTCTGGACGGGAACGGCCTGGTCTTCTGTCGTGTGGAAAATGAATGTTGGAGGCGTCTGTTTGGTGACTCGTTTTTCGTTGGACAACAGGTCCACCAGATCAGCGTTATCGTAACGATCCGGGCCGAGCAGATTGCGACGGGATCCCTTGTGCGTGAACGCTTCGTCCATTGTGATGACCGGATAACACAGAACAGCGAAGTCCGGTCGACTACTGACTCGGTCAACAGGATCCGCCGCATTTGAATCGCCTGTGCCAAAGTGTGTGGCCGCTGTTGACGCCAGATGTCCACCGGCAGAGAAGCCCCAGACTCCGATGCGTTTCGGATCGACCCCGTTGGCCTTCGCGTCATGGCGAACGGTGCTGATCGCTCGCAGAACATCACCTTTCTGAATCGGATGGTGGTAACCTTTGGAGCCCAGACGATATCGCAGAATCCATGCGCTGATGCCCCGCTTGTTCAGCCATTCGACGATCTGGTAGCCCTCGTGGTCCATCGCCAGTCCGCCATAACCGCCGCCGGGACAGACAACCACGCCGCAGCCATTGGCTTTGTCCTGAGGTGCCGGAAATGCCAGCAGTGCAGGCACGTCGTTGTCTGTTTCACCGGTTGCACCAGGAGCACCGCCTGACCACAAAGGCTTCCAGTCTTCACTCATGCAGACACTTGCGGAAAACAACAGTATGGTCACCGTCGACAGGAATGGTTTGTTCATGGATCACTCCAGCGGGCGGCCTGAAGGCCACCAGTTTCAGAACTGCACCCGAATGCTGCTGCGTCGTCTCTGTGGAACGATTCAGAGCTGTGAGCAGGAAGGCACAGTTATAATGTTGAAAAATGTTACGTGGGTCGTCAGCGATGGTCGCTGCGTGTGACCGATGTTACACGATGTCGCCGTCAGGAAAACTAAGGCGTGGGTAACAGAGTCCTGATTTTCAGCACAAGAAAATCGAACAGCTGTTCCAGGGCGCCCTGAGCCAGAACGGAGGCGTCTTCCTGGTACAGCCCTTTTCCGTAGGATTCCCGATCAGGGATGTACCATGCTTTGGACCCGTTGGCGAGTGTGCCGAGAACGATGGATGTGTCTGGAAATGTTGCTCGCAGTTGACGCTGCAGGACGTTGTAAAGTTCGCCGTCCAGCGCCAGCCAGATGGCGTCGCCGAGTTTCCAGATCTGTACGGCGTACGGCAAAGTTGCGGCCTGCGGCAGATGTTCGACCCGTACCAGACGACGCGTCATCCGCTCTGCCATGGCCCGCGCGTCGGCAGCGGCAGACGCGTCGCCGGACTCGATAGCGGCGTCCTGTTTCGCCAGCCATTCGCTGCGTTCACGCTGCAGTTCTGCGCGATCCGGCAGATCATCGCGATAGGGAATTTCACAGGACGTTACCAGGTGATTCCATGCGGCGGTGTCTGATTGTCGTTGATCGTCCGTGCCAGCAAACTGCCATGTGCCGATTGTGGCACCGGAAACGACGGCGCCTGTGTATTGCAGCGCGGTGGATGCCGGTGGCATACTTTCCAGTGCCGACAGTACTGCGTAACCGAGTTGTCGGCCGTTCCGGTCGGCGACTGCAACGTCGCCTGTAAAGCCATCGCGTGGGCCGATGTCTCCGGAAGCTCCCTGGATGAAGAAGCACGGTGCTTTGGTCTCTTCTTCCACGACTTCTCGCATGGCTCCGGGGTAGTCCGGGCTGATCAGTGTGTTGTCCCATGCCAGCGTCGTGGGGTGGCAGGCGTAATTAACGATGGTCGTAATGGGCTGGCCGGATTCAGTGTTCTGCACACGGCCAACCAGTACCGAATCATCGGCCGTTCCTTTCGGATTAAACCCACACACAGCGTGTTTGCGATCGGGGTCGAAGAAGTCGCGATTCGACGCCAGGTTACAGCGGCCGGTGCTGTAACTTATTACGGCGGGCTGCATCGATGCCACTGCGTCGTTGACGGCTGCCCCAATCTTCTGACCGAGGCTTTCCAGATAGTCCGGAATCAGCTCGCCACCATGCAGCTCGATTCGTTCCAGCCCCATCAGGCCGGCCGCGTGAGTGTGTGAAAAGAAGACGGTGATACGGTCTACCGAGATTCCGGTCAGGTCGCTGATGGTATCCAGCAGCGCCGCCATTTCAGCGTACCACAGCAGGCAGTGATCGACGGCTACAAAGATGGTGTCCGCTTTATCTTCCGGCGACGTTTCTGCTGACATCGCGAGAGTGGTGATGGTCAGCGGGCGATGGACGCCCGTCGCTTTGTCGTGTTTTGCGGCTCCCCACATGCGGTGGTAAATGCCGACCGGCGGAGTCACATCAGCGCGGCTCACTCCGATCCTGCAACGGCTCTGTGGGAATTCGATTTTCGTCATCGCGACTCGTTCGTTCTGATTTTTCGCTGCCAAGGATTGTACCCTCCGACACTTTATCAGGAACGCCCGTTGTGTTCTCGCGAGTATTGTCCGAAATGCCCAAACGTTCGTCTGAGTCTTCACGGAAGCCTTTCGGACGCGTGAATATGTCTTCGAGCGCTCGTGAGAAATTGACGCCAGGAGCACCGTCAACGGTTGTTCCGTTGATGAAATGGATACGGCTGGTATCGGCCGAAGTTACCTGATGGATGGTTGGGTCAACATGAACGCGGACCTTATCAGGAGCAACGTCGCCGTGACTCCAGAGCAATGGCTGCGATGCTTCGACGACAGAGAGCCCCCCCGTATCATCCGACACGACCGGTACTGCGGCTCCGAATCCCTGAGCAGCATAGCCGAAGGAAGAGTATGTTTCCGCATTGTGTTTCGGCACGCTGCGGCCATAGTCGTATTTGTCCAGGTCCAGCAGGTGAGCCTGGAACTGCCCGTGCTGTCTGCGATATATCTGCAGAGCAACGATTGTCTGAGTGGCCCATTCGGCGGTCATCGTTGACCGCCGAAGCCGATCGTCGTATGTCGTGTAGAGATCCTGGTGCACGTCGTGTTCGGCATGATTGGTGGTTGCCAGCCACCGAATGCATGATTCAGTGTGTGCCTGGTCGAATTCGCCCACCGAAAGTTTGGCCACCTGCGACAACACGTTTGCAAAACGAACACGCTCAGTGAAGTCGCTATTGATCAGGCTCGTCGGCCAACGTGCCATTCCGACGGGTGAATCACCTGCTCCATTGGTGGGCGCTGAGGCAAATCGCTCCCAGAGATATCCACGGCGCATCAACAGGGGCAGGTAAACCGCGTATCGGTTTTTGATCACTGCGAACATTGGTGGTGCAGCGGCTTCGTTCAGCGGAGTACAAATGGTGGCAAGTTTAGTGCTTGTCGACCTTAGCAGATTTTCGGACATCTCGTCATCGGCCACAAGTCGCTGCAGTTTTCGCAGTGCTCGATGTTCGCAGCGGTTGGCCTGTTGCCAGTGCAGCCAGCGCGTCGATTCATCTGTCAGAAATCGTGACAGACGAATTGCCTGCATCGTGCGTTCAATTGCACCAGGCAGATTCTGTTTACGGTACAACGATTCGGCATCGGTCAGCAGCACCGTTGTGACAGCAGGGGCGAGGCAGTCCGACCATGGAACTCGCCATGTGGGTGGCATGTGAGCCGTGTCCCATTCTGATGCCAGAATCGTGTCCAATGCTTCCAGTGCTTGCTGTTTCCGGTCGGCATGCAGGTGGCTGTCCCGCCAGATTTCTGATGCGATCAGAAGTGCACGAATCGGTTCGGCGGACAGTGCAAAGTTGTCCCAGTCACGAGCCCACTGGCTTACGGCATTGTCGTGCGAATACCCCAGCGATTCAGCAGATTCAAATGCGATGACAACTGACGTGTCCCAAACCTGCGCAACTCGCCATATCATCTGCACGGGCCACATGCATAGACACGGAACGACGATCATCGCCGTCCGCTTCAATCCAATTCGCAGCGATGTCCGTCTGTCCATCCAATCTCGTCGAGTGATCACCATCACGACAAAGCAGAGTCCAATCATCGGCCATGCGGAGATCACCAGTGGCACGTCAGTGCGCACCAGAAAACTCAACCAGACAACAAATCCAACCGCTCCGCAAAGTCCGGCGAACGCGGCAAGGATGGGCCTGCAGATCCAGCACGATGCCAGCTGGGTAACGGTGAACGTACCGATCAGCCACGCCAGCGACACATTCACCTGGAAAAGTAAATCATACGTCACGGCAACCGCAGGCAGTGTTGGCCGGTGGATGTGGAAAATGAGGTCGACGATGCGCGGCGAATGAAGTTCTGGCCTGACTTGCATCTTGTAGCCAGCCGCGGACCGCAGCATGTCCGGTATTTGGTCGCTCAGAACGAATGCGATCGACACGAAGCACAAAACTGACAGCCAGACAGCGTTTCGGACCACCCAGACCTGCAGTGGTGAGACTCCTCGATGGCTCCAGAATAAGCCATGCTGCTTCTGCTGGTCGTGGCGAAATGTCCGCAGGCCGCATTCAATGACCATTGCGAAAAGAAGCACACTGGTCCACGGTATAATCGCTGTCGTGGTAGTGTGCATGGTGATCACGACCGCACCCAGCAACAGCGCTAACGCTGCGAATCGTGCGGCGAAGCGCATGTCACGCCAAGCCAGAACTGCGATAGTGCGACTAAAGACTGTCGGAATTGCGGTCGATCGCCGCAGCAGTTTTCCTTCGCCGTGAACGGTCAGTCCCGGTAGACGAAACGGCAGAGCAAACGCCCGAGCGAAGGTCGGAAAAGTTTCTGCCAGTGTTCGGCGGGACGACTCAGAGACCGGAAGCGCCGGCATGCCCACGCCTGGTGACCGTCGCCGACCAATGTGCCAGCGACGCCCCAACGGAATAACCAGCAGCGCAGCAGCCGAAGTTTTCCATAAGAAGACAGGCGACAGCGGTCCGACATCCGGGCTCGAAACGACAACGACATAGGCGAACGCAGTGACCGCCCACCAGCCAAGTGCCGGAAAGACTTTTTGAAGCGTCAGCGAATAAACCACCGCGACGCTGAACAACGTGACTGTTGCTGCGACCCAACTCTGAAAAATATCAATTCGAGTGTTGCCGAGCAGGGTAAGTCGAGACGGAAGGAACTCCGCATCCCCCCAGAACATACCTGAGACGATCAAGGTCAGGGCGGCGAAGGCCAGCAGAGTCAGGGTGCCGATGATCGAGGAAATCAGTTTGGCACCGATCAGAGTCGACGTCTTCAGCGGCAGTTGTCGCAGCCACAACGCCGTGTCCTGATCTTCTTCGCCCGCAAACAGCAGGGCCACAGAGGTCATCGAGAACACCAATGTGATGACGAAGGCCGAAACCACCGCGCACGCCATAAAATCCGTCCGGTTGCCTCTTGTTACAGACCAGAACAGGACCTCAAAACCAACTACGGCCAGGGCCAGCGCAAACCATAGCCCTTTCTGAGCGTGAAACTCTTTCCAGATTATCCTGCAGAATTGACTACTCATCGTTGCTTCCAGTAAACCGCTTTGTCACGACCCGCAGAATGAAGGCCGGAACGAGCGAAGGGCTGCTCCGGCAATCCAGTAATCAACTCTGTTGACGCATCGACATGTACTGTCCCTATCTGTTTTCAACGGACGACTCCGCCGGGGCAGCTGTTGTTCTCTCACCAATTGCCCCACGTCTGTACTCACGCAGCATGGCCAGCAGGATGTCTTCCAGATTTGGTTTACGAATCTGTGGCTCCGGCAGGTTTTGTGTGTGGCAGGATTCCGCAAGCTGATCGATGTCCGGATTCCGTACCATCCAGACGTGCTCATGGCCAAAGGCAATGTGCGCCAGCACATCGCCGGGCATCTCCGGAGCCACAGAATCCGCTGCGGGGAGGCTCAGCACGACCTCCAGTGTGTCTCGCTTCAGGTCTTCCAGGCGTTCCACGCACAGCAGTCGTCCGTTCAGCAGAATCACCACAATGTCGGCGACGCGTTCCACCTCGGCAACCTGATGACTCGACAGCAGGACCATGCGACCCTCCGAGGAAACGTCGATCATGCTTTCGAGAAACTCACGGCGGACAAGCGGATCCAGGCCAGACGTGGGCTCATCCAGAATTAACAGTTCCGGACGATGTGACATCGCCAGCGTCAGGGCGACCTTGGCACGCATGCCTTTTGAAAGTGCCGAAATCTTTTGACCACCGTCCAGGTCAAACTTTCGAACAAGCTGATCGAACTCTGCCTGGAATCCGGTCGGGTAGAAACCTGCTGATCTCATTGACCGTCATCCATTCATACAAGGGAGGTTGATTGGCGACGTAGCCCACTCGCCCGCGAATCTCCAGAGCGTGAGTCCTGCTGTTCATGCCGAGCACTTCGGTACTTCCGGAATCCGGATCGTCCGGGCCCAGCAGCACGCGAATTGCCGTGCTCTTACCAGCACCGTTGGCACCCAACACAGCGCAAACGACACCCGCCGGAATCTGCAACGATACATCGTCCAGGGCAAGAGTCTGCCCGAATCGTTTTGTGACGTTCTTAATCTCAACAACAGGTTTCATGGGTTGATCTCGCTGTAAAGGGATCTGTTCCGCCGTTTGATTGGTCTATGTTCCCTGGGTCATTCCCCATGTTCTGCGGCATTCGCTTCTTGTGCCAATTGCTCCCATTCGTCGTCGACCAGAGTCCGAATTTCATCGACCGAAATCCGGTTGCTCAGAGCTTCCTGCAGGACGGACCGCAGGCGATCACGAATCATGTCCAGGCGCATCCGAGCACAGGTGGTGGGTGCTTCGGTGGAAACGGTCAGCCCCGTGCCGCGGATTGAGTTCAGAATGCCCTGCTGTTGCAGTTCCCGGTAGGCTCGTGCAACCGTGTTGACGTTGACGGCCGTCTGAGTGGCCAGTTCGCGAACGGAGGGAATGCGTTCGCCGACCACCAGTGAGCCGTTCGCGATGGCAAATTTCACCTGCCGTTCGATCTGTTCGTAGATGGCGATCCCGTTGCCGGTCTCGATATGACAAATCATCCAACTGCTCCGACATAGTGTAGTAGTTTGGTATTACACTATGCGTCGACGCAGTCAATAGATATCTCAAAAAATGTAACGTCATATCAAGCCATTGGGCGGTAGTGACGCCGGTCATATTCGGCTGAAAAAGACAGCCTTTGTGGATGTGTTGGTAGCAGCCTCAGACTTTTTTGCACAGGACTGCAAGAAAGGAGGTCCGCATTTGCGGTGGTGCTGCGATCACAGTGGCAGAGAAGTTAGCAGGGAAATTCCAGCATCTATGTCAGGTACCTTGCCTATCGTGAAATTGGAGCACTCTCAGTCCGATCAGATTCATGCCATCCTGCAAGCAGTTTGCGCTGCTGGCAGCGATGCGTGGTGTTTCGTGCCCATCGGCTGTGACTTCATCAGTCACTGCGCGGTGGCATTTCTCAACTACTGGGACATCTCGCGTGGAGTCCCGGATCAGACGGGCGAAGTGATTTCACTGGAAAGTCCCCATCTGGCTGCTGCCTTCGACAAGGCGGGATTGAGCCGACGTTGGTTAACGGACGCTTGTGAGACATCTCCACATACGTCTATGGAACCACTCCACCTTGATTCACAGAGTGGGCCGGTCCGGGTTAGTCAGACAGTACTTCTCGATCACGGCGGAAAACCAGTCGGCCGCATGTTTTCCGTTACCGGTGCAACGGTCCAACGACTTTCTCCTGACGTATTGGCGCGAGCGCGTGAGGGCAACGAACAGTTGGCGCGGTTGTCCCCGCGCGAAAAAGAGATACTGGACCTCGTATTTGAAGGATTCACCAATAAAGCCGTCGGAAGACAGGCCAACATCAGTGAAAAAACGGTCGAAAAACATAGAGCCAGCATTATGCGAAAGCTGCAGAGCCAAAGCATCGCGGACCTGATTCGGCGTGTGACCGAAGCCAGACTGCTTACGTCAGACCGGATGTCGTGAACTTCGCTTCACACTCGCTCGCTGTCTTATGCGAGGCATCAATCAGACATTGTCGAGTAACTCGACGGCCGCGAATGTGTGACCTTCGAGCATTGCCAGGCTGGCTCCACCACCCGTGCTGACGTGAGACACCTGGTCTTCAAATCCCAGCTGTCGAATAGCGGCAGCGCTGTCGCCCCCACCGATGATGCTGGTGCCGGATCCGTTTGCCAGGGCTTCTGCCACGGCACGGGTTCCTTCGTCGAACGGAGGCATTTCGAAAACGCCCATCGGCCCATTCCAGACAACCGTCTTTGCATCTTCAACGATGTCTGAGTAGATGGCTGCTGTGGCAGGCCCGATATCAAGGCCTTCAAAACCGTCGGGAATTTCTCCGGCGTTGACAACTTCCTTGTTGCAGTCGGCACTGAAATCATCGCCGCAGTGGGTGTCAGCGGGCAGTACAAGTTTGGCGCCGCCCTGTTCGATTAATTCTCTGGCCAGCTCAACTTTGTCTTTTTCCACGAGGCTCTTGCCAACCTGCCCGCCTTTCGCCAAAGAAAACGTGTAGGCCATTGCTCCGCCGATCAACACTTTGTCGCAGATCCCCAGCAGATTGTTGATGACCTGAATTTTGTCAGAAACCTTTGCGCCGCCAAGGATTGCCACAAAAGGGCGTTCCGGATTCCCAATCGCATCCGTCAGGTACTTGATTTCCTTTTCCACAAGGAAACCGACAACGCGCGGCCGCCCGGCCATTGCCTCCGGTGTCGCCACCATTGATGCGTCTGACCGGTGACAGGTGCCAAACGCGTCGTTGCAGTAGATATCGCCAAGTGCGGCCAGCTTGCCTGCGAGTTCCGGGCAGCCCTTTTTCTCACCGTCTTCAAATCGAAGATTTTCCAACACGACAATTCCGCCATCCTGCAGGCTGTTGACGCTGGCAACGGCTTCATCACCGACAGTGTCTGTGGCGAATGTCACGGGTTTACCAATCAGTTCAGCAAGCTTGTCAGCTGCTGGTTTCAAACTGTAACGCGAATTGTCTTCACCTTTCTTCGGACGTCCCAGGTGACTCATCAGAATCAGCCGTCCACCTCGATCAATGACTGACTTGATAGATGGCAGCGCCATGCGGACACGTCCATCATCCGTGACGGTGGATCCGTCAAGAGGAACGTTGAAGTCGACTCGCATGAGAACTTTTTTTCCTGCGACATCGACATCGGCAATTGTTTTTTTGGCCATGAGGGCTGATTCTTGAAGTGAAGTGTGCAAGGAAACTAACGCATCCGCGACGGCTGAATGCAACTTCAGAAATCCGATCGTCGCGTCCGGACCGCGCGTTTTCGCAGGAATCTATGAATTTCCCGGATTCTGGCAGGTCGTCGCGACTAATCAAACGGGATCCTGATTCAGGATGTCGAATTCCCGTGAAAACAAAACGGGTTTCGCAGACTCCGCATCATCGTCCGTGATCTCGGCGAAATCCTTGTTGTTTTCGATATCCAAAGACGGCCAGCAGACGTTGGTTTGTGCTGATCAGCTTTGGCCCCTATCTTCCGACCTGACACGACGCCCCGCCATTTGTTAATGCGGACAGAGTTTGATTGGGATTTTGAGCGTGAGCTCGAACCGAGCCGTCATTTCCGTTGTTTGTCGAACTTGACTCACCCATAACATGTCTTGCCTTCGCCCGAAATAAGAGGCGGAGCATACCGAAGAGAACCAGAATGTCAGATTTTGACGATCGCTTGAAAAAGGCCATCAGTCGCGGGCAGAAATCCCGGGACGCTGAAGGTGAGGCAGCGGGACAGAAGCAGGCCACGCAGGAAGAGCTGCGCAGTCTTCACTCACAACTTCGCCTCGCATTAAGCGACCACATCGAAAGTTGCCTTAAGAAGCTGTGCGATCACTTTCCCGGATTTGAGTACTCGACAGTCGTAAACGAAGACGGCTGGGGTGCCAGGATCACCCGTGATGACATCAATCTTAACCGCGGTACCAACCGAAATCTGTACAGCCGCCTGGAAATGCTGATCCGACCCTTTTCTGACACTCACATCCTTGAGGTTACGACCAAGGGGACGATCCGAAACAAGGAATCACTGAACCGAAGTAACTTTCGATTTCTGAGTGAGGCGACGGAAGAGGGGATGAAGGAAGTCATCGACACGATCATCCTTGAGTTTGCTCAGCAATATTCAGCCACTGGGTAAGCTGAACGAAAGTCCGTTCGCGTGTGTGCTGGATGAACAGCTTTTAATGCGCGAAAAATCTGCTGCCGCGACTCAGGCGGCTTCAGATTCGTTCGGCTCACGAGCGGCGGCCTCGTTCTCATCGAGGTCAACATCATTGTTGTCAGACGGTGCTGCCTGATTGGTCGCGGAAGAATCCTCCGCCGGCGAGACTGCGATTTGCGGTTGATGGTTGAAGACATGAAGATCGTGGTACGACAGCAGCGACCCTTTTTCCAGATGCACGTTCTTCAGCGAGATAGCGTATTCTGTGCGTGATCGGTAGTACCTGAGCTCGGCTTCCACGACCCGCCGCTGGGCGTCCAGCAGATGATCCACGTCAACATCCATATCGTTCTTATCCTGAGCATCGTAGGCGTCCAGCAGTTCTCGCGCCGCGCGATATCGATTCAGGCTGTTCTTACAGGCCGCGTATGCTCTCGCGGCGTCTGTGATCGCATTGCTGAGATTGTGAACGATTTCCCGTTGCTGTTCGCGGTGAATGATCCGTTCACGTGAAAGCTGCAGTTCTGCATTCTGTACCGCAAGGTGCCCCTTACGATAGCCAAGCGGTACTTCGTATTCGAACCCCAGCAACCATTCCTGAAAGTCACCGTTGGCCAGATGCCCCAGGGCAGACGCCGGTGCGGTGCCACTGTTGACTCCGTCGGTGTTGATCAGGTCGTCACCAAAGCCACGAAATCGATAGCGGGCGACGGCATCGAGTCGTGGATTCAGAAAATTCCGGGCTGCCAGAAGTTCCATCTCACGTTTGCGCACCAGCATTTGCTGACGGCGCAATTCGGATCGAAGCTGCAGAGCGTCCTGTTGCACATTGTACCAGTCGAAAACGATGTCTGCTTCTGTTGGCTCATCACTCGGTCGAATCAACTCTCCATCGGTGATCTTGATTCCGATCAGCAGTCGCAGGCGTCGTTCCGTGGTTTGAACGCCTCCTGCGGCTTCGAGTGTTCCCCCTGTACTGCCATTTCCGGTACGTGTTCCCAAAGTCACGCGGCCGGAAATCGCTTCGTCAACATCGGCCTTAAAACGGTAGTACTGTTCTCGAGCCAGAGCTTCGGAAGCACCCGTTTCTATGTCGCTTTTCTGCCGGGCAGAGATTCGGTTCCATGACTCCAACGCTCGCTTCATCGCCTGGCTGCGAGCATCGAGATTCCGGTATGCGAAGTACAGGTCCCAGTACGCGTTCGTCACGTCGTTGACATAGTTTCGGACCGCGATCTCAAATTCGGCCTGACTCATGTCCGAGTTCACTTTGGCAATCAACAGGCCATTGTACACTCCTGCAGTGCTTCCGGGGCCGGCAATGCGATTGAACTGCAGTCCACCGCCCTGCAGCATGGGCTTTCGGATCTCGCCTTCCAGGTATGTCACCCACGCATTTGGAAAGGTATTGCTGGGTGCATTGTTTCCGTCGTATGTGGAGACGGACCTCAGAGCCAGGGTGGATCCCGTCGCCGTGTTCTTGGAAAGTTCCACGGAATACTCATGCAGGTCCTGAATGAACGGATTTGCACCACCGGAAAAGAACGGATTGTTGGCCAGCTGCCGGTTGTTATTGAAAAACGCTGAGGCACTGAGTTGTGCGTCAAAGGCGCTGAGTGCAGCTTCAGGACTGAAACGCGGATTTGTGACGACCAGACCGTCTGTAAATCGTGAACGAATTCTTGCCGGATTCCGCAGAACTGTGCCCCCGAGCTCTCTGAGTACGTCGGAATTGTGCAGCGCTATTGCAAGAACTTCATCCAGCGTTGAGTCGCGATAACGGATCGCATCCAGATCTGCTTTATGACGGATCGTTACCGGAGCTTCTGCAAATGCTGCGGGATGAATTTCCGCTGTCGGGCAGTCCATCCGCCGCGCGATATGATCGATTTGGGCGGTATCGTCACCAAGAGTGTCCTGCCACACTTCCCTCGACCGGCATCCGCAGAACACAACAAAAAGCAGTGCATGCGTCGCGCACAGAGTACGGAGCAACGCCCCAACTTTGTTGTTGGGGGATGTCATCGGTTTAACCGAGCGCGAACGCACCGGAAACGTATGTACTCCGTTTTTACTCAAGGCCATGTCCGTATAGCCGAGGGGATGTTGGTGTTTACTCAGGTCTGAGTTTTGACAACTCCCCGAATCCAAGGGTTACCGTATTCTTCGGCACCCATCTACGAAGTCACTTGCCTGTCATGCGATTGGCGTTCTCTGATTAACACATCAGACCGCTGATTCCGGAATAGAAGGCTCAATGCCTAGAGTTTATCTAACCGGCACATTCCATACGTCCGTGGTGTTCAGAACACATGACAACAGCGAAACCGCTGCTAATGATCGCACCGGACACGGCTGCGACGGCGAGTCACATTCAGACGACCGGCCATTCCGGAAAATCAGCGAAAGGCTTCAAACGCGGCGTGATGTGCCGGTGTGGCCCGGCATCACGCGGCTTCAGCATCTGGAAATGACTCATCAACGACCGCCGACCCCACGGAATCTCCGAACGCATTTGTCGCTGTGCGGAAGCGGTCCAGCAACCAGTCCACGGGCAGGATCAACGGCAGATAGGTGGTGGGCAGTCCGACGGCGTTTAGCACGATCAGCATTGTCACCAACCCGGCTTCCGGAATGCCGGCCGCTTCGTATAACGCCGTGCCGTCCATATTGATGGTGGCTCCCAGCGGCAATACAAACTCGGCTGACTGTCGCGAGACGCCCGCGTTCATCTCGGCGCATTCCATCGTGACCGGCAGCGTGGCAGATGAACTGGCCGTTGAGAACGCAGTCAACAGAGCATCCGACATCTGCCTGTAAAACTGAATTGGGTTGCGTTTCGTGAATACCCAGAGAATCAACGGCAGAGTGATGAAGGCGTGAATGCCCAGGCCAACCAGAACCGTGGCCATGTACCAGACAAGGCTTGAGATTTTGGCCCATGCATCACCTTCCAGAAAGAACTTGCCGAAGGACGACGTCACCAGGCAGAAAATACCGATCGGCGCAAACTTCATCAGCAGCATGACGAAGCCCATCATCGCATCATTGATGCTGACGATGAGTGTGCGTATCGTCTCTAAACGGCTGCCCATCGTCGTCAACATTCCGGCGAACGCGATACTGAAGACGATTAGAGGCAGTAGTTCGCCCTCGACCATCGACATCAGCAGGTTACTGGTGAACAGCATCAACACCATCTTGTGAAAGATGTCGCCGATGTTCTTCGGCCCTTCGGCATTCTGCTCAAGGTCTTCCAGCTTTTCATGGTGCCCATGTCGTCCATCATCGAATCAGCATCCAGGCCGACTCCCGGACTAAACAGGTTGACAATCAGCACACCGGTGGCGACCGCAAGAATCGTTGTTGACAGGTAGTACCCGATGGCGACGGCGCCGGGCTTGCCCAGTTTACGAACGTCGCCAAGCCCCAGGATCCCACTCATAACGCTGGCCATGACCAGTGGCACGACCACCATCATCAGCAGTCGCAGAAAGACTTCACCGCCCAATTTCAGACTCACGGCAAACGCCGGAGCCAGCCACGCCAGCACCAGAGCAGAGACGATGGCGATAATCATCAACAATGTGTGACCGCCGCCGGATCCGTTCTTTTTCTGGTGCTTGTCTGACATGCAATTCCTTTCGAGACCGTGGATTCACTGGCGTTCGAAACCGCTCAGTGATCGTCAAGCTTACGTGGAGCCTGGACGGGAACGCAAACGAATCGGCCACGGATCAGAAAATCCCGCATCCGGCGTGCAAAAAAAACAGAAGCCCGGCTCTGGCGGAAAGTCGGGCTTCTGTCGTGAGATGTTCTAAACGTCTTGGAAGGACTCTAATCGCGACTGTGCAGCTTTGACAGCAGACGCAGGATCTCGAGATACAGCCAGACCAGAGTCATCATCAACGCAAACGCTCCGTACCATTCCATGTACTTCGGGGCATTACTGGCGACCATGCGGTCGATCAGGTCAAAATCAAGCAGCAAAAAGGCTGCCGCCACGCCGACAACGACAAGGCTGAAGCCGATTCCGATTGGGCCAGCGCCGTGAATGTAGGGGATTGGCATGCCAAACATTCCCATCACCCATGAAGCGACATACACCATGCAGATGGCTCCTCCCGCGGCGCCAATTCCCATGCGCAGTTTGTCCGTGACCTTGATGATGCCACTCTGATAAAGAAACAGCATCACGGCCAACGTGCCAAACGTCAGGCAGCAGGCCTGGAATACGATGTCATGCTTAGGGAATTGCGACTGAACAATGGCGGAAATTCCTCCAAGAAAGCAGCCTTCAGCCAAGGCGTACAATGGTGTGGTGAAGGCCGCGAACGTCGGTTTAAACATGGTGACCAGTGCTAAAATGAAACCGACGATCATACCGCCCATCATTAATGGCATGATCGCCTGAGCAGCGCCTGCCGCGACACCGCCAGCTTCTTGGAATCTGAACCATGTCATGCCGGCGGTCAGCAGCGCCAGCATGATCGCGATCAACGTTTTCACCGCCGTTCCGGTGATCGTCATGGTGGTGGTGTCACCGTATGACTCAAAGTTTTGGAAGACGCTGCCCCTCAGGGCGGGATTGGAAGATCTCATTTGTCGTTACCTTGTTGTCGTGGCTTTGTATCAGCGATGTGAATGGTTGATGGTGTTTTGTGAGACGTCCGCCTGAGATGAAGTGTGCCACTGGCTCTGCCAGTGCCGGACGTTGACGAAAACACTGGCAGAGCCAGTGGCACCCGACCTCTCGCAAGATCACGGACACAGCACTCACCACTCGTACCCTAGGCCAAAGATGGGCTGATTACGTGTGGACTTTTGCAGACACCGCGTCATTATACCCCACAAGTGCTGTGGGGCCAAATGCCGGGTTGGTCGTTTTCAGAGCAGCCTTCTCTCAGACGCCCGTTCGTGGAAAGATTCCCAACGCTCCGCCGCTGCCAGATCCAGACTCATTCCGTGGACGATTTTCAACAATTCAATCTGATTGCCCCCCTGCAACAGGCGATTCAGGACGAAGGATACGAAGTTCCGACGCCCATTCAGCAGCAAACCCTGCCTGTTGCGCTGGAAGGACAGGACGTACTGGGCTGTGCTCAGACGGGAACCGGCAAGACCGCTGCCTTCGTGCTGCCCATTCTCAATCATCTGGCGGACAACGGATTCAAGACAGTGGCTAACCGTCCGTTGGCGCTGGTGCTGGCTCCAACGCGAGAACTCGCGGTTCAGATTGGAGACAGCTGTGATGCCTACGGCCGTCACGTGGAGGTGTCTCATGCCTTGATTTACGGTGGCGTCGGCCAGGATCGCCAGGTGAAGGCCGTTGAACGCGGGGTGCATATTCTGATTGCCACGCCAGGACGTCTGATTGATCTCATTGGGCAGGAGCACATCTATCTCAATCGGCTGCAGATCTTCGTACTGGACGAAGCCGATCGCATGCTGGACATGGGTTTTCTGCCCGACCTGAAACGAATCATCAAGTCGTTGCCGGTTCGCCGGCAGTCGATGTTCTTTTCCGCGACGATGCCCAACAGCATTGTAAAGCTGACCGACAAACTGCTGCATCACCCGGTCATGGTGAAGGTTGATGAGGAGCACACCAACGTCGACCTGATCGATCAGCGAGTAATCTTTGCTGATTACCGTCAGAAAAAACCGTTGCTCAGTCAGCTGCTTAAGGCGGGGGATGTTGGTCAGGCGATTGTCTTTACCCGAACCAAACGCGGAGCCAATTTCGTTGCCGAATATCTGCGACGAGACGATATTGAAGCTGTCGCGATTCACGGTAACAAATCACAAACTGCTCGCCAGCAGGCACTCGATTCGTTTCGCGCGGATAAGGTCAGGGTACTTGTCGCAACGGATCTGGCAGCTCGTGGTATCGACGTTGAAGGCGTGACTCACATCATTAACTTCGAACTGCCCGTTGAAGCGGAAGGTTACGTGCATCGCATTGGCCGTACCGGGCGCGCCGGAGCCACCGGAATCGCGATTTCTTTATGCAGTCCGGAAGAGACAAGTCGTCTGCAGCAGATCGAACGGCTTATCGGTTTCAAGCTGCTTGAGGATGGTCGGACTCCCGAACCACTGCCCGAATCCGAAATAACAAAAGACTCAGACGACGATGCGCCGCAATCCGGCGGCAGAAACCGTCGCCGTCGCCGCAGAAGCGGGTCGCGTGCCGGCAAACCAGAATCTAAAGTCAGTGGCAAATCCGGTAAGAAAACCAAGGGCAAAGGGCGTCGAGGGCGACGTGGCGCACCTACGGACGGCGACACGCCGCAGAAACCCTCGTGATCGGGTGTGTTTCTGTCCTGCTTGGTGTCCAATGTGTACTCACAGAAATCATGACCGGCAACGCAGCAGCTTTCAGAATCACGTCACTGATAAGAAAGATCCCGCGTGGTCTTGTCGCTACGTATGGGCAGATTGCTGCTCTTGCCGATCGTCCTCGTAACTCCCGCCAGGTAGGTTCTGTACTGAAGTCACTGCCGGCTGGCTCACGCGTTCCATGGCACCGAGTTGTGAATTCCCAGGGCACATCAGTTACAGGAATAACTCGTCGTCCGAAGGACTGCAGCGATGCCTTCTGGAAAGTGAGGGCGTAGAACTGAATGACACTGGACGGATCGATCTGAAAGTCTTTCAGTGGAAACCGCGGAAGCGTTGAATCCCTGTTCCTCAGAACCATACTTTGTGCTGTGGAGACCACGGATCTCTGGAGAATTGACGGGGACGGTCGCCCACGAGTTCTCGGCACCTTCCGACAGCAGTATCTGCTCGCGTCCGTCCAATCTGTAAACGCAGGTGAATCGTTGCAATTCCTACACGTTCGAGGTCGTCAGGATGCCTCTGGACGCAATCGTGGCACAAAACGAACTTTTTGTGCTCGCATTTTGATCTAATCGGTCGTTTTCAGCGTTAGCGGTCTGATTGTCGTGCAGGATTTCATTGTCACGGAATTCGATAAACTGAAAATGGCATTCGCTGAATGCGTTGGGATCTCGACACATGCCCGTACCCGAACTTACTGACCTTGGACCATGGCTGAAGTACCTTTCCAGCCTGACCGCGACCATTATTGTTGCTGCCGCCGCGTTTCACCTGGTCTGCTTTTTTGTATTGTCGCTGTGGTATCGCCGCGATCTGTCAGCGATCGCAGGCTGCCTGGACGATTTCACTCGCGGGCTCAGGCATCGTAGCGTACTGGGGCGAAACGCCCCGCTGACAAACCAGATCGATGCGTTCGTCGAAGACATTAACGATGTCGTAAACGATCCCACCCGAGTCGAAGATCGCACGGCCTGCCTGCAGAGGATGCATATTCTGGATGAACGGCGCAGCTACCTGGATTCGCTGTCGTTCGAAACGGCTGGCAACGTTGCTCGCACGATGATCGAGGCCTATCCGCTGGCCGGGGTGCTGGGAACAATTCTGGCCATCGGATCAGCTCTTCAGAGATCAGACGCAGCAACAAATGCGGCGGCCACGATGTCAGACATCGTGACACGGTTCGGCGATGCCATCTGGTCCACCTTTTGTGGCCTGTTCGCAGCGATCATGCTGATGTTCGTCAACAGTCTGCTGGAAACACGATTTGAACGATTGACGCAAAGTCGCCTGCACGTTCGCGATATGGTCGCGAAGGCGAAGCGAGAACTGGCATTGTCGTCTGCGCCAAATGGTGCGGAATCGGTGACGGGCGAATCAACCGTTTCGTCCACTGTGGCCATGACTCCGGTGGAGCAGCCGTCATGAAAAAAAGTCGTCGTATGACGTTTCAGTTAACTCCGCTGCTGGACCTGCTGCTGATCGTTATTTTCGCTCAGTACATGGAGGTGCAGCAGAAGGCCGAGTCTGCTCAATCAGAAGTGGAACAGCAGAAAGCAGAACTTGACAAACAGTACAATCTGCGCTGGAACGAATTGGAACGGCAACACGCCGCAGAAAGTGGCGACGTCACAGCACTGCGCGAACGTTATAGCGCCCACTATGAAAATATGGTGAAACAGCATCAGCAGGCCGGTACGGTGCTTGCGGCGGCCTTCAATCTGCCCGGCAGATTGATGGAAGAGGTCCTCCGGCTGAAGACAAACGGAGATGTCACGGACGGCCGAAACCTGGAAAACGCTGTCAAACGCATCGAAGAACTGCTGCCCACGCGGGGAGCTGAAATGCTGCGGTTTATCCTGCGGTACGACGAAATGCAGAAACATGTCTCGGTGTGGGAATTGCACCTGCGTGATAACGGACAAGGGGTGTTTTCTGACGGCGAACAGTCGCAGGTGCTGTCGTTCGGCACCGTCGAAGAGTTCGTTTCCCGAGCGTTTGAGGTCAGTAAGGCATTTACGGAACCGAAACCACTTGTCATTATCCTGCTGACGCACGGCGATACGCAGGCCGGGCAGCGTCGGCGAGCTGTAGACGGCATGCCACTGCTGATTGAAAAACTCAGACGTGACGCTGGAAATACTCGTTGGTTTGACTTCTCGCTGATGGGATTCCGACCTGCCGGGCCGCTGTTCAATCAGAGTTCTGAGTCAACAGAGTAAGGCATCGTAATGAATTCCAAACGGCCGGGAATTGTCAAATCCACAGCGCGAGCGGCTACCGGAGGCGTCATCGTCGTGGCGGCCCTGCTGGCGTTGATGTTTTTTCGCGGAGCCGGTTCGGGCACGGGCGATGCGGATTCACCAAACGTTGCGCCCGCTTTGGTCACCACCGATCCCCCGTCAATGGCGGCTGAGGATCCATCTGAGGCTGAGACTGATGTTGACGGGCTGACACCGAACGAACAAAAGGCACTGTCCTCGCACGTTTTGTCCATACTCATTGACGGGCACGACTATCTTATTGGGATCCCGGATGGTGCCACTATGGTGTACCATCCCTGCGACATCGAACGACTGGTCGAACTGGCCGGACACGCGGATGGTGATTCCAACGGCATACGAGTCCGAATCGTGCAGCGTGAAAGTGCGCGACCGTCTGCCGAGGAAAAGCTGAAACTGGCGTTAGCCAGCGCCGGCGTCGACGTTGACGCCCTTTATCAGCAGTCCGAATTTGTACCGTAATGCCGTTTGGCCGCGACCGGGATCGGGCTGTCTGCTGGAATTTCTGTGATGAAGTTGAAGTGCGTGCCGGAAGACTTTGTCGTCACCGAAGTCTCGGGTCGTGAGCCTGCTGGTGGCGTCTTCGGGCTGTATCGACTGAAGAAGACGTCGATCGGGACGCTGGAAGCCATGCACGCTGTGCAACGGTCGTGGAATCTGTCTCCCAAAAGTCTGAGTCACGGCGGACTGAAGGACCGGCATGCTGTGACGTCGCAGTTTGTGACGGTTCGCAATGGCCCGCGATCCGATTTCACTCACGAATTATTCAGTCTGACGTATCTTGGACAGACCGATTCGGTGTTCGGTGCGGCAGATATCATCGGCAATCGATTTGAAATCGTCGTGCGATCATTGTCTGATTCTGATTGCCGCCATATTCAAATGCGCAGCCTACTTGTACGTGCAACCGGATTTCCCAACTACTTCGACGATCAACGATTCGGATCTATGGGTGCGTCGAAGGAATTCATAGCTGCGCGTTGGTGCCTGAAAGACTATGAACGAGCTCTCTGGCTGGCACTGGCAGAACACAACCGTCATGACAATGGCTCAGAACGTGCGCAGAAAACAATTCTGCGTGATCAGTGGGGGAAATGGGAAGAGTGCAAGCAGCAACTGGACCGATCTCATCGTCGCAGCATCGTGACTTATCTGGTTGATCACCCCACGAAGTTTCGCAAAGCGTTTGCCCTGGTGAATGAGAACCTGCGAGGACTCTACCTGTCCGCGTTTCAAAGTGCTGTTTGGAATCGAATGCTGGCAAAGGCCATCTGCACCCACAACCCATCGTCGATCGATGCTCACGGCTTCAGCGTGGAAGTCGGTGACTGCTCGCTTCCTTTCCGGTTCATGAGCGAAGAAGAAACGAGTCGCTGGAAGGAACTGCCTCTTCCGTCAGCCCGCTGCAAGGGACTCGATGCTGACATAAGGAATCTCTGCAATGAAGCGATTTCTTATTACGGAATGCAGCTGGATCAAATGAAGCTGTCTTTTCCGCGAGATCGTTGGTTTTCGCGAGGACTTCGCAGAACGCTGATCGTTCCGACGGACCTGCAACTCACGGAAGCCGTCGATGAACGGTATCAGGGGCGACGAAAGGCGTCGCTGTCGTTCACACTTCCACGAGGCTGCTACGCCACCATGCTGATCAAATCTCTGACAGCACACCAGGACGATCAGGAAGCAGAAACTGAGGGAGATTCCGTATGACCATTCCTCAGCCCGATGTGCTTTACGAAGACAATCACCTATTGGCGGTCTGCAAGCCCAACGGAGTGTTGACAATGGGTGATGAGACCGGCGATGTGACGATGGTCGACATCGCTCGAGAGTATCTGCGAGTCAAGTACAACAAGCCGGGTAATGTCTTTGTGGGTGTTGTTCACCGACTGGACCGCCCGGTATCCGGAGTCCTTCTATTCGCTCGCACCAGCAAGGCAGCGGCTCGGCTGTCTGATCAGTTTCGTCGTGGAACCGTCCACAAGGTCTATCGCGCCGTAGTTGCCGGAACCGTTGATGAGTCCGAAGGTGAATTGACGGACTGGCTGCAGAAAGATCGGCAAAAGAACGTTGTGTCGTGTGTGAGTGAGGACACGCCCGGAGCTCAGAAGAGCGTCTTGCGCTATCGCGTGGCCGCACGGCAGCGGGGCCGATTGCATCTGGAAGTCGAGCCCGTAACGGGTCGCAGTCACCAGATTCGTGTGCAACTTTCCTCACACGGTCTACCCATCATTGGCGACACGAAGTATGGATCCACCGTCCGAACGGGTGGCCGAGTCACGCTGCACGCAGAAACGCTGCAGTTTGACCATCCCACGCGCAAAGAACGAATGACGGTTTCGGCAGAAATTCCGAGCGAATTCCAGGTCGAATGATGATTCGAACGTTTCAGCAGACGCCCTGTGGAACGAACAAGTAAGGAAGAATTCTCGATTTCATGAATTGCCGTTTGCGCAGAATTTCGTGTGCGGTATGGTTCGCCGTCTTTCTGCCACATGGTCGATTGCATGGAAGTGACTACACGTGACACTCAGCGTCAACAACAAGCCCTCTCATTCAGATCAGTCTGATACACCGTCATGGCGCACAGCTGCCGTTATCTGCGTCGGCCTGCTGCCCTGTCTTGGCGCATGGCTGTTTGTTGTGTCGCCGTCCGACCAGGCTCCTCTTACTGTTACGAAATCGCGACCGTCACTGCTGTTTGCCACGTACATGTATCACCACGGAGAGGAACCTGTGGAGCTGGTGGCGGTGCTGGATTCGGAATTTCCTTTTGTGAACAAAGGTGATGTGCCGGTGACAATCGGCGACGTCACGACCAGTTGCGGGTGTATGCGACCACGTCTGTCACAGAAACAGGTGGCGCCTGGAGAAATGGGATGGCTGACCGTTCCGATTCAAACAGTCAATCAATCGCCGGGGGCGCACGAGTACACCTTGACCGTTAACTACACAGACACGGTGCCGCGTCAGACGACGCTGACGGTCAAAGCTGTTTTCCCTGAAAAAATGATCGTCGTTCAGCCGAAGGCGCTTTATCTTTCTCAGCGAACCGCAAAACCTCTGCCGTTCACAGCTGCAATCAGCGACTTTCGAGAAACACCGCTGAAAGTCACTTCAGTCGAATCCACAGCTTCGTTCGTTTCTGCGCAGATCCTGGCAGGTGCTTCCCCTGAAATCGTGCAGACGGCGTATCAGGAAGGGGCGCCGGGATCAAAGGCTGAAGTGCGAGGAGAAGTGGCGGGCGATATTCCCCGCGGACGCCATCATGTTCTGGTGACGGCGAAAACCGACGACTCCGAATTTCCCGTCGTGACAATACCAATGCTGGTCAACGGTCCTGCCTTCCCTCCCGGCGAAGCTCCTCTGACCAGTCCGTCGCAACTGACTCTGGTGGCCAGTGACCATCCGGGGACACGTCGAGCTGCAAAGTTTGATCTGGTGATGCCGTCTTCGTGGCAGATTTCTCATGCATCGGCATGGCCGTCAGAACTGGCCGTCACCTACGGCGATCTCAGTCCGTTTTCTGAACAGGAACACGCACTTGAGGTCGTCGTGAAACTGTCAGCTCTGCCTGCAAAAGGCGTCAACGACGGTGTGGTTCAGCTGATCGCTAACGATGGGCAGGATCTTGTCACAGTGAAGGTGACATTTGTCAGGCCGTAGGCTGATCTGAGCTGCCGGTGGCCGCGGTGTTCTTTTCATGAGTGGACATATCGGCCGCTCGACGCAGAAATCGTTTGGAAACTGTCGTCGTTAACATTTCGCCGATGCGCGGGAAGATCTCACGCAGGACCATGGCCGGACGTATCGGCGGCCAGTTGACGATGATCTCCGGAGACCCCTTGTGAATGGCTTTCAGTACCGCGTTTGCCACAGCTTTTGTGGAGGTGCCACCCAGAGCTGTTGACGTTTTCTTTCCTGTGGTCTGGACAATGCGATCGTAGATTCCACCGTTTCTGGTGAAGCCCGGACAGATGGCGGTGGCGGTAATGCCGCGGTCAAGATATTCGCCGCGAAGCCCCTGGGTGAATCCAATCAGGCCCGCTTTGGTCGCTCCGTAGACACCGCCAAACGGAGGGCAGTGTTTGCCGGCCGTGGACGCCATGTTGATGATCGCTCCGGACTTCTGCCGCAGCATATGCGGCACCACTAATCGTGACAGTACGATGGCGCCGGTCAGATTCGTTTCGATGGTCTGCAGAATTTCATCCGTTTCAACTTCTGCGAAATGACAGAAACACTCAACGCCCGCATTGTTGATCAATACGTCGATTCGCTGAAAACGATCGATGGTCTGGTCCACGAGAGCGCTCAGATCGTTGGGGTCCGATACGTCCGTTCGTACAACCAGAACGTCCGTTCCGCCGGCGCTGAGCTCTGCGCCTAATTGCTGCAGTTTGTCTTCCGAACGGGCAGCCAGAACGAGCGTGGCTTTTTCCTTTGCTAGACGATGCGCGAGGTCATGGCCGATCCCGGCCGAAGCCCCGGTGATAATGACGACTTTGTCCTGCAGTGACATGGGTGTTGTTCTCTGTGATGTTGCGGCCGATGGATGTGAATACGAACGTCAGCAGGTTAAGGCCATCAGTGGTCACGGGCGCAGCATCGCATATTCTGCCAGGTTCGTCGAACACAAAGCCCGAAAATCAGCACATGTGATTCGGCAAACCGCACGTCGGCCGGTTGCGAACGCTGAAAGGTGACGTCATAGTAATTCTGCAGGGAATCGGCCCGCCGTAAACTGTCGTCGTCAGATCCGCAGGCCCCAGGGGCTGATCGAGGATTGGGAACGATGATCCCTGGTGTTAATAACACAGTCAAAATACTCAACCCATTCCGCATCGTCACTTTTACGCACTGACTGCATCAATGAAGCGTTTACCACCTGTTTTGATCTTGGTCATCGTTGCCGCGCCCCATGCTTTTGCGGCTGACCGCCCAAACATTTTTATTGCCATCAGCGACGACGTTTCGTTTCCGCATGCCTCGGCGCACGGTTCGAAAATGGTTAATACGCCCGCCTTTGATCGCGTTGCTGCAGACGGTGTTCTGTTCAACAATGCGTTCTGTCCGGCTCCAGGATGCAGCCCGTCGCGGGCCGCCTTTCTGACCGGGCGTCACATCTGGATGATCGAAGAGGCGGGCACTCACGCCAGTTACTTCCAGGCGAAATACAAAACGTTTCCCGAAGCACTACAGGCATCAGGGTATTTCGTCGGTGCCACAGGCAAAGCCTGGGCGCCAGGCAACTTCAGGCACAACGGCCGTGAGCACAATCCCGCCGGAAAATTATACGGCGCCAAGAAGAGTGGCTACGTCGGCGGTTTTGAAAAATTCATGAGCGAACGCCCGCAGGATCAGCCCTTTTGTTTCTGGTTTGGCAGCTCAGATGCTCACCGCAGTTACAAGAAAGGTTCGGGACTCGCCAAAGGCAAGACGCTGGATCAGGCTGAAGTGCCCGCGTTTCTGCCCGACCATCCTGAGATTCGCAGCGACCTTCTGGACTATGCTTTTGAAGTCGAACGTTTCGACGACGACTGCGATCAGATGCTGAAGATACTTGAAGCCGCCGGCGAACTGGACAACACTCTGGTGATCATTACCAGTGACAACGGCATGCCGTTTCCTCGCGCGAAAGCGAACTGTTACGAATACGGAATTCATATGCCGCTGGCAGTCTGCTGGAGGGATCGAGTGCCGGGTGGTCGTAAGTTGAACGATCTGGTCGGGTTTGTGGATCTGACAGCTACGATCTATGAAGCGGCCGGCGTGGACGTGCCCGACGATTTTCCTGTCGTCGGAAAAAGCCTGGTGGCAGATCTGACGTCGAACAAGTCGGGAATGGCGGATCCGACGCGCGACGCTGTGTACGTTGGGCGGGAACGTCATTCGTCTTCGCGTTTCAATTCACTCGGATATCCTCAGCGAGCAATTCGTACTCAGGATTATCTGTACATCTACAACTTCAAGGCCGAACGCTGGCCAGCGGGCACACCACATAAATTCGGCAGGGCTGTCTACAGCGCCGAAGGCAGTTTGCTGTCGTCCCAGACGGGCGCAGAACACGGTGGCTATCACGACATCGACGCATGTCCGTCACTGACGTTTCTGATCGAAAACCGAAACCACGCCGATTTCGGCGCGTATCTCGGATGGTCTGTTGACAAGCGTCCGGCCGAAGAACTGTTCGACATCAAAGTCGACGCCGCCTGCCTGAACAATCTTGCCGACGATCCGAAGATGGTTGCCGTGAAACAGGAACTCAACCAGCGACTGATGAAGGAGCTGACCAAAACGAACGACGCTCGCGTTTTGGTTGGTGGTGACGTGTGGGAAACATATCCCCGAATCAGTAGCCTCAGATGGTTTGCAGCTCCGGAATGGGCAAAGCAGAACCCTGCTGCCGTGCCGCAGCAGGAATGGCTCGACGTTCTACGCCCGAAGAAATGATCGAAAACAAGTGTCCCGGTCATTTGAAAGACGGGGACTCTCTTTCGTCACGTTGTTCGACCACTCGACCACTCGGCACGCGATTGTGTTGCCGTGCGTATTTGCAGTTCCGAGCGTCAGCTCGCATCCGCCGGCGGTCGGCACCGCCTCAGTTGGCGGGATTTTCGTACCAAATCACGCCCAGGTTATCTCGTTCTTCACACGTCAGCAGATCCAGGTCTCCGTCCTGATCTAGGTCCAGCAGTTCAATGCGGTCAAACTTGATGCCCGTCGCCTTGCCGCTGATGTCGTTGAAATCCCATTGCTGTGGTCCATCGCCGTTTGTGGTATCTGTTGAAGCTCCGGACAGCCAGTAGACGCCCACTTTTCCATCAGCATGTTCACACGTGCAGGCAAGATCTATTTGGTCGTCATTGTTCACGTCACCCAGGGCAATTCCCTTTCCGCCACCGACACCTTCAGGGTGAGGGATTCGTGAGGCATTCCATGGTTCAGTGACGTTTGTGCCCGGCGTCAGCAACAGCACGTAGCCGTTGCGAGTGTTACATGCGACGGTCAGTTTGCCGTCAAATCCGGCAATGTCCAGAAACATGACCTCCAGATCTTTGCCGCCAATCAGATGATCCTTCCACGCGGCTGGCTTAGAAGTCGATGGGTTCTCCAGCCAGCCGACGCTGCGGAATGCACCTTTTCGATCGGAATACACGATGTCGTCATCGCCGTCATCATCGACGTCAAAGCGACGCAGTGACATGATCCAGCCGGACTCTCGGAGGTCGCGAAATCGAGCATGGTCGTCCGGCGCTGCCAGATCCCAAAGTGTGACCTGAGCGTTCGGTTCTTTACTGCCGAAGATCAGTGACCTGTCGTCCAGCGGTTCGCAAAACATCCACCGCGTGTAGTCGACCGACGCCGAGACCACCTGCGTTTTCCATGCCGCAGATTCTCGTGTTCGTTTACGCGACGCCACATGGCCGGGATTCAAGTGGAAGAACACGGCCTGTTGTTTGCCCTCACAGCTGCTCACAACGTCCAGCCAGCCATCGCCATTCACGTCTGCAAATACCGCGTCTTCCGGAGACTTTACGCTACCGACCTGAATTGATGGCCACGGTTGCCGAATAGCAGATGCATCCGGCTGAAAACAGATTCGAATCTTTCCGCCTTCTTCCCATCCCGTGACAATATCCGGCCGACCGTCTTTGTCGACATCCGCCAAACGTACGCCGTCGGCACCTCGAGACGCGTTGTCAACGGTATGCAGCGTCCAGGGTTCGCCAGCCATAGCCGCTGTCGAACCTGTCGCCAGTAGAAAAAGCACTACGCGAATCATGAGGAGATTCCTTGCTGATGCGGCACGGCGGCAGCGCCGGCCTGGCGGAAGTTCGTGTGACGTGTTGCAGATGGCGACGAATGAGAACTACTTTGGTTTTGCGCCCGCCAGCCTGTGCACGGCGTTGAATTCTTTTTCTGTCACTGGTGTAATCGAAAGCCGACTGCCTTTGCTCATGACCGTCATTCCCGCAGTAACCTTGTCCAGCTTCAGCTCTTCGCGAGTGACGGGTGCTTTGAAGATCTGTGTCAGTTTTACGTCGACCATGTACCACCGAGGATTCTCAGGATCACTCTTAGCGTCGTAATATTTGTGGGCCGGATCGAATGAAAAGTGATCCGGGTAACCATCCTTGACCACTTCAGCTGTACCGGCAATTGCCATCGGAGCGATGCGGCTGTGATAAAAAAGTACGTGATCCCCCTTTTTGATATCGTCCCTCAGCATGTTGCGAACCTGGTAGTTACGCACTCCCTCCCACGTCGTGCGTTTTCCCTTTTCTGCGGCAAGGTCCTGAATGGAATAGACATTCGGTTCAGATTTGAACAGCCAGAATCGACGTTTAGAGGCCATGAAGACTTTTCTTTGGGTAAGACCGGGTTAAAAATTCTGCGGATTACGAATGCGGTCGCCAGCCTGCGTGATGTGCCGAACCTGGCAGTATCAGGCAGCTGATCTACCTGCGTTGGTGGATCGAGAACACTTTAGCAGCCTTTGCGCCAGGGCCCAACGCACCGCGACGGCAGAACACGACGAATTGCATACTCCCGGTCGCTCAGGAATATCAATGGGCGGAATGCGGTGAGTATATCTGTATCCGAAATCGCACTGGCAAAGGACGGTTGAGGTTCCCTGCGTTCCGAGACACTCCTATTATTCGGTCGTTGAACGACAAATGCCCACTCACACCAGACACTGAACCTCATGTCAGACGCCGCGTCCAGCCGCCCGTACCGTGAAATCACGACCTGCACTGAGACATACTTTGAGCGAAAGGGCGATTCTGCGCTTGGAATGGGGTGGCCCAACATTCCGGACGCTGTTCGGCGATATGACGTGATGCTGGACATGATGCGCCCCGCTTCTCAGGACGTCCGTCTGCTGGACTTTGGCTGCGGGACCGGACACCTGCTGGAACACATTCAGCAGCACAGTGACCTGAAGATCGATTACCATGGTCTTGACCTGTCTGACCAATTCATCGACATCTGTCGCCAAAAGCACCCGCAGGAAAATTTCACTGCTGGCGATGTGCTGCAGAATCCCGATCTGCTTCAGACCTATGACTATGCCGTCATCAATGGGGTTTTCACATCAAAGTGTTCGATGAATCACGAACAGATGTTTGATTTCGTTCAGCAGATACTGAAACTCGTATTCAGTCGAGTAACAACGGGGATGGCATTTAATGCGACCAGCAAACAGGTTGACAGGGAACGCGACGACCTTTTTCACCTGCCACTGGATCAAATTGCCGGGTTTATGTGCGATGAAGTCAGTCGCAACTTCGTGATTCGCAACGACTACGGCCTGTACGAATTCACGACATATGTTTTTCACGACGATGCCGGAACAGGCAACGCGGACAGCCTTGCCGCATAGCGCTGATATGGTGAGAGTTCACTGCAACGTCACATACCCGGTTCCACAAATTCTCACTGATCATGAAGAACGAAGCTCGAGGACAAAAGTTGTCTTCCGGTGAGCCATCTGGATCGGACAGGACGAAACTGACCGCAACCGCATATCACGAAGCCGGCCATGCAGTTATGGCGTTAGTACTGGGCCGCTCGATCGAAAAAGTCACGGTCCTGCCCGCACAATTGCAAACCGGTGGCAGCCGATTGGGCGCCTGCAAAATCAAGAAAGGGCGGCTCAAATCTTCCAAAGATGCGTTAGAAGACGACGTCCTGATCCTGTTGTCAGGCATGGTTGCGGAGAGTCACTTTACGGGCCGGTACTGCGAGGAAGGCGCCGCTCAGGACCTGCGAGCGGTTCGGAGGCTGCTGGCGAAGCGGGGAAAGAACGACCGCAGCGTTGACAGATTGGCGCGTCGTCTGCTCGACAAGACGGAACATATTCTTGGCGCAGATGAGCATGTGAAAACCATTCACATGGTCGCTCTGGAACTACTGCAGAAAGAGACGATCACCGGGCGTGCTGTTCAGCATTTGCTCAAGCAGGCACTGCAGTGACTGGCATTAGGCCCCTGTCCTCAAATTGTGACATGCAGGGTGACTAACTGGGCAGTGCAAGGTGGCCTTTCAGCACGCGCAACGTTCTTCGCACGCCATCGGTCCCCACTTTTGAGGCGTGCCCGGGCCCCTCGTCGTCGATGAATGCCACCAGACAACCGACACCGATAAACGTTTCCTGCAAACTGTCCGGGGCTCCGACGAGAACAGTGAATCCACCTTCATGCACCTCCTGAAGATATGTGACAGGACCATGATCCGCATGATGAGCAGCGTTGTGAAGGCCTTTCTCTTCACCTGCGGCTAACTGCTGTTCAGTCGTCTCCAGGACCAGCTCGTCCAGCAACGTCGAATCCACCTCAGTCTCGACAATCTGCGAAATGTTTTCTGACGTGTTGTCGCAGCATACGACACTGATCTTCAGCATACTCATCGATTCGTCGCTTTCGTGTGCGATGTGAAGCGGTTTCAGGGAATGGCAAAATGATACCTGTTTGTATTGTTATCAGTATTGGTGAAGCCGCACCTCCGCCCAATGTCCACAAAGTCTACAGCGATCTGTGCTGCCGTGTGGCCGCGCCGAACGTTTTTCCGTTTAAGACATTCGTTTTACCACGAGCTCCGCGATCAAATCAATTCGACGACGAACGGCCTGGATATCCCGCGGCAATGATTCCGCAGGGGGCTGCTCTGGAGGCCGTACTGTCATTCACAGCTGGCCTGGCTGCGACGACGGTCGTGATGCTGACGTCAGGCGTCATCATACTCCAGGCACAGCGAACATGACTTCGCTGTTTGGACCAGATCGTCTTTCAGCCTGTTCGACGTGCGATACGGCGGAATCAGCAATCGGACAGAGATGTCCGGCAGCGGCATAGACCTGCGGCCCTACTGGCCGGTGGTGCGTGAAATGTGGCGACGTGCGAGAAGTTCGCCATACTGTGGCAGCAAATCACACCCGATGAAGTACGCATCCGCATCGCGGTTCTCGAAGTCGCCTGCACATTCCGGTCGACTCGAACCACCTGCCACGTCATGACTCGCCGCCCCTTCGGGCTTACGGGCGGTTTCTTTTGGGTTGGCCTCTATCCACTTCGGCTCTATCGAAAAACGAATGACACTGTCTTCGCCGATCAGAGTGGCAGGGTAATGACGGTTCACTTCAAGCCCAACGTTGCTCACCAGGCACACCCCGTGCAGTGAATAGTTGACGATTCGAGCTTCCCGCTGCCTGTCGCCGTCTGTGACGAGAGTCTGAAGATCCACCGGATAACGAATATCCAGTCTGCGGTCATCAATCAGCCGATGGTCCAGAAGTTGGTCCAGGCGGCTACCGGAAAACAGGGCGACAATTCTGGTGTCGCCCTCCATTGTGGCCCAATGGACAATTCCGGTTTGTTCGGCGAGTAGCTTATGGGTTCCTTCGTACAGCGAAAATGTCACTGCATCGCCGGCGGTCGGATGGCCCGCAGCATTCGCGACGATCAACACAATCTCCTGTGAACCGATTGCACGCACGGCACACTTGACGATGGTTTTGTCGTTGCTGTTCACGTACACCGTGACGTTCGGGATTCTACCTGACGTCAACCGACGGTCTACCGTCTTGTTGATCTGAGCTGGCGTTTCGCGCCTGACAGAATCAGTCTGTTGTGCGATGTCCTGAACCGATATGTCTACTGTTTTGGCAACCATTGATCGTGACCTCGTTACAGTAGACGAAGGTGATCCGGCCCCTTGCCGTATGACCTCCGAACTTTCAGCTGTGTTGCAAAGATATGTTGCCCTTCTGTATCGTTACGGACCATGTCTGAAACTCAGCCCTGATATATGCATCTATCACTGACGTTCCTGCGGGTTATGCGGAAGATGCAGCCCTGAACACCGGGTGGGCGGGCTGCCCGTTCGGTGCCAGGTGAGTGTGATTGCGAAATGAGCAAGTTGGCGAGAACGCGCCGTTCGGGCGGGTTCTTGTTCTGAGGGGAACCAGTCGTTGTCCAGTGCGAGTTCAGTAAAACAGGTGAATTGAACGATTCGGTCAAAATAGGAATTGTTCGGAAAACGCCAGGGGGCAGCTCCGATACGATGGGTTGTCCTGCAGTATTCTCACCAGGAGTACCATGAGTATGTCCCGACTTGCCGCCATTCTGTTTGTCCTTGCCGCAAATCTCGGAGTACTGCACGCGACATTCGCGCAGCGCGCAACCAGCGCCAAACCCAACGTTATTCTGATAATGGCAGACGACGTCAGTTGGGAGGCCTTCGGATGCTACGGCGCTCAGGACTACGAAACGCCCAACATCGATGCGCTGGCGGCCTCAGGTCTCAGATTTACGCATTGCTATTCGACGCCGATCTGTACGACCACGCGCGTCAAGCTGATGACCGGCCAGTACAATTTTCGCAACTACACCCACTTTGGGTATCTGGATCCTGATCAGAAAACATTCGGCCACCTGATGCAGTCCGCAGGGTACAAGACGGCCATTGCGGGAAAGTGGCAGCTAAATGGACTCTACAATTCGTTGCCCGGGCACGATGATCATTCGCGTCCGCAAAAGGCGGGCTTTGACGAATCTCTCCTGTGGCAGGTGACGACTGGTAAGTCCGTCAAGGCCGGCGGAGGTGAACGGTTCTGGAGTCCACCTCTGGAACACAATGGCCGCGTTGTCACGGTCGAGGAAAATCATGGCAAGTACGGTCCCGATTTGATGTGCAATTTTGTCTGCGACTTCATAGATCGAAGTCGTCAGGAACCATTTTTCGTCTATTACCCCATGATGCTGGTTCATGACCCGTTCGTAGCTACTCCCGACACCATCGGTAACTCGCCCCGAACACAGGCGGCCAATAAAGCTCCGAAAAGTAAGGAAGCACGCAAGGCCAACTTTGTGGCAATGGTCAACTATATGGACAAGATAGTTGGCAGAATCGTTGCCCAGGTCAAAGCGATCGATCAGCTGGACAACACGATCATCATGTTCACTGCCGACAACGGGACGAATACATCGATCACGTCGAGATGGAAAGGTCAGCTGATCAAAGGAGGGAAGGGGGGCATGACCGACATGGGGACTCACGTTCCCTTCGTCACTTCATGGCACGGCACTGCACCTCCGGGCGTCGTGCTTGACGATCTGGTCGACTTTACGGACTTCTACACCACACTGGCTGCGGCCGCTGGTGTGACGCATAGCAGGCCTGATCCGTTCGATGGACGCAGCTTCCTGCCTCAGCTGCAGGGCGAAAGAGGAATCCCGCGGGAGTGGGCACTATGTCACTACCAGCCGTATTGGAATAAGAAACCTGGTCAGTTCGCCAGGACGGGTTCCTTCAAACTCTACCGCGACGGTCGATATTTTCACGTGCCTGACGATTTGGTTGAGGCCAATAATCTGGTGGCCGGGTCTGCCGGGCAAGTCGGCGAAAAAGCGCGCCGACAACTCAACGAACTCCTGCAACAATGTCCTCCGGCCGCAACTGTAATTGGAAAACGGGAGACAAAAGACCGGCCCGTCTATCCGCACTGGAAAAATCTTGTGGATCCGAATGACTAGTTGGACAGCGTCCCTTCCATCACCCCCTTTCTCAAGGAGGGTCGAGCCTGAGCGAGGGGAAGTTCCGGCGCGGTCACTCTCGGTTCGCCAGGTTAGTGTCTTCCCAGTAGAAACTGCAGCAATGAAATTACTGACACTCACAATCTGTCTTGTTGCGACAGCGCCTCACGCAGTGGCGCAGGAGGACGGTGAAGACGTACGAGAAATCGGTGCCGAGCTGCAGGACGCTCAGCGCGAGAAGCGACACCTGCAGCAACGCCTTGAATTCACGAATGACCGGATTGCCCTGCTGACAGAACTCCACACGATGCGGCGCGCATTGGAGCGGTTTGAACGACAGATTGAAGAAGCACGGGAAAACGACGATGAACGCAAAGTCGAGCGGTTGGCGAGCGAAGCTGAAGAGGCGGAGTTTACGTTCGAATTCGTCCGAGCAAGGCTGCAAGTACATGAGCATCGTGTGAGTGCGGCTGATCTTATCAGTGAGCTGGAAGAGGCTGAACTGGATGCGCTTTTGGCCGAGGCAAAGATGTTGCCCAAACAGCTGGACCGCGGCAGCGAATTGGTCAGGGAACTCTTCCGTGTTTACAAAGATGGACCGGAAAGCGAAGAACTTGAGCTGGAACAGCAGGTGGAAGAACTGGAAGACGACTTTCATCACAAACGTGAAGTGCTGCAGCTGAAACTCGAACTGCACTGGGCTCGCGACGAAGGCGAGGCTGAAGCAGTGCGGGAACTGGAAGCGGAACTCAAAGCACTCGGCGCGGCCGGCGAACCCCTGTCTTCAGTTTCACGGAGAGAGTTCCCAGCTCCGATTCAACTGACCACTACAGAGATCGCCGCTTCCGGAAGGCTTGATTTTCATCGGCAGATTGTTCCACTGCTGCAAGCCGCATGTTTTGCGTGTCACGATGGCGAATCGGCGAACGGCGACCTGGACCTGGAAACTCTGGTGGGTATCAGACCGCTGGTCGTGAATCGCTCACACTGGATCAATGTGATTCAGCAGTTGAAGGTTCGATCGATGCCGCCGGCGGACGCAGACCAGCCATCTGAAGCCGCTCGCCGAACGTTGACGGCATGGCTGACGAACGCAATTGAAAACTTCGACTACTCTACGGTCAGGCAGCCAGGGTACGAGCCTGCTCGCCGCCTGACTCGTGTCGAATACAACAACACGGTTCGTGATTTGACGGGCATCGACCTTCGCCCCGCTGACCGTTTTCCGGTGGACATGACCGCCACCAGCGGCTTTGAAAACAGCGCGAACAGCCTGTTTGTGCAACCCATACTTATGGAACGCTATGTGGGTGCCGCTGAAGCTATCGTTTCCGCGGCGTGGCCCGCTTCTCCGTCATCCATTGCTCAGCAGACCGCGTGGCGGACGTTACTGGGCGACGATGAGGATCTTTCCGCCGACGGAGCAGCAAAAAACGTATTGCGACGATTTGCAACGCGAGCCTACCGGCGTCCGATTCAACAGGATGAACTGGCGTCATTGACGTCATACTTTGAACGACGACGTCGTGACGGGGCTTCACCCAACGCTGCAATGCAGGATGTTCTGCAAGTGGTGCTGGTGTCGCCGAATTTCCTGATTCGTTCGGAACAGAAAGGCTCACAGCCAGAAGTTCCTTTTCCCGTCACAGATTGGGAACTGGCCGGCCGGCTGTCATATTTTCTTTGGGCGTCAATGCCGGATGACGAACTGTTCCGTCTCGCGGCAACGAATCAACTGCGTGAGCCTGGCGTCCTTGCTGACCAGGTCAATCGAATGCTGGACGATCCCAAGGCCCGGACACTGGGAAGTCTCTTCGCAGCGCAGTGGCTGGGATTCGCTGATCTGGATCGGGTCCGTCCGGGACAGATCGACAATCCATGGGCGACGGATTCGCTGATCGAATCGATGAAGCAGGAATCGGCAATGCTGTTCAATTCAATGGTCCAGCAGAACGACCCCGTCGACCGATTGATTGATGCCGATTACACATTTATCAATGAAGAACTTGCGGGACACTATCAGATAGAAGGTGTGGCCGGTGAGCACATGCGGCAGATATCGCTGAGCGACACTCCGCGCCGAGGCGTACTGGGTCACGGCAGTATTCTGGCGGTCACCTCGTTTCCTGGACGAAGCAGTCCCGTGCTTCGAGGCAACTGGATTTTGACCAGTCTGCTGGGCACACCTCCACCACCTCCTCCACCCAACGTCAGCGAATTTGATGAACAGGTGGCCGAAAACAGACGGCTGTCTCAGAGACAAAAGCTGGAAGTACACCGGGACAATCCCAATTGCTATGCCTGCCACAGTCTGATCGATCCGCTCGGCTTTGCGCTTGAGGAATTCGAATGGTTTGGACGCCACCAGCCAACTCGCAGGGGCAAGCCCGTCGATGTCAGCGGAAAACTGCCGAGTGGAAAGACGTTTCGCGGACTGACGGGGCTTAGTCAAACACTGTTGAACCAGCGACTGGACGACTTGACGATTCAGCTGACGCGAAAATTGCTGTCCTATGCACTGGGAAGGCAGTTAGAATACTATGACGAAGGTACGGTGCGCGACCTTGTTCAGCAACTGAAGGACAACGACCGTCGGCTGCGGGTCGTGGTGCACGCTATCGTTCAAAGTCATACGTTTCAGATGAAACAGATGACTGGCATGTAATTCGCGAATAGATAGAAATACGAACAACAGAGTTCCGGCAAACGTCGGACGCAGATCAGGGCCACTCGGGCGCCCACATCATTTCGGCTGCAACACAACGGAAGTTTCTATGTTTGGCAACTGGCATGTTTCTCGACGCACGATGCTTCGCGGTACCGGTGCTGCGGTATCTTTGCCGATGCTGGAAGTTATGACGCGGCCGAGTCTTTCAGCCGCCGACCACACATCGCCGCCGACACGAGTTGCGTACCTTTATATTCCGAACGGCGTTGCTGAAGGAGCGTGGCAGCCCGAAGAGATTGACGATCAGGGACAACTGGTCAGGTTGAATCAATGGATGTCTCCGTTGAATCCGTTTCGAGCAGACTTGACCATCTTTCGGAACATGTGGACGCCTCGTGGAAACGGTCATATCGCCGGGACGGCGACATGGCTGACAGGAGGCGGCTTTGACGAAGAGCGGCTGGATGCCGGAGGAGCGTCTGTCGACCAGATTGCATCGCGTCATTTTCGAGATCAAACTCTGCTTCCGTCACTCGAACTGTCGACTCGCGGCGAAGGTATCTTTAGCAGCAGCCTGCCGCGCAATACCGTTTCCTGGGTGGACTCCGTCACACCGGCGCCGCGTGATACCGAGCCCCGCTCCGTTTTTGATCGCATGTTTCGAGTAAGCAACGCGGGACTTGGCAACCGATCTGTCATCGATCTGGTTCTTCAGGACGCGAAACGCCTAAAGCAACGTGTAAGTGTTCAGGACCGGAAGAAGATTGACGAATATCTGGACTCAGTGCGAGCGATTGAACGTCGCATCGAATTTGCCGAACGGCAACAGACCAGGGCCCATCAGACACCGGGGCTGCAGCAGGCGCTGCGTCGGCCGGAACCCGGGATACCGGAACACCATGGCGATTACATGCGCACGATGATGGACATGATCGTGCTGGCCTTTTGGGCGGATGCAACTCGTGTGTGCACTTTCATGATGGATCATGGGCAGAGCAATCGTTACTTCAACTTCATCGACGGAGTCACCGGCACATGGCATGCTCTGTCCCACTGGAAAGACGTCAGCGGTAAAACGGAAGACGACGATGGTGTCACGTCATGGTCGTCACGTGAGCAAAAACGTCAGATGTACAATCGCGTCACCACATGGCATACGGAACAGGTTGCCTATCTTCTGAAGAAGCTGCAGGACATTGAAGAGCCGAATGGGCGGTTGCTCGATCACAGTTTGATCGTCTACGGTTCCAGCCTTTCTGATGGTCACGAACACGAAGAAAAGAATCTGCCGCTGCTGCTGGCGGGGGGCAGTGCAGCTGCGGTTAGTCCGGGCAGACTGATCGGCGGCCGTCGAGAGACGTCGATTTCGGACCTGCACCTTACGATTCTGAGACGGCTCGGCGTGCCGCGGAAGAAATTCGCAGAAAGCAGTTCTGCACTGGATCTTTCGTAGTTCCGACGGCTGGCCGAATTGCTTGGGCGTTCAGTGTGCTGCCGAGTTTTGAATCCGACGCCACCTGCTGCGCCGGTGCTGCCGTTTACGGCAGTTGAGGGTGTCAGCCATAAGTCGACGGACGCCTACACTACTGCGCAGACAAGCGACCTGCTTTACGCACGATCGGCCAGCTCGTAGGATGACTTTTGACATGCTGAAAACACAGCAATACGAAACTCCCATAACCTGTTCGGAAGGAACAATATCATGCGACGAAATCCTCTTGCGTTGGTTCTGACACTTGTGATCGCAACGTTAGTCTGTGTTGGCAGCAATTCGGTTTTTGCAGCAGATGAATATGACTACGACCTAGTGCATTCTTCAGTCGGCTTCAAAGCCCGTCATCTGGGCATCAGCTGGATTCACGGCCGATTCAACGACGTGAGTGGGAAATTCTCGATCGATCGCGAACAGCCTTCAAAATCAACGTTCAAGCTGACGATCAAGGCGGACAGCGTCGATACGGCCAACAAAGCTCGCGACGAACACCTGCGGCAACCGGACTACTTCGACACGAAACAGTTTCCCACGATTGAATTCAAGAGCACCAGCACCAAAGCCATCAAGGGCGGGTACGAAGTCACGGGCGACTTCACGATGCACGGCACAACAAAAAAGGTGACGATTGTGCTGACAGGGGGCAAGGAGCACGACTTCAAGGGAACCAAACGTGTTGCCTTCTCCACAGAACTTGCCCTGAAACGAAGTGATTACGGCTTCGACAAAAGAGCGATCGGGCCAAGCGCAATCGGGGATAAGGCTCTGATTTTCATCGACTGCGAAGGCGTGCGAAAATAGCTGATGCCCGATCCGTGGTTATACCTGAAGGCGATGGTGTCGGCTGCCAGCGTCAGCGCCCTGTGCGTTCTGGCGTTGGTGACCGCGCGACGGAAGGCAGTCAGCAGCTGGCAGAATTCAGCATGTGTTGGGGGGATTGGTCTCGGCCTCGCAGTCGGCTACTGCATGTTGTCACTGCAGCCGTGCTGGCCACCCACAAACGCGCTCGATCGGCTTTTGACGATCGTTCTTCCAGTGGCCCTGGGCATCGAACTGATTGCGGGATTCCCGTGCGTCCCAGCATGGTGCGCATGGTTTCTGAGAATTGGCCTGGCCGCGACGATGCCACGCATTCTGCTGCACGGTTCCGTTTACCTGACCGGGGCTGACAACGACTGGCCTTCGTGGCGGGCCAATACGGCGATGGCCGTGTGCGCCACATTGTTGATGAGCGTTTGGGCATTGCTGGCCCGGTTGATTCGACGCTCGCCAGGTGTTTCGGTCTCGTTTTCCCTGTGTCTGACGATTCAATGCGCCGGACTGACGGTGATGATGGCTGGGTACATCAAGGGTGGTGCTGCTGCTCTGCCGATTGTTGCCGCACTGATGGCAACGACTTTTGCAACTACAATGATCACGAAATGCCGTGTCGTGACAAATGACTGTGTCCAGGCGATCCCCGGAATTGGAGCGGTAGGCTTGTTCGGGTTGTTGTTCATCGGGCATTTCTTTGGTCGGCTTTCGACGGGTACCGCGCTGACAATTCTGCTGGCACCGTTGGCATGCTGGGTGACCGAAGTGCCATTGTTCCGGCACAGAAATCCATGGTTGCTGGGGTTGCTTCGCCTGGTGCTGGTGGCTATTCCGCTGGCAGTCGTGCTGGGACTTGCAAAGCGTGATTTTGACCGGGACATGGGGCCGTTGCTGAGGACGGACACACGTCCACCGGTGATGATCGCCATCGTGGCTGAATAATGAAGCGCTGCTATAACGACAATGGCAGCAGTCTTTACCACAGCCGGGGAATGCATGGGCACGTATTGACGATGGCAAATTCGAACCTCAGTTCAATATCGCGGCTTGTGGCCGCGGCGAACGCTGCTTCACTTAAGACAGTCGCTATGCCACGAACCCCACGACCACATCTCTTCGCCAACTGCTCTACAGCAGCCCGTTTCCCCACGGGCCGGTGATTGCGAATGTGATGCCAGGAGTTTGAATGTTAACGAACAGCCATTTGCCATCTGACGAAAATGTCGAACCCGCATATTCCTGATCACGGAAGTCGCCCTCGATGCCGTTGTGTTCGCCGTGTAGCACAACATTATTTTCGGCAAACGTAAATAGCTGCCCTTCTGGTGTCAGTCCGTGAATGCGTTGAGGCAACACATCTCCGTCTTCGCACAGCACGACTCCACCACGGGGACT
>JAQWLN010000046.1 GCA_029247265.1 Fuerstiella sp.
AAGCAGCCTGGTGACTCCAACGGTGTTCAAAGGCGATGGCGCTGACAACATGAATTACACACAGCAGCCACGACAGTGACCAGGCTGCCGTAAATTTTCGGTCACCGGCGCCGCCTTCAACAGCAAACTACAGACGCCAAACGGCCACCACATACCGCGCCACGGACAGTCGCACCGTCCACAGGATCATGTTTCTGCCAATTTCCGTGTCCATAGCGACTGTATACAAAGTGCTACCGGACCGACCGGAATCGACGACACGCCATATCAGTCGCGAATTGCCTGGAATGCGTTTTCGGTAACCGTGATGGCAGCCACTCAGTTGACATCCGAACCGGTCAGCAGACGTTCAATTTCGTCGGCTCGGGATCCGACTTCAATGACGCTGCGGCGAATTTCTTCTGCGCTGACGGTGGCTCGTGGAAAAGTATCCACCATGACGAAACACGGCTGCTGATTGATATCCTTGATGGACAATCCACCGTGCAGAACAACGGCATTCAGTCGCAGAGCATTTTCATAGAAGTCGGGACAGGCTTCACTGCAGATGCTGTAGATGTTCAGCAACCGATCACCAGCGCTATGATCACTGTTCTGAAGGAACACAGTCTGGTGACGACTATTGGGAAGCTGAAGCTGAATCTCCACTGCGTCTTCAGTTGATTCAAACGTGATGCTGGGTAGATCATGAAACGCTTCGTACGCCAGCGTATCCAGATCCCGACTGCTGCCCAGCACGGCCTGTAAAAGCTGAGAAATCGCAGCTCCATCACGTGGACGATTTTCCGGGCTTGAGGCGAGCATGACGCAGACGCACTCAGCCACATCCAGTGGAATTCCAGGTGTCCTTCGGCGCACGCTCTGATATTCACCAGTCTGAATGGATGACATCAGACAACTGATCGACTCACCCTCAAAAGGATATCGCCCTGTCAGCATCAGGTAGTAACAGACACCCAGAGCAAACACATCGCTGGCGGGCGTCGCCTCTTCACCGTCAAACAGCTCCGGCGCCATAAAGTGAGGCGTTCCGGCCAGATTCGCAGGCCCAAATGGTGCAGAATGAATCTGTTTTGCCAGGCCGAAGTCGGCTATTTTCGGATAGCCTGCGGGCGTCACCAAAACGTTGTCCGGTTTCAGGTCACGGTGTACGATCCCCAGACGATGGGCAACGGATAATCCGTCCGCAATTCCGACTGCAATTTGAGTGGACCGCAGCGGCCCGATGGGGCCGGTTTCGTCGATTTCCTGCTGTAAAGTTCGCCCGGAGACGAACTCCATTTCCAGAAAATGATGGCTGCCTGATTTGCCAATCGCGTGCGTGGTGACCACGTTTGTGTGAACGAGCGCAGCAGCGGCACGGCCTTCATTCTCGAAACGCTGAATGTAGTCGATGCTGTTGGAAACTCGCCGTGGCGACAGCACCTTGAGCGCGCATTGACGGTGCAGTTTCTTGTTGCGTGCCAGATACACGACTCCCATTCCGCCCCGACCCAGCATGTGCTGACATTCGTAAATATCGACAGTCTGGCCGTCCAGCAGAATAACATCCAGCTCCATTTCGGTCGATGACGGAGCGGTGGCATCCCGAGGAATCAGCACCGAGTCCAGTATGTGATCGCCGGAATCCCCCGGCGGCATACCGCACCGGGGACAACACTCTGTCTTATCAGAAAACAGTTCGTTGCAGCCAACGCAATATAAATGAGGTAGGGAGTCACTCACGGCGGAACCTGCGAAGAACTGTGCAATCAGACATACACGTGGTCGAACAGGTCTTCCACGGGGTAACGAACAGTGTAACCACGTGCCCGGAAGAACCGACACCAGCCGGCGCACGATTTATTCAGAAATGCACTGACAGAACATCGGGAATCAAAAAGCCAAAGCGTCGCCGCGGCGCCTGCTCAGGGTCATAACCGAAAACAATGACCAAACTTGACTGATGGTCCGAATCCGAAAAGGAATCTCACAGTCGCTCCGCCTTCGAAGCCACGTGACGTCATGACTCGTGACAGCTCAGCAGTATCGAACAGGACGACCGCCGGAATTTTGAAACCGCAGTTGATACAGTTCCCAGACCGGTTTTCGGCCCAACAAAACGCACAACATCCTGCATCATGTCCCGCCCCGCTGCACTTGCCGCACTACCAATATCCGTACTATTCGACTATCACTGTCGCCTGGCGTGATAGTCGCGCATAGTGTTCGCTTCGCAGAGTCCGAAATCATGTCCAAAACGAATCTTCATCTTCCAGTCATCCAGAACTGGAGCTGCCACAATTGCGGTGGCTGCTGCCGCGAGCACCTGATCGAAATCACTGACAAAGAAAAACGGGTGATCGAAAAACAGCAATGGACCGCAGCGGACGGAATTTCAATTGCTCGGCCGGTCATCCAGCAGATCGGGCGAAACCGTTACCGTCTTGCTCACCAGGACGATGGTGCGTGCGTATTCCTTGACGACGGCGGACTGTGCCGCATTCACGCCAAATTTGGCGAATCCGCGAAGCCACTGGCCTGCCGAGTCTATCCCTACGCCGTGCATCCGGCAGGACCAAATGAACTGGCGGTGAGTCTGCGTTTCAGTTGCCCGTCCGTCGTTCAGAATCTGGGGCCGTCAGTAGCTTCTCAAAGAGCGGCAATTGTTCCGTTGAGTCATGAAATCGTCGCAGGCAAACATCGCGATCACGATGCTCCTCTGATTCACAATTCGCCACCGCACGGCGTTCAGCAGGCCAACTGGTCTGACTTTCGGCGTTTCCAGACCGCGTTGGACGACTGCGTAGCGGATGAGTCCGTGGATCTGGTTGTGCGACTGATGAGAATTCTGGCATGGCTGGAACTGGTCGAACAATCACAATTCACAACCATACGCGGTGCAAAGCTGGACGATTACCTGCAACTGGTGACGACAGCGGCTGCGAAAGCTCAGCCGGACAACGATCTGCCGATTCACCGTCCGAATCGAATGGCTCGTATCATGTTTCGCCTGATTGCCGCTCAGTACGCCAGACACGACACAGCAGCCCTCGTCCGCGAAGGCATTGGCACCAGACTGGCGCTGTTAAATGCGGCACTGCGGTTTACGACCGGATTGGGCCGCATTCCGACACTGAACGAATCAGCGTCCGTATCACGGGTATTCGACGTTGACAAAAGCGACGCCCCCGCCTGCAGCGTGCGGTTTTCGGAACTCGAAGTCCCCTGCGGCGGGCGTCGTTCTGACATCGACGAATTGCTGACCAGATATATGCGCGTCAAAATCCAGGGCATCCATTTCTGTGGTCCGGCTCAGTTTCAGACTTCGCTGCTGGACGGATTTCGAGGTCTGACTCTAATGTATCCTGTCGTCATGTGGCTTGCTCGGCTGCGAGCAGCCCGACGGGGCGCTGAACAACTGGATCTGGCCGATGTCCAGGCCTCACTGGCCACGGCCGATCATAATTACGGCTACTCTCCGGCACTGGGAACGACGTCAGCACTTAAGCGTGTTTCACTGCTGTCACGAATGAAACAGCTGACCAGTCTGCTGAGCTGGTACTCTCAGTGAGCATCTGTTCGAATCCAGCGGCGGAATGATCGTCCACCGTTTCTTCTCTCGCGTATGCTGAACACAGTGTCAGTTTGAGACACTGCATTCACCGCCGGTCGCCTGCTGCGTTTTACGCTGACTTGTGGCCGCGAACGACAGTTTTCTGCCTGCCATGTGAGCTTCCCACGAGCCCGAACGTGCTGCATGTTTTCGAAAACTGCTCTAAGTGCTGAAAGTGTCTGCTCAGCGCGGAAGTTCGTACGCCGCAGGGCGGTCTTGCACCACCGCGAATGGCCTTCCTGCAACAACCAAACTAACAGAATTGCCCCGACTTCCAGGCCACGTCACCGTCACGTCAGAGCTGTTCGATTCACGGTCCGCCAGAGACAGACGCAGCACAGGTTCATTTGAGCATTGATAGCCATCGCCTGCCATCCGCCAGGCTGCAGCACCGGGTGCAGCGGACCATGCAACCGACGCACCGACGGCATCTCGGGCAGCGCGGGTTCCGATGAGCGTCAGCGATGTCGTCGCCCCCATCTGCGGCGTCTCGTTTGTCAACAATGCCACAGCAGAATCCAGGTGAGTCACAACGAGGTCACAGCGACCGTCTCCATTCCAGTCCAGCGTGGCGACTGATCTGCCCAAAACAGGCATTTCAAAATAATCGCCCGCGAACGCAGATTCGGCCATGCGGCCGCTGCCGACGTTTTCAAACATCTGTGGCCTCATCCGATACGGGTGACCCATATGTGTAAAATCGTCCAGATGTCCGTTGGCGACGAACAGATCCGGATCCCCATCAGCGTCTGCATCAAGAAACTGACAGCCAAACCCCAGCATTGAGTACCCTGGAGTCGCCAGATCGGCCGCCGCAGTGTCGTCGATGAAGCGACTGGAGTGCTGCTGCGAATACAGCGTATTGGATTCTGAGTAGTAATTGGTAACAAACAGGTCCGGGTGGTCATTGCCGTCGACATCACCGATGGCGATTCCCATACTCCCTTGGACTCCGCCGTATTTATCATAGGCTGCCCCCACAACAAAGCCGTCTTCCCTGAAGACTGCTGAATCGGAATTGCGAGTGAAGAAAAAATTCTGTGTTTCGTCATTTGCGACGAATAACTGATTGGTCCCCTGGCTCAGAATGTCGCCAACAATCACTCCCATGCCTCGGCCTGGAACGGTATTGAATCCCGCCTCGCCGGTGACATCAAGGTACGCGCCGCGACCGTCACTGAAGAACACACGATCCGGTTCCGCCGGAAAATCATTCGGCCCACAGGTTCGCAGCCGACCTTCATGGTCGCAGGTTTGCAGGAATGCGTTCGGGCCTCCGATGTAATTGACATCATATATGTCCGGACAGGCGTCTCCATTCAGATCAGCTATCGCCACACTCGTCGTCCAGCCGGGACTTCCGTGAAACCCAGACACTTCCTGAAATGTTCCGTCACCCTGATTGATGTGCAGGATATTGCCCTGTGTGCCAGCGACATACAGATCATCGAACCCGTCGTTATTTACATCGCCAGCCGCGACGCCCTGTCCGAACGTCGTCGCAGACACGCGTGCCTGTCGCGATCCATCATCAAAAACGTTGCCCCGCAAAGTG